>CAYRTQ010000159.1:0-7127 GCA_964426865.1 uncultured bacterium
GAGCCAAAGCGAGGGCCGGAAGGGGGCTTCCGGCAGTCGGAACCAAACACTATCCGGAGTACAGGTCAGACAATCATTGGCTTGCCGGGCCGTATACTCATCTTGCAGAACCTTCTTACCCACCGAATTATTCTTCGTCAAGAATCCCGACCGTACAGCACCGGTGGAAAATAGTTGAATCCCGGACGGGGGCACTGGCGTGTAATCATTGCCGTTTCTTTTCACTGCGGCGATTCAGCGCTTTTAACCACTTTCCCCTTTCGCGGACAGCGCGGGGAATGTATCTTTACTCCATACGGCACACCCCAATCACCCCGAGGACTCCGTCCATGAAGGCGCCGGCGAAAAGACAGCTCTTCCGATGGATACGGGACGCGAAACGGCTCTCATGGCTGCTCGCGCTGTTCCTGGTCCTGAGCCAGAGCTTTGTCCTTTTCGACACCCCGGTTGACATCGGGAACCGGACGGATTCCTGTTCCCTGACCATCGCCGCCCTGCCTTCCAGCCCATCCGACTGCACATTGAGCAAGCCGGACGGCAACCCCGTCGTTCCCGCCCTGCTCCGGAGCGTGCCGCTTGCCGAACGTCCGTTCTTTCCCGCGAACCGCACCCTTTCCTCATCCCGCATATCCGCCGTCCCATACGGCGCTTCCCCCATGCTCCTGAAAACCGCGAGCCATCTCCGCGTGTGAGCGTTTTTCCCGGCGGTGCGGAATAGATTTGTCCCGCGCCTGTCGGAACCCCCTGTCGTGACGGTCGATGTTCTCAACGGAAAGAGAGTTGCGCCCGTCCGGAACGGATTCCCCGGAGTGTTTCGTCATATCCCGGACTGTTCCGCGGCGCCATCGCGCTCCATGCCCATTTCCCGGTTCAATGGTATGAAGGATCCCTTCATACCCGCGAATCAGGGCCGGAGTGCGCATCGACCCCGGTTTTGAATGCAATTACAACCAAAAACATACCGCTCACCATCATTTCATGGGAGAATATCATGTCCGGAATGGATGCTACCCATTGGGTCGTGTTGATCGTATTCGTCGCAATCCTCGTCCTTTTCGCGTTCAACCTCTCGGTCCACAAGGATACCGAAAACAAGGACACGAACAAACCCGAAAGCAAGTAACGGGGGTTCCTGAAAACCACCCGTCCCGCGCCGGGATGCGGGGGTGCAACTCATTGCTCCCCCGCCGCCCGGGCCGTGCGGCTTCCCGCTCCGCCGGTTTCGGGATAGAATCGCGGAAAAGAATGGCGTCCGGCATCGGAAGATGTGTATTTTACAAGGAAGATCCCCGCGATTTCGCGCCGGAATCCGCTTTCCGGATCCGCGGATCCCGCGGCTGTATCCATATCCCCTTATCCCAGGTCCTTCCACTTATGCGAAACGATACCCGGCATCTCAATGAACCCGTGCTCACCCACGCGCGTTCCGATTTCTCCGTTCTCGAGAGCTGTTTCACCGTGGGGGAAGCGCTCGACCGTATTCTCGCGGACGGAGTCGGGGAAAAGATTGTCTACTTTTACGTGGTGGACGAAAACAAACGCCTGATCGGAGTCATTCCCACCCGCCGCCTGCTCACCACCCCCCGCGACCGTCATCTCGTGGACATCATGATCCGTCGGGTGGTCAAGCTCCCGGATACCGCCACGGTGTACGACGCCTGCGAGTATTTCGCCATGTACCGGTTCCTGGCCTTCCCCATTGTGGACGCCGAGGACCACATTCTCGGAATCATCGATGTCAATGTATTCACAGACGAAATCATCAGCATGGAGAGCAGCCGCGAGGAACTGGACACCATCTTCGAGACCATCGGTTTCCGCACATCGGAGATTCACAACGCCACGCCCCTGCGGGTTTTCCGGTTCCGGTTCCCCTGGCTGCTGGCCACCATCGCCAGCGGGACCATCTGCGCGCTCATTTCCGGGTTGTACGCGGAAACCCTGGCGGAAAGCCTGGTCATCGCCTTCTTCCTGACCCTGCTCCTCGGCCTGGGGGAAAGCGTCAGCATCCAGTCCATGACCGTCACCCTCCAGCTTCTCGACGCCGTGGCCCCTTCTTTGAAATGGTACACGGGCAAGTTGCGCCGCGAAATTCTCTCCGCGTTCCTTCTCGGCTTGGGATGCAGTTCCGTGGTGATGCTCATCGCCACGATATGGCTGGGGTTCTCGACCGACATTCTGGCTATCGGGCTGAGTATTCTTCTCGCCATTCTCGGAGCCTGCACCATCGGATTGAGCGTCCCTTCCATCATCCACGGCCTTCGTCTCGATCCCCGCATCGCCGCCGGACCGATCACCCTGGCGCTGGCCGACATCTGCACCCTCCTGGTCTATTTCACCACCGCGCGGATAATGCTCTAAAAAAACACCCTCCGGCCCTCCCCGTGCGCGCCATCGCGCGCAAGAGAAGGACAGAGGGTATCGTTTGCGGTCCAGCGATTTATCCGGGGACGGAGAGCCGGGAAACGGCGTTCAACGTGGAAACGCCAACTAATACGAATGAGCGATCAAACGGGTAAGAAAGTGTTTGAAACCTGTCTGAACCGGTAATGCGCATGATGCAAGTGATAAAAGCTGATGAAAGGAAATGCCTTTATATCAGTCTTTCATCAGTTCAATCATGCGCATCACCGGTTCAGACAATCAGTTAACCCGCTGATCCGCATACTCATCCCGCCGCGCCCACCTCCTCCCTCTGCCGCTCCTCCCGCTCCCGTTCCCGCAGGTATTCCAAAAGCACCCGGGCGTTGTTGCGCTCCGTGTCGTGGGTGGAGTAGAGGAGCGTGACCCGCTTGCGACGGCCCATGTCCAGAATCTGACGCACCAGATCGGCGTTCCCTTCCAGTTCGGTCCGGTAGCGGAGGCGGAACTCCTCCCAGCGGTCGGACCGGTGGGCGAACCATTTCCGCAGATCGTCCCCGGGGGCGATATCCTTCATCCATACCTCCACTTCCGCCTTCTCACGGCTCAGGCCCCGCGGCCAGAGACGGTCCACCAGCACCCGTATACCGTCATTCTTCTCCGGATTGTCATAAACACGCTTGGCTACAAACATGGGCGTCTTCCTTTTGAGGGGTGAATGAGCGCGGGAGACGGGGAGCCGGAAAGCATCCCGTCGCGGTGACCGTCGGGACGGCAATCTCCGGTTTTTTCTCCGGCGTTCTCCTGTTTCTTCGTGGTTCAATCCATTTTGGTTTTCCTTTACCGGTTGTTTCTCATATCAATATAATATGATTTTACCGGAATGTCATTCGTTACCGTCCCGTTTACACCACCCGCTTCCGAATATTTGTTTCGTTCATAGTGTTATTATCATATATTACACAATAGAGCTATGACGCCGCAAATCCCATGGCCGGTCCCGTCACGGTGCTCCTCCCCCGTTCCGGGACGCCTCGTCCTTCCCGTTTTACCGCGGCTACCGGGAGAGAAACATGGCGCGCGCGATTTACCTCATCCTGCTTTACCTGCTCATTGTCCTCAGCCCGCTGCTCCTCGTTCTTTCCTCCGGCCCGGAAACGAGCCACGGGCCGGTTTACGAAGCGGGAAAGGCGTTTGCGCTCGCCGGGTTCGCCATTCTCGCCATGCAGTTCCTGCTTTCCTCGCGGGCGAAATGGATGGACCGTCCGTTCGGGCTTCCCCTGGTGCTGCGGTTTCATCGCGGCATGGCCATCCTGGGGGGGACATTGCTGGTGATGCACCCTTTCCTGCTCGCCGGGGACGGCGCGGGCGCGGGCCTGCTCATTTCCGGAGCGGTTCCCTGGCATATCTGGCTGGCGCGGGCGGCGCTCGCCGCGGTTCTGCTCCAGGTGGCCCTGAGTGTCTTCCGCAAGGGTCTCCGTCTCAAATTCGAGCGCTGGCGGCTGGCGCACAACATCCTGGCGGTCTCGATCCTCGTTGCCGCGTTCACCCACGGGATCGTTTCCAGCGGTCACGATCTGCGTCTGGAACCGATGCGCATCCTTTGGTTCACGCTGTTGTTCCTCGCGCTCGCGTTCTATGTCCGGCGCCGGTTTCTGGTCCCGTTCGCACTGAGGCGGCAGCCCTGGCGGGTGGTGGACTCCCATCGCGAGACCCGCTCCATCTGGACGCTCACGTTTGTTCCGCCGGAAGGACAGCCCCGGTTCGGGTTCTTTCCCGGACAGTTCCAGTTCATCACCCTGCATCGCAACCGGGGGCTTCCCGAGGAAGAGCACCATTTCACCATCGCTTCCGGACCGGAGATCGAGGGATCGGTGAGTTCAAGCATACAGGAACGGGGCGATTACACCGCCCGCATCGGAGAAACCCGGATCGGCGACACCGCTTCCATCGAGGCTCCGTTCGGGCGCTTCTCCTATCTGCTTCACCCGGAGGACCGTGATATCGTTTTCATCGCCGGAGACATCGGCATCACTCCGGTCATCAGCATGCTTCGCCACATGCGCGATACCATGTACCCTCATCATGTCATCCTCATTTATGCCAGTCATTCCGTGCGCGACATCGCGTTTCGCGGCGAACTGGCGAAAATGGAAGCATCGGCCATCCCCAATTTCCGTGTCGTCCACGTTCTCGCGGACCCGGATCCCGACTGGCGGGGAGAACGGGGAATGGTGGATCCCGCGCTCCTCTCCCGCTATGTGGACGAACGCGATTCCCGGGCCTTCTATGTCAGCGGGCTGCCCTCCCTGGTGGACGCGGTATATCGCCATCTCCGGAGGATGGGCGTTCCCGCGGGAAATATCCGTTCGGAGGTGTTCGATTTCTTTTGATTTGAACCGCGGATGATCGGGATGGGAAATGGATACACGAGGGAAGATGCGTAATGCGTGTCCGAACCGGGTTTGGTTCAAGGACTGATTGTCTGAACCGGCGATTCGAATGATGCGAATGATACAAGCTGATGGGAAGAGATACCCGCATCAGTCTTTCATCATTTCACTCATGCGGATCACCGGAACAGGCGTTCAGACCGGTTTCTTGCGGGAAAGAGCGGGACAAACCTTTCGAGGACACTTTTCAAATCAACCATATGAGACGAGAATACATTTCTTTCGGTATAGATCATGCGGTCACGAAATCTTGTCATCACGCTTTTGTTTGTCTGGCTTGCCGTTTTTCTCGCGTGCGCATGGTTCGCCGTTTACCGGGCGGCCGTCCACCGGGTGAAAAACGAACCCGCGGTCCATTGGACCGCACCAGGGGAAAATCTCCGGATATCCGGAGACCCGTGGCCGGGGAAGCGCTTCCCGAAATCGGGGAGCGGGTCGCCGGCCATATCAGCTCCATCGAGCATCATGTTCCATCGAGCGCACCGGCATGGCGGTTATGCCGTCGAGCCGATAGAAGGAGGATACAATCATGATTCGCAGAATAGCACTCACATTGCTTCTCTTGCTGTCCCTCACTCCGCTCGCCTGGCCGCAGGGAGTGCTCATCGGACCCCAGGGAGGGTTCCAGAAGCCGGGAGACGGCGACGATACGCGGTATAACGTCGGCGCCTTCCTGCGGGTGAAGCCGTCGCAATACTGGGGAATCGACGCCTCGGGCGATTACTTCAAGCAGACCTTCCTCGACGGGGATATCCGGGCGAATTCCGTGCCGGTGATGGCCAGCCTGCGCATCTATCCCTTCCCCTACATGTACCTGGCGGGGGGCGGGGTATATCAGCATCTGAACCTGAATTTCTCCCCCGCGCTGAACACCGCCGGTATCAATGATACCACGAAGAACCGTTGGGGCTTCCAGGCCGGTACCGGGCTGGAGATACCCCTTACATCCTGGGTGGCTCTGCAGGCCGACGCGCGGTACGTGTGGATCGATTACGATCTGGACAATGTCCCGGGCGCCTCGAATCTCACCACCGATTACTACATCGTGCGGTTCGGGCTGGGGTTCGGATTTGACTGGGATTGGTGGACCAGCCGGTGAACCATCGGGAGACCGGCGAACGAAGTTTCCGGCTCATATGGGACCGTCCGCCGCTCTCCCCTGTCAGCCATCGCACCGTCCGCGTGCGGGAAGGCCGATACAGTACGCCCGCGCGAAAGGATGAACAGCACCCGTCTGAGAATGGCGTTACCACTATGCGGCATCCGCGGCTCCGGATCGATCACCCCGGAGCCGGAGCACAAGCACCCTTCAAGAGAAAGGATTCTGTATGCGCGCGACGTTTCTGCTGTTCATTCTGTCCGCTTTGATCATGACCGCCCCTGCCGGGGCGCAGGGAATCTATTTCGGCCCGCAGGCCGGATACCAGAAGGCCAGCGGAGCCGACGACGGGGATTTTCTGGGAGGCGCGGCGCTCCGGGTAAAATTCACCCCGGCGTTCGGCGCGGAAGGGTCCATCCTGTACCGTCAGGAAAAATTTTCCGACGGCGATGTGACCGTCCGGTCCTGGCCGGTGCAGGCCACCGGATTTTTCTATCCCGTTCCCTACGTCTACGCCGCGGTCGGCGGGGGATGGTATCACACGACCTTCGATTACCGTTCGGCGCTCAACGACGCGGGAACACCGGACAACACCACGGAGAATTTCGGCTGGCATTTCGGCGGGGGCGTTGAAATCCCGCTGGGCAACACCCTGGCGCTGACCGGGGATATCCGGTATGTCTTTCTCGATTACGATTTCAAGGGGTTGCCGGGACGGGATATCGACAGCGATTTCTTCATGGTCACCGCCGGGCTTCTCTTCCATCTTTTCTGAGCGCGATGGTACGGCCCCCGCGTCCTGAGCCGCTCCTGCGAGTTCACCCCCTCTCCGTCATGCCGGAGAGGGGGTTTTCATTGGGAAAGAGAACCGGGTAAAGGAGGGGGATACTCAGCGGGGCGGAGCGGCTATCTTCCGGTCTTCTCCGATCCGGGAGCGGCGTCCAGCATGTCTTTCAGGGTCACTTCCGGGTTATGGTACCTCGGGGTCCGAACCGTCTTCTTTCCATACTGGATGGCCTCGCGCGGGCACCACTGGATGCAGGCGAGACACTGCTCGCACCGGTGAAGCCAGCAGGGCCGCCCCTCTTTCATCCGGATGTCCCCGGCGGGGCACAGGCTTGCGCCGGGCAGAACACGTTTGTCCGGCCCCATGGCCGGGCACGAATTTCTCCGGGCGGCACGGCAGCGCCCTCCCGCGCTTTCGGCTGCGCAGG
>CAYRTQ010000159.1:7137-10433 GCA_964426865.1 uncultured bacterium
GCGGGGCAGATTCTCTCGCATACTCCGCAGGAATTGCATTTTTCATCGGAGTAAAATGACTTGTCCATTTCCGGGACATGATTGAACGCCATGCGGTACAGGCCCGTGAAAAACACCCGCTGCCAGAGCGGCCCCTTCTCCACCGGCATCTCCGCGCGACGGGCGATCAGGGGAGCGATGCGCCGCAGCTTCTCATCCGCACGGGCGAGAGTCCCCCTCCATTTCTTCTCCGGGCCGGGGCCGCCCCAAGGGATATAGTTGGAGGGAGTCATGAGGTCGAACCCGGCGGAGAGGGCCAACCCCTTTTCCCGCATCACATCCCGCAACTGCACCAGCGTCGCCGAAACCTGCCCGGCGTTCACTCCCACCGCGAAATAATACCGCGGGTCGTTTACGGGGAGCGTTTCGACAAACCGGAGCACCCTTCGGGGCACTCCCCACATATGCACCGGGAAAACCAGCCCCACCGCATCCCCCGGAACACCGGGAGCGACCGTCGCGGTCCCCGCAATGGAGTGCGTGGCAGCGTCTCCCAGTTCCTCGGCCAGACGACGCGCCGCCCAGAGGGAATTGCCGGAACCGGAATAGAAATAGAGATCGGTGTGCATGAAGGTCCCCCTTTTTATTTTGAAGGCCGTGCCACTTCCCATTTGCGATACAGGGTTTCGTGGAAGAAATCCCGGGCGTCGCGCCCCATCTGCTTTTCCGCCTCTTCCAGAAAAAGGACGGTCGTGAGGTCATGCGTCCCGGAGAACCGGGTATTGAGCTGTTTCAGCAGACGATCCAGCGATTCCTCCCCGAACCGGTCCCGAGCCTCCAGGAACATCAGCGTGGTCCGCTCATACCGGTTGAGATATGAATCGGGAGAAGAGCGTTGCGTCTCCACGATGGAATCGGGCGTACGGTTGCTGGCGGCGTGGTCGCGGTATTCCTCCCGGAGGACCGCGCCGAACGCATTCCCGTACCGCCTCTCGGAGAGACGAAACGCGGAGTATTCCGCCAGGCCCTCATTGATCCAGTCTTCAGGAGAGTCGGTATTCGCCAGCAGCCACCAGAAATGGGCCATCTCGTGGCACATGCCGTGAAAGATCCGGGCTTCCCCGTATTCTTTTTCCATTTCCTTACGGGCGTAATCCTCGGCCACCACGAAAACCGGAATGCGGGAATATCCCCATCCGCGCCGGGGAGAATACGCGAACCGTACGATTCCTTTCACCCGGGGCGATCCATAGGAAACAGTCAGACGGTCCATTCCCGCGGTCAGGCTGTCCATATGGGCTCTCAGCGATTGTTCCGGGAGATCATGGTAGAACATCTCGACCCGGGCGCTCCGTCCGCCTCCCTCGATTTTCCGCAGGATCGGGGACGCCAGCAGCATCATATCCCATCCCGGCGCATGGGAAACCCAGCGGGAATGGGCGCGGTCCCCCCGTTTCCACTGCTTCTTCAGCCTGCCGTTCGTCGTGAGGGAAAATCCTTCGGGCAGGTCGATTTCCATTTCGAACGTAAAATCCCGCATCCCCTCAAAAAGCGGGTACCAGGCCGAATAGAGCGCCAGTTCAACAAGGTCGGGTGAGATCATGTTGACATTGTTTATGATGTCCGGCATTTCCCCGCCGTACGATACGCGCAGTTCCCGGACGCCCCCTCCCTCCACGACGTATGGAAGCCCGAAATACCGGTACTCCGTTGAATCCGGGGAATCATCCCTGCGAAACGCCGCTTGTTTCCCATCGAGGGCAAGCTCCCGTATCTCGAACCGGGGCTGCAAATAGAATTTCGACGCGGGAGGATTCGTTATCCGGACTTCCGCTTCCATCCGATGACCGGCGGGATCGAACCATACCTTCACCCGATACCGGAAATCTTCCTTATCGGCGAATCCATTCATCGCCGCGCATATCGTCAGCAACACCGCCGCCATCGAGAGTCTCAAAAGTCGCATCGCCGCCTCCTTGTCATTCCCGTGTGTGTTCAAGATGATTGGCAGATGCTTCTTTTGACGGAAAAATTCCTCTCTTTTTCGCAAAAACATCCATTTTTTTCAGGAAATACCCAAGATGGCTATTTTTCCACCTCCACCTCACGGGTGGTCACGGTCAGCGGCATTCCCAATTCCGCGCGAACCTCCAAGCATTCCCGGATGGCGTCGCGGATATTTTTTTCCGCTTCCTCTTCCGTTTTCCCCTGGCTGATGCAGCCGGGAATGGAAGGGCATTCCGCGATGTACATGCCGTCCTCGTCCCGGTATATGGTTATGCAAAGTTTCATAGGTGGATTCTGTTATTCGATTGTGCCTGTTTCCCGCAAAATTGATTGTATCACGGTCCGAAGCGATGGAAGATCCCGTTCAATGATGCTCCAGATGCGAAACAAGTTGAGTCCAAGGTAATCATGAACCACCACATTCCGGAACCCGCCGATGTCGCGCCAAGGGATCTCCGGGTATCGTTCCTTCATATCGGGCGACAATCTTTGTGTGGATTCAGCAAGCTCCTGGAGTTCCCGAAGCGTTGCTTTCTGCGTTTTCGATCAGTCAGGAAAATGCCTTGTCCTTCCTTCGTATACTCTTGAATGGCATCGAGACATTCCAGAATATGACGGAGATATACCCGATCATCTTTCATAGAGGGACCGCCTCCCGGCATACCTGTTCGCGCATGTCTTTCCGGAGCGAGCTTTCCTCCACCACATCAACCCGCCGACCCAACAGTTCCTCCAGGTCCGCAACCAAACCACCCGGAAACCAAGGTGTCGTTGGCCCGGTTACCTCGATGAGAAAATCGACATCGCTATCGGGCGTTGCCTCCCTGCGAACGACGGAGCCAAATACACTGATTTTCCCGACTCCGTGCCTGCGGGCGATGCGAAGGATTTCGGCGCGTTTGTTATCCAGAATTTCGTTTATACCCATAACGTTATTCCTTTGCATACATAACAAAATATCATTATGGCGGATCAAATCCAAGAATTCAAATGATGGTTGCCCGTATTCGGTTTGTGAGCCGTTTCGAAAATCCTCGCCGGTTTCCGACAGTGACCGCCCCTCCGGCCTTTCCGGAATAACGTGTCCATAATTATCATTTTTATGGACACATTTTCCGGATATGTCCATGATATGGACACATCACTTCGAAAGCAATTCGTAAAGCACAACATTCAAATACAATGTTTCCTTGCCGATTCTCCGGGATTTCAAAACACCGATTTTTTCCAGTTCTTTCAGGTATTCATACCAAGTTTGATTCAATCCCCGTACCAAAGGCGGCCCCCTTTCCGGCCTTCGGCCACCTTTC
>CAYRTQ010000160.1:0-10432 GCA_964426865.1 uncultured bacterium
CGCCGCCAGATTGCGGGGATTGGCGAAGGTCTTGAGTCCCTCTTCTCCGCGGGCTTCGTTGATCCGCTCGAATTCCGCGCGTTCCAGATAGGCCTCGCCGCGCACGATAAATTCGCCGGGAATACCCCGGATGTGACGGGGAAGGGAGGGAATGAGCCCCAGGTTCTCGGTGACATCATCGCCCACGAACCCGTTGCCCCGGGTCACTCCCGCTTTCAGCCCGCCGTCCTCGTAGATGAGTTCCAGCGCCACCCCGTCGATCTTGGGTTCGCAACTGTATTCCACGGTCTCGCCGGGGAGTTCCCTGCGCACCCGGCGGTCGAATTCCCGCACCTCCTCCTCGCTGTAGGTATTGGAGATGCTGAGCATGGGTTCCTTGTGGGGGCGCTTGACCCCGATTCCCAAAGGATATGGAGTCACCGGGACTTCCAGTCCGGGAATCGGCAGGGTGATATCGCTCCCCACGAGTTGAGTCGGGCTTTCCGCCGAGGCCAGCTCGGGATTCTCGAGCTCCATCTGTTCCAGTTCGCGGACGAGAGCGTCGTACCGCTCATCGGATATGGTGGGCTGCGCGAGCACGTAATACCGGTAATCGTGCTCGGCAATTTCCTCTCTCAACTGTTCGATGCGCTCTCCGGCATCCATGCGGGCAGGCTCCTTTTCACATATTCGCGGACAGAATTGAAAAAATCCAGAGCAAGGGGCGTCTGGTGATCCGGGTAGGTGGTTTCGAACGGGGCGAAGGTCCCCCGCACAAACCGCAGCGTGGTTTCGGCATACATTCCTTCGCCGATGTAGACCCGGTGGCTGTAGTCCTTGGTGGTGGCCAGCACCAGTTTGGCCAGGGTGACATAGCCGGGATCGAGATTCACCCGCCTCCGGACACGATCCCCATCTTCCCGCGCCAGACGGCGCTCTATTTCATTGGTGCGGTGTTTGATTCCCGGCAGCATCTCCAGACGGATGGGATCGCGGAAGCAGAAGAAGCGTTTGCGGAGATTCTCCCCCATCTCGGGGATGTAATAATCGGTCATATCGAACACGAATTCCGGGCTGGAGAATTCCATCGGCCCATATTCGGTCCGGAGCATTTCCAGCGCCTCTCCGAGCGCCTCGCGATCCGCGAAGGTGATTCCGACAGTCAGCGCCGAGGGCGCGGGCGGGTGTGCGGTTCCCATGAGAAAATACCAGGGTTACAGGGTGACAAGGCGTCCGGACGCCGGAGAAAAAGACAGCCTGGCCGGTCGGGAAAAAGGTTCTCCGCAGTTTTCTGTGGGTAAATGGTGCTCAAGCGGTTTTCACCTGTCCTGGAAAAGCCCCCCGGGTATGGAATGGATTCCGGGGCATTGGACCGCTGCTGTTTGAGCGACAGCGAGTTCAGCGGTCCCCGGAAGCCATGCCGTACACGGGGAATCTTTGGCTTTTCCCGGACCGCCCTCTTTTGGCGCTTTTCTGGGCGCACCAGAAAAGTACCAAAAGAGGGAGGGACAAGAGCATTCCTTACCAGCCAAAGCGTCTGTATAATTGGCACATACAGGCCATACCCGGACAGTGCATCAACCCACAAAAAAAACGCGAAGCGCCGAAAAAAGGGAATGGGGGAGAAAGGATGCAGAGGCGTACGCCCCCGTATCCTTTCTCCCCGCTTTTCTCCGGTTTCCGGCCTTCGGCTCACTCATAATGCAGTGTTTTCGCCGTCTCGGTATACGTCAGATCGGTGAAAGGCTTGGCCTGGGCCTCGGGGAAGTTGCGGTCCCCCGGGTCCACATCATCATACCAGTAGATGGGGATCTTGTACTGTGTCACCAGAAGGTTCTGGAAATTTTGCAGATTCCGGGCGTTGTTCAGGAGTTCGCTTGCCGGTATCCGCAGCCCCACGGCATAGGACGCCGCGAATCCCGCCGCCTCTCCGAGCATCCATTCGACCTCGGGCGAGGTGAACGCGCTGGCGGCTACATGCGTGGCTCCGAGACAATGGCCCGCGACGATGATATTGTTGTAGCGGCGCGGCAGAAGCGCGCCCAGGGGAATCTGGAACGGTTTCGTCCCCACCACGGTGACACTGCCGTCGGGCGCGGTCAGCTCGATGGGAGCGAACCCGATCCCCACCGAATCCTTGCGCAGTTTCGCCCGGGGTCCGGGATTCGACGCGGCGGAGATGTCCTGCTCGGTCACCCGGTCCAGCCCGAGAATGCGACGGGGCTCCTTCATGATCCGGAAGGTGTATTTCCCCGGGGCGTCCGGCTGCGCGCCGGTCTGCACCGCGAGTTCCAGGCACGCTCCGGCCCGGCTCATCTTCACGCTGTCGGCGCAGGAGGCGGTTTCGTACGCGGAGAGGGAATCGGCCTGTTCGGCGGCGTGCGGTTCCCCGGTATCTGCTTTGCTCTCCCGTCCGGAAACGGTGGGGATGCCCAGCAGGGGGAAGAGATCGCCATGCTCGGTGGCGTCGATGAACATGAAGCCGGTGAACTGGTTCACGACCTTCTTGTCCAGATCGACAGTCAGGAGGCAGGTGACCTTTTCATTGAAATCCTTGTACCCCACCACTTTTTGGCGGGTGAAAATCTTGAGGCTCCCACGGTCGACCTGCTGTTTGATCATGTCGTCGATGACCGCCTGCGCGGCTTCCGTGCTGAAACAGAAGCTGCCGAACCCCAGGCCGGACACGGTGGAAAACCCGGACGGGGGCGGCGGCGGAGTCTGGGAATGGCTGGCGTACCAGTCCTGGATTCTCTTCCGGAAATCACGGTACATCTTGGAGGAGCCGGACGATTCGATCAGGGGATTCTCCGGGAACGCGAACGGCCCCGAACCGGTGAAACAGCCGGTGATATGATCCGATTCCTCGATCAGGGTGGCGGACCGCCCCGTGTAGACGATTGCCAGCGCCGCGGCGATCCCTCCCATGCCGCCGCCGAGGACCACGAATTCCGGCTCGTAGAAGTTTTGAGTCTTCGCCTTCTCTCCGGAGAGCACGATCATTTTCATGTTCTGACGGTCGAACGCGCGGTACACCGCGGTTTCCTTTTTCCCGCAGCCCGACGCCATCGCCGTCATCAGGACCACGAGACCCCAGGCCGCCGCATGCTTCATTCCGTTCATGATTATCCCAAATTCTCCCTGTACCAGGAAAGCGAGCGTTTCAATCCCTCACGGACATCGATGGCCGGGTCATACCCGAACGCCGTCCGCGCGGCGCCGATATCGGCCACGGAGTCCCGTACTTCTCCCTGACGCGGGGGAGCGTACTCCGGTTCCAGATCGGAGCCGAGTTCATCCGCGATCACCCGGAAAAGCTCGTTGACCGAGATGCGCCTCCCGCACCCGACATTGAACGCCCGCCCCGAAGCGTCGTCCCCGGCCTGCAGGGCAGCCTTGACATTGGCCTGCACCACGTTTTCTATGTACACGAAATCACGGGTCTGTTCGCCGTCGCCAAAGATCACCGGGCGCTCTCTCCGGAGGAGTTTCGATACCAGCAGGGGAATGACCGCGGCATAGGCGGAGAAAGGATCCTGACGCTTTCCGAACACGTTGTAATAACGCAGGCTGACAATGGAAATATCGTAGACCTCGCTGTATGCGCTGGCCAGCATTTCCCCCGCCGCCTTGGACGCGGCATAGGGCGAGAGTGGACGGAGCGGCATGGTCTCGATATTGGGGAGCGTCTCGGAATTGCCGTATACGGCGGTGGAAGAAGCCCAGACCACCCGTTTGACCCCGGCGTCCCGCGCGGCGAGGAACACGTTTGTCGTGCCGGTGATATTTATTTCGTGGGTGCGCACGGGTTCGTCGATGGAGAGCGGTACGCTGATGAGCGCCGCCTCGTGGAAGACATAATCCACTCCCCGGCAGGCCAGGGCGCAGACCGACGGATCGGTGACCGTCCCCTCCATGAACGTGTACCGGGGATTATCCAGGAACGGCTCGACATTGGAACGCTTGCCGGTGGAGAGATTGTCCAGAACGATGACCTCCCCTCCCATGCCGAGCAGCGTTTCGACCAGATTCGATCCGATGAAACCGGCCCCGCCGGTGACCAGATATCGCATGTTTTTCCTCCTGATATGGGTATCCCCGGGAGCTGACCGCATCCGGAGCCGGTTTCGGAACGCCCGGAAATTCATGGGAATGACTCCGGGCGCACTCCTGAAACCATGACAGGAAAATATAGCCAACGCGCCACTCCGGAACAACGGCTAATTGCCGGAGGGCCGGTCTCGTCGTGCATGCCGACGCCGGAGAAGAGGGAAGGATGGAAGGGAAAAGAGAAGAGGACGGAGGGGGAAATGGGCTCTCCACAGTTTCCTGTGGGTTAAAGGTGCTCGTGCGGTTTAGCCTGTCTTGGAAAAGCCCCCGGGGAGTCCTTGGCTTTTCCCGGACCGCCCTCTTTTGGCGCTTTTCTGGGCGCACCAGAAAAGTACAGAGGCAGTGGAAGAGGTGAAAGCTTCCTTCCCCACGAAAGCGCTTTTGTAACCGGCACATGCAGGCCATGACCGGTGATGACGCGTCCCCGGTCAACCCGGGAAAGCGTCCCGAAAAGCGCGTGCGCCCCGCTCGCAGGGTACGAACGGGGTGCACGGAAGGGGGCTGTTCAGGGACAGGCGCGCACTGCTGTCACCGCGCGGCGGACGTTTCCGCTTCCCGTCGGCCGAAAATAAACCCGACATTGAGCGAGATATAGCTTTTATCGGTGATATGATAGAGCGGCATCGCCACCGCGGTTATCGTATCGAGCAATCTGTAGGTCACTCCGCCGCCAACGGTCACCCCGAAATTCGTGTCTGATTCATCCTCGTCGATGGGAAAATTGTTGAAATCCAGCTTCGTGAAATACAGCCCCGCTCCGAGCTGGGCGAAATAATCCACGCGACTGTTCTCCCGGGGAAACAGATAGCGGAGGGAAGGTACGATTTCGAAAGTGGAAGCGCTGCTGGAGACATCCGCGCCAAACCCGGAATAATCATGATCTCCGAAACTGTTGTACGCCAGCCGTCCCCCCGCCCGTAAATTGGGAATCCTGTCGAAAACCCGGGTGAAATATTCCCCGCCGATGCTGAACCCGACGCCGCTCACATCTCCCAGATCGCCAACCGGAATGGCGACGCCCGCGTTTACCCCCACTCCCTGCTGCGCGTGTACCGCGCCGGGGATGAGCGCGAAGGCGATAACGAGGGATATGCACATCCCGGAAAACCTGTTTGCGAACATACGCATCTCCTTGTGGTAATAGCTCGAAGAGAGGACCTTTTCACTGCGGGACAGTATAGGAAATGGCTTCTTCGGAGAACGATTTCACCGGGACGTCATTGACCCGGTAGGCGCTCGTGAGCTTGACCTTGCCAGCGTTGGGCGCAAGCCAGATATCCTCCTGGTTGACATTGGAGCTGGTGGAAACGGCGCTTGTGACCGAAGTGGTATCCGTAATACGGTATCGCAGGCAATCCGTGAAAGCGCCGGCGGGAACCTGGACCGTCTCGACCCCGATGAAATCCCCTTTGATGTTCTGGGATATGGAAAAACCCTGAATCGTGTATGTCTTGGAGTAAACGACCCAGCTCTGCCCGGCCTGAACGTTGAAATTGATCAACGGCACCTCGCTCCGCACATTCCCCTGGGTGTCCCCGACCTGGCGCAACGAATACAGAACATTCTTGTCAAGGCGCGCAAGCAGGGAATCGCCCTTGTTGCTGTCAAGGATGATGGCGTACGCTTTTTTGCTTATACTGACCGAGCCGATGATGGAATTGGTATAGTTTACCGTCTGCGTGTTCCCCAGGGAATCCGTTTCAGTCAAACGATATGTCCACGCCGATCCGGTTTTCATCGGGAAATATTTCGATCCCGAAAATGACGGCTTGACAGTGTCATCGTCATCGTCGCCGGTAATCGAGCAACCGGCGAAAATGAGGATGAGGGACAGGATGACCAGCCATGCTTTCATTGCGCCTCCCGCGAAAGAGAGAAAGTCAAATTCATAACCATGAACGGCACTCCGGCCTGACGGCAAACGCCCCATATCCTCCTTTTCACCGTGCGGCTCACATGGACGCAATCGGACGGGTTCAGGCCAGTCCCATGCGCGGAACCTGCTCCAGACGCTCGTTCCGGGTGAACTCCAGCATGAAATACCCCTTGAGGTCATCGATGTCGGGATATCCGAAATCCTCCATTCTTCCGAGGAAACGCATGGAAAGGCGGCATCGATCGGCGAGTTCGCCCACCTGTTCCAAGGGGTGGGGATAGAAGGGGAATCCCTCCCACGTGCCCAAGCGATCCTCCGTGTCGGGAACGAATATGACATTGCCGTAGCATTTACCCGCCGGGTTCAGACGGGAGGCTACCTGCTCCAGGCACTGGCTGAGCAGACTGCTGTCGAGATGGTACAGGATCTGGGATGCCCAGATGAAATCGAACTTCCGGTCGCCGAGTTCATGGCAGCCGAAGGAGTCGGAGACCAGGAGGAGCGGGTTTCGGGCGGCGAGACCGGACCGGGCGATCTGCATGTATCCGGCGGCGATGGGTTCCGGACGGATGTCGACGCCCACATATCCTCCCGGCTGCAGGTATTCGATGAACGCCAGGCCGCCCTGGATCGGGCCGCAGCCGATATCGAGCAGGGAATGGTGCGGGCGGAGCCCCCTGCTCTTCATGAAATCCAACTGAAACTTCCGTAGTTCCGTCCAATATCCCGCGGGTCCCACCATTTTTTCCAGTGTATATCTCTCCCGCAGGAATGGAATGTGTCTTCTCAACATGAGTGGAATATTCATGAACGCCTCTCCCGATACGAATACGCCCTTCAAATAGCACGGTAGTTATAATTTACTCCCTATATAACGGATCGCCTTCGGCGTGTCAAGTATTTTTATTATGTTTAGAATGAATATACATGGGAAGCGAGAATGCTCCGATCACCGGCTTAGGGGCTTTTCCTCTGTTTTCCCCGGTGTTCTCTGTATTTCACATACTTTTCCCGTTTTCACCCAAAAAAAATCCCCCGGGGGAGGCGGGGGATTCGGGCCGGGCGGAACGTCGCCACTCCATCCGGCGTTTCCGGAGAGCGGAAAATCAGAACATGATTCCGACATTGATGGGGATATAGGAAATGCTGTTTCCGGAGGTGTTGATCCAGTTGTATGTGGAGGAGACAAAGAAGCTGTAGGTATCGGTGAAGCGGCCGGAAAGGCCGACTCCCGCTTGGAAGCCGAATTCGGTGCTGCTGTCCCCTGAACCGGTATCCGGATTCAGACTGACATGGTAGGCGCCCGCCCCCAACTGGAGAAACGCGTTGAACACGTTCATGGTGTCATTGGGGTCCAGGAGCATCATCCGCGCCGAGGGAAGGATCTCATATATCCGATAGTTCCCATCCAGGGGGTCTTCCAGGCTGAACTGGTTGAA
Source organism: uncultured bacterium (assembly GCA_964426865.1). GTDB lineage: Bacteria > Latescibacterota > Latescibacteria > Latescibacterales > Latescibacteraceae > JAWLHT01. Next base: position 7,405 of record CAYRTQ010000160.1, read on the forward strand.
CGCGAAACGCCCGCCCAGTTGCAGCCTCGGGAGTTGGGGCAAACCGTAATAGAGCGCCGCACCGCCCCCGAATCCGGGTTTGGCGACATCACCGAAATCCCCCACCGGCATGGGAAAATCGAAGTCGGCCGCCCCGTGCAATTGAGCGGAAGCGGCGAACGGGAGACAGGCGATCCCGAAAAGGGTAACCGCAAGAACGACGAGTCTTCTCATGGAAAAACCTCCTTGAACCATGGGTGAGAACAGCGCGGGAAAGCCGCGGCGACACGGCGTGGTGTGTTAGAAATATAATAATAGTATTATTAATAAAAAACAAACTTTTTCAGCGTAACCGAATATTGTTTCTGCCCTGTCATGGGCAACAGAACAGGTACTATTTTTTTCGTTTGACTGGAAATATATGCGGGCGCTCCGCAGAATTGCCGGTCTGAACCTTGGTCCATCGATTCGCCGTGCTATGGGTGAGGATCTCCGCGGTTTTTCCGTAACCAGCGATGAAACCACGTACGGACGACAGGGAAGGAGATAGTCCGGGGAGTCCCTTGCTTTTTCAGGACACGCCTTCTTTGGGCGCTGTTTCGATACACTGATTTGGGAGGGAATGCGAGGGACATGGGGAGGTACACATAAACAAATACTCATTCGGATGAAAACAGAGGTCGAAGTCATGCGGGCCGCCCCACTCCCTCCCGGCCAGTCTTGATTGTGGTGAGACACTTTTCTTTTTCCTGTATGAACCAATGAGTTGTAATGATAGTTGATGGTAAATTATCCGCTTGACTCGACCGCATACCTTTTTATATTATAAATATAAAACACTCGGCAACTTAAGGATATACAAGACAATAATATCATCTACGTGGAATACGCCACAGGAGGATAGCGATGCTTGCTCGCCTGTCTGTAATCCTGACTGTTCTTTTTCTCCCATTGTCAGCGCAGGGAGAACCACCTTCTTCCCCGGAAACCTGGAAAACGTACAATACCGCGAATGGATTGGGAAGCAATCGCGTCTGGTCGGTAACCGCCGACTCCAAAGGAGGGGTGTGGGCGGCGGCCAGCGGCGGCGCCTCATATTTCGACGGCCTATCCTGGAAGACCTATACGACCGCCAATTCTGGACTGCCTGACAACAACATCTATGATGTCATGGAAGACCTGGACAGTGTGATCTGGTTCGTGCCGACCTGGGCGAAGGTTACAAGTTTCGACGGGACCGTGTGGAAAACGCATGAATCCGGACCCGCCGCGGGGAGATACATGGCGGTGGACCGGAACAATGTCAAATGGATCGGAACGTACGGAGAGGGAGTCGCCCTGTACGATGGATCGACATGGGAATACTTCAACCCGGGCAACAGTGGCATCAGAAGCGGTCAATGCCAGATCCCGGCGGTCGACCTCGACAATTCGATCTGGTTCGCCTATGGATTCAATTACGGAATCACCCACTACGACGGCTCCACCTGGAAATCGTATACGACCGCCGACGGCCTGGTCAGTGATTACACGCGCGGGGTTGCGATCGGACCCGACGGGGTGAAATGGTTCGGCTCCGTCGGAGGGGTGTCCCGGTTTGACGGGAAGACCTGGAAAACCTACACGACAGCGGATGGGCTGGTCGACAATTGGGTGCAGGGAATGGCGGTGGACCAGGACAACGTGCTCTGGGTGGGAACGGATGGCGGTGTTTCCTCGTTCGATGGAGTCGAGTGGAAACAGTATACCGCCTCGAACAGCATGCTCCCGAATAATACGGTATACGAAGTCACGGTCGACATCCACAACGTCAAATGGTTCGCCACCGCCGGGGGCGTAGCGAGCCTGACCACCGCATCGGGCCCCTATGTCCGGGTATTCTCCCCCAATGGCGGAGAACTCTGGGAATCCGGTTCGGCGCATGAAATCACCTGGGTATCGAAGGATGTGGAGCGTATCCGCATCGAGTATTCCCTCGACAGCGGCTCCACCTGGAATCTGCTCGCCGAAAACCTCGATGCCGCCTCGAAATCGTACTTCTGGACTCTCCCGCGGGGTACATTCTCGTCCTGCACGGTACGGCTCACCGATATTTCCGATGATACACATGCCGATTCCAGCAACAGTGCTTTCACCATCTCCCCGCCGTTCGTGCGGGTGACCTCCCCCAACGGGGGAGAGCAGTGGGCTTCCGGCAGCGTGCATCCCATCACCTGGGTCGCGCTCGGAGCCGGACGGGTGAAGCTGGAATACTCCGTGGACGGCGGGGGTTCCTGGTATCTCATCAACACTGTGGACGCCGCTTCCGGCGCATACCCCTGGACTGTCCCGCAGGCAGAGTCCGCGGACTGCCGGGTGCGGGCGACCGATGCGGATATTCCTGAGCGGACCGACACCGGCGATGCCGCTTTCACCATGCTAAAACCCTATATTACGGTGACCGCTCCCAATGGCGGAGAGAACTGGACCGCCGGGCAGATGCAGACCATCGTCTGGGAATCGGACGGCGTGGAGCGGGTCACCGTGGAGTACTCGGTGGACGGCGGCCTGAGTTGGAACCCGATTACCCGGAATACCACCGCCACAGCCCACTCCTGCTTTTGGTGGCCGGTGGGGGCCAATACCCGGCTCGGGCTGGTGCGTATCACCGACTCGGCCAACGGAAACATCACGGATGTGAGCGATACGGTGTTCTCCACCATTCAGATCGTATCCGTCTCCGAGCGCATTCCCCGCGAGTTCACCGTGCCCCCGAACTCCCCCAACCCTTTCAACCCCAGTACCACTATCACATTTACTCTCCCCCAATCGGAGCGGGTGAAAGTGGATGTCTACAACCTCTCCGGGCAGAAGGTGGGCGCGGTCCTGGACAGCCGAATGGAGCCGGGTAAACATTCGGTGATCTGGAACGCAAGAGGGCTGTCCTCGGGCGTGTACCTGGGGCTGGTACGGGCGGGGTCGGAAGTGAAGACGATCAAAATGCTGCTTTTGAAATAGTACCCTTTCAACTGGATAAAGTTGGGTAAAGACGTTTGAGTTTAATTCGAGC
>CAYRTQ010000161.1:0-5305 GCA_964426865.1 uncultured bacterium
GATGCTCGAATTAAACTCAAACGTCTTTACCCAACTTTATCCAGTTGAAAGGGTATTAGGCGAAATCCGCATCAGTACCGTGCTTGCCCACGGAAAACCACGAAGGATCAAAAAAAAATGGCCCCCCGCATGCAGTGCATGCGGGGGGCCATTTTTTAAGGTCTACCGGTTTGTCTTGATCACCAGACGAGTCCCGACCGCGATCTTGCGGGGGGCGTCGATATTGTTCCACGCCATGAGATCACGATGGCTCACACCATACTTGGCGGCGATATTCGAGAGCGAATCGTGGCGTTTCACGATGTACGTGATGGTATCCGGGGCGGCGCTGGCCCGTTTCCCCTTCTTCACGGTTTTGACGGAGGCGGAGGATTTCGAGGGCTTCCGCGATACGGCGCGCTCATCCGATGCATCCGAGGCGTCCGCAACCACTACGTCCTCCGGGCTGGAAGCTCCGGGGATGGTCAGATATTTCCCCGTTCTGAGCCGGCTCGATTTCCGCAGATGGTTCGCCCGCATCAACGCGGTCACGGTCACTCCGTACTTTCTGGATATGGAAGCAAGGGTATCGCCTCTGCGGATCTTGTGGGAGGTTGCGGACCGCTGATCCGTCTCGACCACGAGAGTGAAACTTTCCGTGGGCAGTTTGGAGTACTCGGCCAGGAAGATACCGGTTTTCCCCTTGGGGATTTTCAACTGGTAGTTTTCCGATCCGCCGGGAGTGCAATCCCGGAGAAGCTCACAGTTGAGCAGCCGCATCTCCTCCACATCCACCCCGGCGCATCTCGCCGCATCCTTCAGCTTGACCCCGGACCGCACTTCCACCATGTCGTACTCGAGCGGGGGTTCCGGCGTCACATCCCCGAACCCGAAAATATCCGGAGCCTTCGCAATCGCCAGAATCGCCATGTTGATCGGAACGTAATTCTCCGTCTCACGGGGAAGGTTCATACGCCAGTAGTCGAGCATTCCGGCCTGGACTGACCGGTTGATCCGGCCCTCACCCCAGTTGTATGCCGCAAGCACGAGATTCCAGTCGTCGTAAAGACCGGAAATCCGTTTGAGATGCTTGGCCGCGGCGCGGGTCGATTTTTCCGGATCGCGGCGCTCATCCACCCAATTGGTGCGCTTCAACCCGTAATCGCTCCCCGTGGCGGGCATGAACTGCCAGAGCCCGGTCGCCCGCGCGGGGGAAACCGCTTTCGGATTGAGGCTGCTTTCGTTGAAACACAGGTAGGCGAGATCGAGCGGCAGGTCCTCTTCCGCAAAAATATCCTGGATCATGGGAAGATACCTTCCGCTCCGCTGGAGCCATGTGGTCATGGTTCTCCGCCCGCGGTTCTGGAAATAGGATATATATCCCCGCACCTTGTAGTTGAAATCGATGGGAATATCGCATTTACGGGAAATCTGGGCGACCAGGGATTTCAGTTCCTCATCCGTCCACTGACCGGCCTTGAACTTTTCGGCATCGGAAAGTTCCGGAATCCAGGACTCGGTGGCGTCTTTGGATATCTGTTCGGACTCCATGAGTATCAGGCCGAACTCCCGGACAAGCGAATTCGCCGCCGAGGTATACTTTGCGGCCAGAGTCTGGTCGGAAATCGTATTCACTCCAACTTTTCCATAAATTACGAACGCACTGTCGATCAACGTTTCCGCGGTATCAAAATCACCATCGCGATGTGCGGCAAGCGCCTTTTCATAATACTCAAGAATATGAGCGAGAAAAGCCTCTTCCTGATCATATTTTTGAATACCGGAAAAATCGGCCTTGGCATCGGTCGAGGACGTTGTCTTCGGTGCAACCCCGGACTTGAGTCCGGCATTTTTTTTGACCATCGATGAAGAGCAAGCGAACAGCAGCGGGATGAGGGCGGCCAGCGCCAAATGGTGTATGGTATGTTTCAAAGAATTCTCCTTTGGGGAAGACAGCATTCCCCGGCGCTTATGCGACGGGGCGCTACAATTGCATATCCGGCGTCTTTCACCTTCTTTCCCGCCCGTGAATGCGTTATTTCGCCAACAAGCAATACATCGCGCCGAAAAGGGAAGGGCTGTTTCCCATCCCGTTTCCATCGCTCCGACGTAAAATGAAATAAATGCAACAAAGGAGGATACAATAAACGCCGGGAAAATACAACCTTTTTCTGACATCCCCCGGATTGGCCCGGCGGGAGGAGCCGGGCATCAGAATCCGGAAGTCAGGAGAAAAAATCGGCTGAATGCCGGCGACAACCCGTAAACCGGCCAACCCGCATGTGATTGTCATGCTGTCCGCCGGATTCTTGGTTCCGGTTCCTCCCGCAGCATCGCGCTTATTCCTTTTCCCAATTCCAGGTAAGCGTGAGATAGTATCCCCGTCCCGGTTTCGGGTATCCCCACCGGTCCGGGCTGCGATCATCGGTGAGATTCTCCGCCTCGGCCAGAATGCCGAGGGATCCCCGTACCTCCGTACGCAGGCTCAAGGTATGGATCACCCGGGAGGGAAGGGTTTCCGCGGAAAGGTTGGAGGGTCCGGTAAAGCACTCGCTCTCCCAGTCCGTCCGCCAGTTCACGTTCAGGAACCGCACGGGCCGGACGCCCATCCGGGCGCTCCCCTTCCATTGCGGATGGTAGGGCAGGAACTTGTCGTAATAGCGCTGACGCCGGAGGAGGGTTTCATCGGAGCGGTTGCGGGCGTTTTGATAGGTGAGGGAAAGGCTGCCGGTCACCCTGCGGTCGTACAGGCCCATTCCCGCCCAGGTTTCCACCCCCGCGATTTCCGCTTTTCCGATATTCTCCGAAATGAGATAATCGCCGTAATTGCGACGCTGGATGAGGTCATCGGCGTACCGGTAGAACAGGCTCGCATCCGCCTCAAAGACACCGTGGGACGGGGAATAATGCAATCCGGTGTCGAAGTTGGCCCCCCGCTCTTCCTTCAGGTCCGTATTGCCCACCACGTCCCCGGTATCGCCGAAAAGCTCGCTGAATTCCGGGAGACGGGGATACCAGCCGCCGTTGGCGCGAACGGTGAGCACGGGGTTCAGACGGTACCGGACGCCGAGTGCGAAAGTTGCGTTGACCCGGTCCAGAGTGATGGTGGAATCGATCGTGGTCTGGGCGAGCAGGACGCTCGCCTTCCGGAGCCGGTCGGACACCAGGGAGAGATGCACCCGGACAGACCCACAGATCGCCGTCCCGAAGCATGATCTCGGCCTCTGCGCCCGCGCCCGCCTGATTACGGCGCGAGGGCGGAATCACCGCGGTATCGTAGATATCACGGGATTCGAACTGTTCCCGACGGAACTCCAGATTGGCATGATACAGCACCGGGCCATACACCCGGGAAAGACGGGTTTCGATCCCCCGGACCTCGATTTCGCTCTCATTGTCCTGAGGCCCCCGTCGGCCCGCCTCATCGAGAGGATCATGAAAATGCATGTCCTCCCGCATGAGCCACACCCGGGTATCGGCCAGATCGCGGTAACGGTGGCGAACCTGCGACAAAAGGGTCCTGGAATTCATCCGGGCCTTGAGCACCGGTTTGCTCCCCAGCCCGGAGACGCCCCGGTCGGAATCCATGAGGGAAATCCGGGCCGATATATCCTGATCCCCGCCCAGGGAAGCGTCCCATCTCCCGAGGAAGTTCTCCGACTCGTAGTCGCTGTTTTTTCGGCGCTCCCAACGGTCGTCGCCGGTATCGATGGTTGTGCCGTTGTTGTTGAAAAAGCGGAAATCGTTGTCGCTGGAATTCCTTCCCGCGCCGAGGAGAAAGCGGTTGCGGGCGGTTCCGAACCGGGCGTTGACCGTCTGGTGCGCGGTATTGAATGAGCCGTAGGAGGCGGAACTCTCCACCCCGGTGGAGCTGTCCGCGGGAATCGTGGTGATATTCACCACCCCGCCGATCGCCCCGGAGCCGAACGTTCCGGGCGAGGATCCCCGGTACACCTCTATCCGTCCGACCTGTCCCACCGGCATCTGGGAGAGGCCGTTGAACCCGCTGCCCCCCGCGGACAGGGGAATGCCGTCCACATACACCGCCACCTGATCGGTGGAGGAACCGCGAATACTGATCTCGCTCCGTGCGCCAACCCCGCCGAGGGAGCGTATATCAATGCCCGCCTCGGAATCCAGCACCTGATCCAGGGTGGCCGCGCGCTCCGGAATATTTTCGCGGGCGAGTACGTTCACGCTGGAGGAGGTGCGCTCGTGCGCCGGGAGCTCATCCGGACGCGAGGCGGTCACCTCGACCGTTTCAAGCACCGGGAGGTCCTGTTCCAGACGGACTTCCACCTTCCCGGGAATACGCACCGGAACGCGTTTCTCACGGTATTCCAGGCCACGGCACCGGAGGGTGTCCGCTCCCGCGGCGGGGACCTCCAGCACGAACCGTCCATCCTCGCCGGTGACTCCGCCCACCCGGTTTTTGAGCAGGTATACCGCCACTCCGGCGGCGGGCCGGCCGGATTGTCCTTCCAGAACGCGGACGCTGAGGGTCTCCGCGCGGAGCGCATCCGGGGATGTTCCGGAGAGCGCCGCGACAAAAAGGAATCCCAGACCGCATCGTCTCATCATCGAAAGTGGTATCTGATTCATCATAATGGTGGACGCGCGGTCTCACTTCTCCTTTTTCTGGTGTTTCTTCTTCGCCGGGGCGGGCGACCACGTGGCGTTCTTGACATAATTCTCGAAATTCAGGAGTTCGGGCAGCGCGTTTCCCACCTCCACCGGTCGGCCATTGAGCCGAAGAGCGTCCGGGAGCGCCCGCATCACGGTCACACCGATGACCTTCCCTTTCGAGGGTTCCTTGACCGAATAATCGGTGATCCGGACCGAAACCGGCAGCCAGGCGCCTTCCGCCCGCACATACCGGTAATCGTCGATACGGCGGTAAAGGGTGCGGTCGAAATACTGTTCGAGACGGCGGGGGCGGTATCCGAGTTCGGGATCGAGGTAAAACTTGTAGACCTGGTCGCTCCCCAGGTGGGGATAGCGGACCACCACGCACTCCCGTCCGTCCACCACTTCCCGCTCCTTGAGCGCCTCGCCCCCGAGAATCCGCAGGTAGCCGTAATAGAAAGTCCCGGCTGGTCCGATCGAACCCTTGAGATACTGGTCGTAATCCAGATAAAGCCCGCCGATGTTCTCGCGCGAGGGCAGTTCACCCAGCCCCGGAGCCGCCTCCGCTTCCCCGCGCGCGGCGAACCGTCCGGAGAGCGCCCGCACCCGTTCGCCATCGAAAACCACCGTCCCGGAATCGGAAAGGGTCCTGCCGTCCCCGAAAAGGGTGGAGGCGTAAACCTTGCTCCGTTTCCCTTTT
>CAYRTQ010000161.1:5315-5583 GCA_964426865.1 uncultured bacterium
CCGGAGGAGTCGTACACCGATTTCATGAAACTCCGGTAGGTAATGGTATAGGAGAGGTCGAGGGTCGCGATGCGGTCGTTGACCGAATCCACCGCCGCGATGATGGCCTGGGTTTCCGGGGTGCGGTGAAGAAACTCGTCCGCCCAGGAATACTCGCAGGCGATGGAGGGCGGCACCTGGATACCGTTTCCCTGGATGATCCCGTGGTGTTCAGCCCTGTGATTCTTCCCGGCGAAGGGCGAATCCTTCTGTCCGGCGTCAAGGGATT
>CAYRTQ010000161.1:5593-10412 GCA_964426865.1 uncultured bacterium
CCCGGTTCGGCCACATAGGGAATGTGACGGCCATCCTCGGCGAACTCGTTATAATAGGGCGAATTCCAGGTCACGTTGTCATGGATGACCGGACGGGAACCCTCCATGATGCGCTGCCCCCAGTAGTTGTCGATCATGATGTTGTGGGAGATGACGGGCATGGAGCGGTTGATGTTGATGGACACCGTATTGCGGTAAAAGACATTGTGATGAATGAACGGGCGGGAGAGCTGGGTCATTCCCAGGGTCTTGAGATTGCCCATGAAGATGTTGTTGGCGATCTCCGGGGCGGAATGGATGCAGTAGATGGCCCGTTCGCCGATATTGTAGAAGGTGTTGCCAATGATGAGCGGGTTGGAATATCCCCGGTACTCGATGTTCTCCAGAGCATTTTCCGGGGCGATGAACCGGTCGGCGGAAGAGGTGTTGTAGCCATCGGAACGGGAACTCTCCACCAGAACTCCGAACACGGAATTGCTGAAGAAAATGTTTCCCCGTATCACCAGGGTGGAATCGCAGTCCAGAGCGTGAACCGCGGCATGGAACCGGTCGTTGCCGTAATCGAACCCGGTCCCGGTGATGGTGAAACCGGAGATGTCGCAGTGATTGGCGGCTATTACGGTGGACCCCTTATTCTCGCTGTCGAGAATGGTCTTGTAAGGATCCTGGCCCCAGAGACGGATGCCCTCTTTCAGGCGGACGCGCTCCTTGTAGGTCCCGGGACGGACGAAGACGGTATCGCCGGAGCGGGCGCGGTCGATCCCTTCCTGTACGGTGCGGACATCACCCGCGCCGGTGGTATCGACCACCACCACCCGTCCGTGGAAGTCCTGCGGTTTCGCGACGCCGTCGTTGATGCGCCCATACCCCTCGAAATGCATTTTCGGCGCGGTCGACACCGGAGCGGACGGAGTTTTCCCCCACCAGGGAGTGTAATAGTAGTCCGCGAAGGTATTGACCGGGACATCGAGACCATAGGGGTCCTTGTACCCGGCGGGAGAGACTTTCGAATAGTCGCTGATGAGTCCGTGACGATCCCAGCCGCGGTAATACCCGTATTCCCAGGTCCACGCCATATGGCACTTCGTACACCGGTCATTCTTTTCCCATTCGGGGTGAATGTCGCTGAGCCGCATTCCGGCCTTCAGTTCACTCTTTCGCTGCTGAAGACCGGCGAATCCCATGCATCCCGTGGTCAGCACCAGCAAAGAAATGAGCACATAATACAAATTATGCTTGTGAAACATGCGTCCTCGCTTCATATTTAACGGTTTCATACCATAACTGCCGACAGCGGAAGAGATACAGCCCCAGAGCGGATACCGCACGGAGGGGAAACGCCGACATCTCGAGCGGATAACCGAAACTCCCAAAACGAAAAATCAATATAACAAAGAACACAGTGTTATGCAAATCACCGTTTTACCAAAAAAGGAGCTCCCGTTTTGAAACCGGTATTTTCTCTCCCGATCGCCCTCATTTTCCTGATGCTTGCAGCAGGCTGCTCCAATAACGATGGCAACGGCAATCCGCTGGGTCCCTCGGTCACCTCCGGGCTTGCGGTGGTGAGCACAACGGGAGACAGCGAAAACAGCATTTCGGTTATCGACTACATCAACAATAAAGCCTACAACGATCTGCTGTCTGTAAACAAGACCTGCAAATTCGCCCAATATGACGGATATGTTTTCATCATCGATAAAAACGGCAACCGTATCATCAAGTTCGACCCGTCAAGCCGCAGCGTGGTCGGGGAACTGAGCATGGGAACGAACAGCGCTCCCGAATCCATCGCCTTCCTCTCTTCCACCAAGGCGTATGTCACGATGAGCGACAGCGCCGCGGTCAAGATCATCAATCCTACCAGCATGAGAACGCTCTCGTCCATCAGCATCGCGTCCCTGGGCGACCCGGACGGCGATCCCGATCAGGGTAACGGAGTGATCAAGGACGGCAAGCTTTATGTTTCCCTTCGCCGTGCCAACGGCAACGGATTGAACGATTATTCGAGCATCGCGGTGATCGACACGAAAGCGGACACGCTCATGACCGAGATACGGCTGAAGACCAATGGAATCGCGGGGACCAGCGATCGTTCCCTCGGCGGAGTGGTGAACGGCTCGAATACGGTTGCGGGAAGCCTCTACGCCTCGGTGATCGGTTCGATTGCCAAAGGGACCGACGGCGCGATCGAGCTTGTCGATACATCCACGATGACCTCTTCCGTGCTCCTGACCGAATCGCAGATCGGCGGGAATGTTCTGACCTGGACATTCGACAGTCCGACAACCGGATGGGCGATGGTGGGTCTTTCTTCCACCAGCGCCGGAGGAGAGGGATACGGGTTGCAACGGTTCGATCTTAACGCGCTGTCGTTCACCCCGGTGAGCACGTTCCAGAAATCGAACCGGTGCTGGGCGATGGATGCAACCTCGGACGGTTTGGTGCTCGTGGGCAGCCAGGATGAAAACAACCCGGGAGTATGGGTGTTCGATTCCCGGAACGGATACAAGGCGGTGTTCGAAAAGCCGATCAATGTCGGGTTGCTTCCGGACCGCATCATCGCCGTACGGTGAGTTCCGCGGGAAAAACAAGGAATGTCCGGATAAACCAAAACGCCCCGGCGCATTGCGCGCGGGGCGTTTTGTTGTCATGGATCGGGAGCGGGAACCCGTCCTCATGTCAGCTTCGATTCAACTGTGGCAAAATGGATTTCCTCTCACCGGACGCATTCCATGCGCCCCCGCGGAAGCATTCGAGCAGGGATTTTTCTACCGTCGTTCACTCTCCCCTCTCCAGCAGGTATCCCTTGAAAAAGTCCAGGTCGCCCAGTTCCAGGCGCAGGCCGGTCAGGAGACCGTAGCGGCTCTCGTTACGGTCCGCCTCGGGGGTGCAGCCCATAGCCCGGAGCATCTCGTCATCGAGGTCCTTGACCGGGAAATGGTAGGTCACCCGGAGATGCTTCCCGAGATCGTCGGGGAAAATTTCCAGTTCCACCGGCTCACGGGCGCCGCTCCCGGTATCGCGGACCACCTCCATGAGATCGGCGGCGAAGGACCCCAGACCGTACTTGATCCATTCGGTCGGGCCGATAAACGTCCGGCAGGTCGCCCGGTTTCCCGAGGTCCCGTGCACGACGATGCCGTGACGGATACGGTAGGCCAGAATCCGGATGAGCAGGCGGGCGATGGTGTCCGAGGACGAGCGGCCGTAGCCTTCCGAGGGCGGCTCGAAGTAGAGCCGGGTCTTCCAGAGCACGTTCATGAGGAACCAGGTCATGGCTTCCGGGCGTGAGGCGAGAATCTCCTCGAACCGCGCGATGGGAACGATGAACACCTCGGCCTCGGTTTCCGGGCGGATATTCTTGCTCTTGATATAGAAGGGATGGACCGCCGCGCGGGCGTTCTCCCGGACCATGCTGTCCCGGGGAATGTAGCGCGGGTAGGCCATGGCCCAGTTGAGCGCGGGACCGCTGGCCCAGGCGCCGTAGGTCATGTTGAAGCGGGGCGGGAGTTTGGCGTCCCAGAGCGCGGTGCTGCCCAGGATGGAGAGCGGAACCTCGAATTCACCGAAGATATCCCCCCGGTTCAGGATAAGTTCCTCGATGAGATATTCCCCGCTGGACTTGGTGTAGAACACCCTTCCGATGGCCACCGCGCCGCTCCTGACCACGAAGATGTTGCCGGGATTCCAGCGATTCCGCTGCCCGACGTCGGTGATGGGCGGGATTATATAGGTGACCCGGTCGGTGTCGTAAAGACCGGGGGCGTGGTAGGTCTCCACCCGCAAGGTCTCCCCGGAGTCATGGAGCAGATGCAGGAAATGATCCCGCAGTTCCTCGTACGACCGCCCGCCGGTCATGGCCGAGGGAATGCCGGGACTGAACGGGTTATTCTCCATGGTATTCCTCACGGGTCGCGGTAATGATCAAAGCCGAAGGGCCCTCCGCCATCCGGGGCCAGTAGCTGTTGGTCGGGAAATCGTAAAATGGGGATATCCGTTTCTCCCGGAGCGGCGGAAGATCGGCGGCGTCCGGAATTCCCCGCATCTCCCGCACCCGGAATCCCGCGCGCCGGAGCGCCGCACGGTAATCCTCCATGCCGCGGTGGAAATAGGGCAGATAGAACGGCGGCTGATGATCGTCCACGATGGGATACCGTCCGGCCCAGTGCCATCCGCCTTCCGCTCCCCCCTCCAGGGACTCCGCGACTTCCATCTCCCCCGTGTCCCGCAGCCACGACGCGAAATCGGGATGCACGGTGATCACGATGGCGAGACTTCCATACGCGGCGACCCCGGCGAGATTGGCGAGAAAAACGTCGATATCCGGCACCTCCTGGATGACAAACACGGAGAGCAGGCTGTTCCAGGTCCGTCCTCCCCGGAGAATGTGCGCCGCGGTATCCGGATCGGCGAGATCCCCTTCCCGGAAGGTGAATCCGGGGCCGCCGAAACTCGTCTCGGCCTGACCGATCAGTTCGGGGGAAATGTCCACCCCCAGGTAGGAACCGCTCCGAAGCAGTTCCCGATTTTCCGGATCGGCGAGCAGGGCGCCGTCGCCGCACCCGAGATCGAGCACGCGAATCCCCCCCTCCGGGAAATGCTTCCGGAGAACGGAGCGCACCGCCGGATGCACCACGTGCAGGCGGAAATTACGATCCTGGTCCTCACGGCCGGACCAGCGTCCGCGCGCGGTTTCCCAGAGCGATGCGGCCCAGGATTCGGCGCGGGAAAGACGGGATGATGAAGGCATGATTATCTGTCGGTTTCCTATGGATATAAATTCCAATTATTTAGAGCCTATCCATGAATAAGGATA
>CAYRTQ010000162.1:0-10384 GCA_964426865.1 uncultured bacterium
TGCGAGGATTTTTATTAAATCTACTGTGCCTTTTCCATGCTGAAGAATATCTTCCCGAAATCCTTGGGCGCGTGGAAACTGGGCTGCGGCGTCTGGGAAGGGCTCCACTGGCTGAACTGCTCGTTGATTTTGCCGCCGCACCGGTTCAGGCCGATCTTCCACATGTCGCCGTCCTTCGGGGTTTTGGCGTTGAAAAGATCGGGATAGTCGGCGAAGCGGATGGCCACTTCCAGAATCCAGCCGGTATCCGTATCGGAATCGTTGTTGACCGTGCCCTTGATGGTCTGCCCGATATGCGGCGGGATGATTTTATGCTGGAGAATCGGCACTTTCTGGTCGTTGAACACGCTGAGCAGGTTGCCGATGCAGTTCATCTCGAACATGTTGTATTTGTCGCCCGCCGCGGGATTGGGGTTCCAGAACAGTTCGGCGGCGTCATCGAGACAGGTGGCGGAGTTGGTGTCGTAATGGTCCGCCCAGATATGCTTGTCCTGGCAGTTGAAGCAGAGATAGAGGAACTTGTCGTCCCAGAGCAGTTTGGCCTCGGTCTGCTCCTTCTCCCCTTCTTTCCACCAGGGGAACTGGAACGCGCCCACGGACTGGGCGGAGGCCCAGTCCGCCTCATCGAGAATGCCGTCGATGACAATTTTCCCCGTGGCGCGTTTCACCGTGTACTGGGGAACTTCCGCCGATGCGAACACCGGGAGAAGAAGAGCGAAGAGAGCGACAAACGCTGCTGTTTTCCGCATGATCGATCCTTTCGGGAGAGAAAGCGCATGAGCAACATATTGAACCACAGAGCGTACAAATATCATTTCGTCCGGATAAAGGTCATCCGGGGTTTGTTGACCAGTTGAATGGAGAGGGAGGCGGTTCCGACGTTCACCATGCCGCTCCGGTTGCCCGTGCCTTCGAGCGGATTGCCCGATTCCAGGCTGATGACGTTGTCCAGTACGGCGTATTTGCCCTTTTCCACGTACGAGGACCCGGTTTTCCCGCGAGCTTTCAGGTTGGCGCCGGTAAAGGTATGGGTATAGGAGCCATCGGCCCGGAATTCGATGACGCTGCCATGGAACTGCGGCATGTCACGGTCTGTTTCGCGCCAGACGCCGACAATCTTTTTTTCGGACACGTTCTCTTCGCTTTTGCGGTAGGTATACCGTATCAGCGTTCTTCCATTCTCCAGCGCCACCACCTTTTTGTTTCCGCCCGGCTTACCGACGAAATAATTGGTGAGGGTGCGATATTTCCCCGAATCATATTCCCATACCTGTACGCACGGTTCCTTTTCGAGCAGGTCGAGATCGCTCTTTTTCGGAGTTCCCGGCATCTTCGACCAGGTTACCAGGAGGAAGGCGACGAGGTAATTGTCCTTGTCCTCATAAATGACCTCCCGTTTCTCTCCCAGTTTCCGTTCGAAGTACGCCACCGCCGTGTCCAGTTTGTCGTCGGTGACATATTCCGCGGTGGTGTGATACTGGTCCAGGCTGCTTTGAACCGTCCGGATATAGACGGCTCCGGGATAGAGCGGAGCGCCCAACTGGCTCCGGGCCGGTTCGCGCTCGTCGAATCCCTGGGAGTATGCCGCACCCGCGATGAGGAGCAGTATACCCGCGATAATTGCTGTGTGTTTCATGGAATTGCATTCACCTCTTCTGAAAAAACGGATTCCGGATTGCAGAAATAACGATCCAAATCCCCGGATCGGGCGATTCCCGATGTGCGCCTCTGTGCCTTTGCGCCTTTCTTTTATCCTTTGAACGAGTCCCGGATTGCCTCCGTCATGGCCTTCACGTTCTCCACCGGAGTTCCGGCCTGGATGTTGTGAATGGCGTTGAAAATGAATCCGCCGTCGCGGTTGAAAATGTCGATCCGTTCCCGGACCTCACGGTATACATCCTCCGGCCTTCCGAAAGGAAGGGTCTTCTGGGTGTCCACGCCGCCGCCCCAGAAGGTGAGCCGTGAGCCGAAATCCTCCTTGAGCCTGCGGGCGTCCATACCCTCCGCCGAGCACTGCACGGGGTTGAGAATGTCGAACCCGGCATCGAGAATATCCCCGATGAGCGGGCGCACTCCGCCGCAGGTGTGGATGAATACCTTCCAGGGGGTGTTCTCGTGAATCCAGGAGCAGATGCGCTTGTGGAAGGGCAGATAGAGGTCACGGTAGGCGTCGGGCGAGATGAATGGACCGCGCTGGGTGCCGAAATCCGTGCCGGTGATGAAAATGACCTCGATACGGTCGCCCACCGCCTCTTTCACCCGCGCCAGGTTGGCGAGACCGATCTCGCACTCCCGGTCGAACACCTCGTATACATAGTCCCGGCGCAGGATGGTGGAGACATACCATTCCTCCACCCCGCGAATGCCCCGGGGGTCTTTCAGCCCCGGGCCGGGCACGAACGCGATATCGCCGAACGAGGTTCCGGGCATGGAGTAGACCAGGGCGCGGTCGGTGTTGGAATGGAGCCATTCCGCGCGGACACGGAGGTGTTCCAGTTCTTCTTCGGAGAGGGGCGCGAATTCCTGGAGATTGTCCCGCACATCCAGATTGTCGTCGTCGACCGGCTTCTGCCGTGTAGTGGAGTCGAAATAGTATCCCCCTCTCGGCATGACCGCGCAGGGGGGATGGGAGGAATCTCCGCAGGCGTACATGGGAATGTTCCCCCCGGCGTTGGGCACGGTGTTGAAGCCCCCGGGAACGAGCACCTCGGTGCCGTCGAACATGGTCCAGGGCTTCCAGTCCGCATTCTCGAACCCGAACATGTTTTTCATCCCGAAGAGGCCGACGCAGTCTATGAGCATTTCCCCCCGGAGGTCGTCCCCGATCTCTCCGAGCATCTGGTAAGGCTCGATGACTTTCACCCGCGCATCGGGGGCGTCCAGCCCGAGAGCTTTACGGAGCCGCGAAACCACGCTCGCTGAAATCCCGGTCACCATGGTGGAGCCGAAATCGACGGGGACACGATCGGGCTGACAGTGGTTCAGCGCGGCGCGCACTCTTTCTCGCGGGGTCATGCGGAGTTCTCCTTGGAGATGAAGCCGTGGAGGCCCGTTCACGCCCGGATGTGAGCGGATACGGACCGCCTCCGGCAAAGAATACCATCCGGGATGGGCGGCAAAACAGCCTGATTCGGCATCATGGGAAAATTAGCCTGTATCGGCGGGATATGCAACATAAAAAGCGGGGTGGGAGGGGGAAAAGGCGCAAGGGGAAAAGGGTTGCCTGATACGAACAGTCTTTCGGAAAAGGAGGAAAGCTGAAAAAAACCGTCCGGCCCATGCTTCCCGGGATTATGGAAAACTCGCCGCATTCTCCAGACATCCTGTCATTCCCCACGGTATGTGGAAGGGTGGGGAGAGAGGAGTTACGGATGCTGTTTGCCCTCACTCCCTGGCCCTCTCTCCCCCGCGAAATGATGCGCGGGCGAGAGGGAAAGGAGGGCTTTTCAAAAACAGGTCGGAAGCCAACGCAAAGCGGCAAGAAAATGCCCCTCTTTGAGCGGCTATATTCTTCACACGCCTTGCCGGAAGCGTTCTTCCCTCGCCCGCGCATCATTTCGCGGGGGAGAGGGTGGCCGTAGGCCGGGTGAGGGCCCGCGGCGTCAGAGAAACGGCGGATATTCGGTATGATCGGGAATCACCGCCACGCCCTCGATCTCCACCAGCCACGTGGGGCGGCAGACCGGGCCGAGGACGGTGAGCACGGGGATGTCTTTCGGCAATTCCTTTTCCAGCACTTCCCATACCCGGTCGCGGTCCTTGAAACTGCGGAGGTAGACCACGATGTAGGCCAGGTCCCGCAGGCCGGCGCCCTGGGGGGCGAGCAAGGCGTTGATATTTTCCAGCGTGCGTGCGGTCTGCTTCCGCACATCGGAGAGGTGCAGGACGGTTCCTTCACGGTCGATGCTGGCGGTGCCGGAGATATAGAGGTGCGAGCGGTCGCCGTAGCGGATGCGCATCCCGCGCTCGAAGGTCACCCCGTACTTGATGGTGGGCGAGAGATGATCGAGCGCCTCCATGCGGACGAACTGCTCGTTCTTCAACCCGCCGACGGAGAGGGCGTCGAGGGAGACCAGGGTGTTCACTTCCTTCGAGCACCCCTCGATGCCGGTGCTGGCGATATACTTCGTCTCCGGTTGCAGCCCGTGCTCCTGGAAGAAGGACTTGCGGGCTTTCACCATCCCGTGATAATGGTTGTCTATGTCCCGGACATATACCCAGGTCCGTACCGTGCTGTCGAAGAGATTCATGCCGTTCTCGTCCAGGACGGAGCGAAAATCCTGGAAAATACGGGTGGTCTGGGCCAGGGAGTCGCATCCGGAGTCAGCGGTGAAATTCGAGGTCCAGAGAAGGGAATAGTGCTTTCCCCGGATGAGCGCGCCATTCCGCCAGCCGTCTCCATCGATGGATACCTCCGCGTGAGGGAGGGCCCGCCCTTCCTCACGGAGATGCCATGCGAGCAGGGATACGGAACCGCCGCACACCGGACACTGTTCAATGATGGAAACCGCGCCCCTCCGGGCGGTCCCGAATATGCGGGACGAGAGGAGACGCTCTTTCTGGTTGGTGATGTCACCCACATGGAAACGGGTGAATACCAGGGTGTCCTCATCGAGGCCCTGGGATTTCAACGCCTCCCGGTACGCTGTATACAGCCCGTCCAGCTCTTCCTCGAAAGTCACACCGTCCGGCGATTCAACAGTGAAGAAAAACTCCTCGGCTCCCTCTCCGGTACGGAACCGGGATCCCCGTACATGATTCCCGACCCTGAAAAACGCAGATTCCATGATGCTCTATCTCCCGAAATTTTCTCGACCGATCACAAAACGTAACTGAATGGGGTAGCTCAAAATAATAATACACGGGGCCGGAATTTCCAAGCAAAAATGCAGGGAAGATGTCCGGGACGGGGAAGGGCGACGGGTTTGAGAAATGCCCGTGTATAATTCATTACAATGATCCCGGGAATCCGGGTCCGGTCAATCCCTTCGGCTCGGTTCGGACCATGCTCAGGCTCCGGACATGCGTATTCTCATCATCCCCATGACTCCATGCATACCGATCCGCCTTCACTCGCGGGGGCGATGTTCCACCGCTCCCGGGTGAGCCTTCGCAGGAACCGCAGATCGTGGCTCACCAGCAGGAGCGCGCACCCGCAGTCCTCCAGCGCCGATTCCAGGCATTCCACGGAGACGAGGTCCATGTGGTTGGTGGGCTCGTCCATGACAATGATCTGGGGTTCGCGGACCATGCCGAGCGCGAGCAGGAGCTTGCGGATTTCTCCGGGACTCGGCTCGTCGGTGCGGAGGAGCCGTTCCGGGTCGGACCCCAGGCGGCTCACCAAAGTCATGAGCGGGCCGAGTACCGCGCCGGGGAGCGTCCGTATCCGCTCCGCCGTTTCCCGCGCGGCATCCGGCGGGATTTCCTGGGCGATGGAGAGCGTCCGTTCGTGCGGTATGGCGAGCGCTTCCAGAATATGCCGCAGGAGGGTGCTCTTTCCCGCGCCGTTGGGACCGGTGATCGCGACCCGGCCATCCGGGCGCATGGCCAGCGCCGGGAATTGCAGCCGACGGTCCGGCCCGAGCTGGATTCCCCCCGCCTCGATCCGGAAAAGAAGGTCCCTCCGCGCGCGGGCGGCATCCAGGCGTATGCCGCCCGGAGCTTCCCGTTTCACCCGGATATCGTCACGGCGCTCTTCGGCCCGATGGAGACGGTCTTCCATACGTCGGGCAAGATTCGCCTGGACAGCGTCTTTTCCGGTCAGCCGGGCTCCGCCCAGCTTCGCCCGGGCATTGTGGTCCCGGGGGGCGAAATTCCGCCCGGAGTGGGTACGGCTGTCGCGGTCGGCCTGCTCGCGGCGACGGATGAACTCGCGCTCCAGCTTGCGTACGGTCTCGTTCGCCAGTTCGCGACGGCGGGTCAGGGCGGCCCGGTCGTGGTCGCGCTGCGCCGCGCTTTCGGTGTAGTTCCCCGAATACAGCACGGCTTCCGGCGGGTCGAGGAACAGGCACCGGGAACAGAGGAGGTCCAGGAGTTCGCGGTCGTGGCTCACCAGGAGTCCTATTCCCCGGAAGCTCCGCAGCGCACCGGCCAGCAACGCCCGCACTTCCGCGTCCACGTGGTTGGTGGGTTCGTCCAGGGCGAGAACATCCGGCTCCTCGCGGAGAGCGGCGGCAATCTGGGCGCGTTTTCGCTCGCCGTGGCTGAGCGAATCCCAGCGGTCCTCCCAGTCCGGCTCCAGGCCGAGTTTTCCCCGGAGGACCGCATCCCGGCGTTCAGTGGAATCCAGCAAATCCCCCATATCCCTTGGCGGTTCATCCGTCCGCTGCTCGCAGTACCGGACGCGGGAAGGGCCTTCCACGCTTCCCCGTGAGGGCGCGAGTTCGCCGGTTGCCAGACGGAGCAGGGTGGACTTCCCGGACCCGTTGGGACCGACAATCCCGGTCCAGCCCTCGGGAAAACGGACGGTCAGCCCCTGAAACAGGGGTTCGGGCATGCTGTCATATCGGAATGTGAGTGATGTGATCGAGAGTATGGAGCGGGACATCGTGCCTCCTTCGGTTCCCTGGATTGACCCGTCAGCAAAGACGGGCGTGCCGACGCCGCGAACCGGGCCAGCCGGTTCCGCCGCGAACGAATATCCGCAAGGGGAAGGAAACACGACATAACGGGAGACACCCCGATGAGGGGTGCATTGGGGAGGAGAACTCCCCGGGGATGCCGTCAAACCTTCCCGGGTCAGTTCGAGGTACGCATTCGTGGAACTCCTGAAAATGAAGGTGATCCGCTCAGGCGGGACGGCGTGAGGGCGCTTCCCGCGATAGGCTTACGTGGTGAAAAATACTGATTCCCGCGCATGGTGTCAACTGGTTTCGATGGGGAGCGGACGGATCGCCGGTTTGCGGGCGTATACAAAAACACGGCATGAAACGGGTCCATGCCGAGGGGCGGACGGTAATGGACCCGGGTGAATGATGTGCAACGGCCGTCCGCTCAGGACATGAAGCGCTCCCGTTTCTGCAGATTCAAAAGCCCGTAGAGGATGGCCGCGATGATGCCCGCCACGAGGAACACGCGGTTGTTCAGCACGACGCCCGCCCAGACATCCTCGTTGGCGTTCTGGGGAAGGGTGAAGGGGTTGAGCAGGGGGTTCCATTTGCTGGTTCCGATGGATGCCTGGGCGATCCAGACCCCCATGCCGAGAATGATCATAACCACCGCGGTGGCGCTGCCGTTGCAGAGCAGGGTGGAGAGCATGAACGCGATGCTCCCGAAAAAGAGGATGGGCAGCATGAGCTGCATGGTCATTTTCAGCACCGGGAGGCTGGTGAGGGCCACCGAACTCAGCGCGCCGAGCACGAAGAGGATGGCGAACACCAGGAGATAGATGATCCCCAGCCGCAGAAGCCAGACCTTGTACCGGTAGTTGGGAATCCCGAAGAGGATTTCGATCATGCGGGTGTCCACATCGTTCTGGATTCCGAACGTGGTCGGATAGAAGACGAGGAGGATCCCGGGGACGAGGAGAAGGCCGTACACGAATCCCTGGGTGACCGTCGAATCGGAATTCACGATGGTGAGCGCGGTCACCAGCACGAAAATGCCGAGCGCCGCCGCCAGGAAGAAGATGAATTTCCCGGCGAAAATGATTTTCAGGTTATATCGTATCAGACTGGAGGTTATGGTCCAGATATTGAGCGAAACGCGTTTCATGTCCATGAAATGATTCCTCGGTGAAATTCCCCGGTTGACCCCCGCCGTCCGGTGTGGACGGACGGGGGACGTATGAACGGCGCGGTGAGCCGCCGGTTATGCTTTTCCCTCGCCGATGAGCCAGAGATAGGCGTCCTCGAGCGTCGGCTGGGCCGGTTCGGCGCCGGGACAGGGCGCATTCTCGCTCAGGCACCGCACCCGTATCCGGTCTTCCACCCGCATGTGGTGCACGATGCGCAGTTTGCCCCGGAGCGCGGAGAACGCGGCGTCGTCCGCCATGAACTGCCAGACTTTCCCCCGCACCGCTTCGGTCATGGAGGACGGGTCGCCCAGGTAGGCCATCTTCCCGCGGTTCAGCACCGCCACCCGGTTGCAGGAGGAAGAGATATCCTCGATGATGTGGGTGGAGAAGATCACGATGCGTTCGCGGCTGAGTTCCACCAGGAGGTTGCGGAAACGGATGCGCTCCCGGGGGTCCAGTCCGGCGGTCGGCTCGTCCACCACGAGGATGCGCGGCAGGTGGAGCAGGGTCATGGCGATGCCCACCCGTTGTTTCATGCCGCCGGAGAAGGAGCCGATCTTGAGGTGGCCGCTGTCGCCCAGATGCACCGCGGTGAGCACGTGATCCACGATTTTCTGACGCTCCTCACGGTCGGTGATGTTCTTCAGGATGGCAATGTAATCGAGGAATTCACGGGCGCTCATGTTCTCGTAGGTGCCGAATTCCTGGGGCAGATAGCCGATGAGCCCCTGGAGTTCCTCGCGTTTCTCACGGAAATCGATGCCGTTCAGACGCATCGTTCCCATGCTCTGGGTGAAGATGCCGCAGATGATGCGCATGATGGTGGTCTTCCCCGCGCCGTTGGGGCCGAGGAGGCCGAACATGCCGCTGGAAATCTCCAGCGAGACGCCGTCAAGCGCACCGAAGGGATTCTTCTTGGTGCCGATCACCGGCACCGCGCGCACAAACCGGTAGATGGAACGCCGCGCCCCGGAGAAACGGCCCTGCAAGCGCTCGACATTGATCTTTCTCCGGTGATACCGGTTCGCGAGGGCGTTGATGGCCAGCGCCGGATACCAGAGCAGGGCGATGAAAACCAGTTCCGCCACGCGGAATCCCTGGAAATGGAAAGCGACCAGCCCCACCGCGGGCAGTCCCCAGCGAAGTGTTTCCCCGATCTGACGCGCCATGCGGAAATACAAGGGCTTCAGCGTGCTCCGTCGCTCGATGGCTCCCTCCACTCCGCGCCACAGGAAAAGGGAAAGGAAATACACGGCGTGGGAGAGCGTGAACGACCAGATTCCGCCCCGGATATAGAAGAACGCGAAATAGACCAGGAAGCCGAGCACGGGAAGTCCCCATCCGAGGCGATCCAACCCCGCTTTCGGGTTTGTGCTCCCCTCGAAACCTTCCAGACGCGCGCCCTTCTTCCATTCCCGGACGAAACGCCCGTCGGCGTCGTAGATCTTCACCAGACGGCGGATGCTGACCCGCAGGGGCTCGTCGCGACGGATGTACTCCGCGCGGGCCTGACGCAGGCTGGTCATGAAGAAGTACAGGACCGCGGGGACCAGGATGAAGGATGCGGTCCAGGCGACGAATTTCCAGAGCAGGCCGTCCACGGAGGAATTGATGAGCACCGCCAGCGCGGCGAGCACGGCGATCTGGAGCGCCTTGGCCCGCCAGTCCAGTCCGCGGAGCCAGGCGAGCGCGTTCTCCAGTCCGGAATATACGGTGGGGAGAAACACCAGGGTGAACAGCGTGCTCAGGCTGAGCCCGCCCACCACCGCGATGGCGAACGGCGCCCCGATCATGCTCACATACTCCGCCTTGCCCATCGCGAGCGGCATCATTCCGCATATCGTGGTGATGGATGTGATGAGAATGGGCCGCACCCTCGCCCGCCCGGCGGTTATGAGCGCCCGTTCGCGGGTGAATCCCCGCTGACGGAGGATGCGGGTGAAATCGATGAGCAGGATGCCGTTGTTCACCACCACGCCGAGGAGGATGAGCAGTCCGATGAGCGCGCTGGCAGCGCCCAGAGCGCCCCGATGGCCGCCAGCGGGATGGTGAACATCATGACCAGCGGCGAGGAAAGGGATTCGAACACGCACGCCAGGATCATGAAGATGAGAACGAACGCCGCGCCGATCAGGAAGTAGAACTCGCTCACATCCGTCTCGTCGTGCCGCACCTCCACCGCCACTCCCGGCGGGATGGATATTCCGGCGACAATGGCGTCCACGTCGCTCCGGGCGGATTCGAGCGCCGGTTTCGATTCGGTCACATCGGACGTAAACCGGTAGGTGACCTCGATCTGCTTTTCCTGGTTCATGCGGTGGATGGACCCGGAACCCCGTCCGAACACCAGATTGCTGAACTGGCCGAGTTCCATGGTCGACCCCGCGTCGCTTGGAACGCGGACCTGACGGAGGTCGTCGGCGGTCTTGTCCTCGTCCTGCTCCACCGCGTTGTTCCGGATCATGATATCGTATACGTCCGTCCCCTGCTTGAACTGCGCGGAGGAGGTGGGATTGCGGCTGAAGGCGGACAGTTCGCTCGACACGTTCGCGGGTTGGATATTTTCGCGGTTCATGATCTCGGTATCGAAATGGAGCTGGGCTTCCGGGCGGTTGTCCTGCACGTTGAGGCCGCTGGACTGCACGGTGT
>CAYRTQ010000163.1:0-1912 GCA_964426865.1 uncultured bacterium
AAATAAATTTCGCAATTAATTTGGCCTGACGGAGAAAATTTCGCGGCTTGGTATATGAACCGTAATACGCGGGGTTATGGGATTCCCGTAATTGAAGGCAAGAAGGAATCGCGGCGACCGATTAAAAAGTATTATTAATATATTTATATCGCAAATTAAATCAAGGTTTATTTCGTGTTCCCTTCCCCCGCTCAACGTCGCCATTCGCCTCTCGCGATCCCCCGCTCCCGATTTTACCCTTTCACCGTTTTACCCCGCTGATTATATTTCCTCCTTGAGGCCGGTGAGAAAATCAACCACCACGGCATCACCTTGTGAACCCACCCCATCCATTCATTTCTTCACCGGACTGTTTCCATGAATCTTTCGCTGCCCGTTTTCAATTTCTGTCCCGTGTGCGCCGCCCCGGTCGAGGTCATTCCCTGCGAGGGGCGTAATCGCCCGGTATGCACCCGGTGCGGGCATGTCATCTATGTCAATCCCTATCCCGCGGCCTGCCTGGTGGTTCTGCGGAAGGGGAAAGCGCTCCTGACCCTGCGCGGCATCGAACCCCATATCGGCGAGTGGTGCTTCCCCGGCGGCTTTCTCGAATGGGGCGAATCCCCCGAAGAGGGAGCCGGACGCGAGCTGCTGGAGGAAACCGGAGTCACCGCGGGCAGACTTTCCCTGATCGGCGCATACGACAGCATCACCGGACAGAGCCGTCATGTGCTGCTCCTGGCCTACCGGGTGCATGACTGGAGCGGAGAACCGGTGGCGGGCGACGATGCCGCCGAGGTGCGCTGGTTCGATTTCGATTCCCTTCCTCCCCTCGCCTTCAAGGTCCATGAACAGGTGGCGGCGGACGTACGGAAAGCGGGGTATTCCGATGCGGATTCTTGCGATTGATTACGGGGAGCGCCGTACCGGGCTGGCCATTTCCGACGAACTCGGATACACCGCCCAGGGCCTCGATACCGTCGTCGTATCGAGCGAGGAGGAAATCGTCCCGCGGGTTGCCGCAGTCGTGCGGGAAAAGGGCGCGGGTCGCATCGTAATCGGCCTCCCGTTGAACATGGACGGCACCGAGAGCGAGAAAAGCCGTAAGGTGCGCGACTTCGGAGAAGCCCTGTCCCGCGAGACTTCCCTTCCCGTGATATTCTGGGACGAGCGCATGACCAGCATGCAGGCGCACCGGGTGATGCAGGCGCTGGACAAGAAACCTTCCCGGAACAAGCCGATGGTGGATCGTATCTCCGCCACGCTTATTCTGCAGGAATACATGAGAACCCTCCCATGAATATAAACCACCTTCTCAGACCCCGCATGGCGGTGATGGCCGGATTGACCCTGGTGGCGCTGGCCGCCATCGTCCTCCTGCAGATCATCCTGACGCTCAACGTTCCCGCCCCCAAATCGGCGGGAGCGGTGATCGACATCCGGAAAGGGATGAACGCCGGAGAACTCGCCCACATGCTGAAGAAAAGGGGATATATCCGGAGCGCGTTCCTTTTCCGGTTCGTGTCAAAATCCAAGGGGTACGAGTCACGGTACCGGTCCGGGCGCTACAAGATTCCCCGCGCCATGCGCACCGCCGACCTGGCACGCTATCTCGCGAACACCCCTCCCGGCCCCATCGACATTCGGGTCACCATCCCGGAAGGCTCCAATATCACCGAAATCGCCTCCCTTTTCTACCGTAAAGCCGGAGTGGACTCCCTCGCCTTCGCCATTCTCGCCCGCGACCGCGCGACCGCCAAAAGCCTGGGCATTGAAAACGAAACCCTCGAGGGATATCTCTTCCCAGAAACCTATTTCGTTGTCGAGGGCACAAAAGCGCGGGATGTCATCAAACACATGGTCGATCAGTACCAGCGGACCTTCACCGAACCCATGCGCACCCGCGCCCGTCTCCTGAATCTGACGGTCAATC
>CAYRTQ010000163.1:1922-10359 GCA_964426865.1 uncultured bacterium
ATATGTCGATGCGAGCGTGGAAACGATCCTCATTAAAATGCTCAACCGCTTCAACGAAGTGTTTACGGACGACTATTTAACCCGCGCTCAGCAGCTGAACATGACGCTGGATCAGGTGATGACGCTCGCTTCCCTGGTGGAGACCGAGGCGGCCACCGATATCGAGCGGCCCATCATCTCCCAGGTCTTCCACCGTCGCCTGAAACTGGGCTACCCCCTTCAGGCCAACCCCACCATCCAGTACATCCTCGGCGAAAAACGGCGGGTGCTGGACCAGGATCTGCAGATCGATTCGCCCTACAACACCTATCTCAACAAGGGTCTCCCCCCCGGTCCCATCGCCAGTCCGGGAGAGAAATCCATCATCGCGGCGCTCTATCCGGCCAATACCGATTACCTGTATTTCGTGTCCAATGGCGACGGCACCCACGAGTTTTCCAAAACTCTCGCCGAACACCAGGTGGCGGTCTCACGCTATCTCATCAAGCGCTCGCGCCAGCCTCAGTGACGGGATACCGGGATGGGTACAGGAACTGATTGTCTGAACCAGTGATTCGAATGATGCGAATGATAAAAAACTGATGGAATGCAGTATCAGCGGTTCATCATTACAATCATGCGCATCACCGGTTCAGACAGGTTTCAAATCCTGCCTTACCAATTTGGACGGCAATTCGTCTGGAGCATTTCCGATTCCCGGGGTTAAATCGATTTTTCGGCCGAGTAAGGGCTGCCTCTGAAGATTTTTTTTGTAAAAGAATGCCGGGATGTGATACGCGCCACCGCGCCGGTTGTATTCAGGATGTTTTTTGTCCATATTTATCCGTATTCATCGGTGGTTCCATCCCGCCTTGTTCGCGTTTTCACCGGAGGAAAGGGTCATGAAGTCGGAACTTGCAATTTCCGCGCTGTTCCTGCTGGTCACCCCGCTCTTTTTGTCCGCCCAGGATTTCCAACTGAAACACACGCCCGCGAACGTTTCCGATCCATATGTGGTCAAGCCGGGGGACACCCTGTGGGGCATTTCGAAGGAATTTCTGGGCGATCCCTTTGTATGGACCGACTTGTGGAAAAAGAATGACTTCATCCACGACCCGCACTGGATATATCCCGGGCAGAAGATCGTTTTCGGCCTGAAATCCGCTCCTTCAGCATCCTCCTCGGCCCTGTCGGCGAATGCGCCCGAACCCGTTTCCGCGCCGGTGCTGACCGGAATCACGGAATTGGATCGGACGTCGTCGGATACTCCTTCCGCGCCCGAGGACAAGAACGTGCTCCGCGCGCTCCGCACACCCCGTCCCGTTTTCACCCAAAAGAACTATATGCGGACCGGGTTCATCCGCCCGCGCTCGGAAATCTCCCCGAACAAGGTGATCCGTATCGAAGGCGAGCAGGTGAGCGCCATACGCTACGATACGGTCATCACCGACCGTGGGACCCTGCAGGGGGTCAAGACGGGCGACACGCTCGCGGTCATCGGAATCGGGGAGACCGTGAAACACCCGGTTACCGGGCGGGATTATGGTGTCGTGGTGCGCATCAAGGGCATCCTGAAAGTGGCGTCCGTCGGGGAAAACCAGTCCCGCTGCACGGTCACCGAAACGCTGGAACCGTTGGCGGTGGACGACCGGGTCATGACCTACACCGTGGGGGGCGGTCCGCTCTTCGATGCCTGGGTGCGCCCGGATACGGAAATCCGCGGCCTCATCCTGGCGGTCAACGAGCCCATGATCAGCATCCACACCGACGATATTCTCTATATTGACAAGGGCGAGCGTGACGGCGTACGGGCGGGGGATATTTTCACCATCTTCCCGCGCAAGAGCAATGTGAACGACACCGGCCACCTGGACCCCCTGGGCGAACTCGCGGCCATCAGTGTCATGCCGGGAGAAACCGCGGTCCTGGTGACCTCGCTCAAGGGCGAATCCATCAGCATCGGCGACCGTGTGGAACTGACCGCGCGGTGCCGGATCATGGCGAAATGATGCGGGTTTTCGGGAGCGGGATACACGGCGCTCCCCGGGGGGATGCCGAACCGCACCTTTTCCCGCTATACCGTTCAGCGCCGAGGAATCGGCATCGTCCGTACTCCCGTGTGAAACAAGATATATGAAACCGGCGGACTGTTTCGGCGTACATGAAGGGAAAGAAGCGCCGAAATGAGTCCGCTTGTCCGTTTTTCCTTGCGCCCGCGGATACTTTGCGAGAAATTACCGTGCTTCGCGGTTTCCCGTGGATAAACGGTGCTGATGCGGATTCCGCCTGAGCCCACTGCGAAGCTTATTGTTTTTTCATTTTTCCCGGCTTCCGGTGTTTTTCTTCCGACTCCCGGCTTCTATCTTTTTAGAATGGAGATTTCCCCTGAATCACGGTATCAATCTGGATTTGTTGAATCCTCCGCAGCGTGAGGCGGTGCTGAACTGCGAAGGTCCCACCCTGGTGCTGGCGGGTGCGGGAAGCGGCAAGACCCGTGTTCTGACCCACAAGATAGCCCACCTGGTTTCCCTCGGGCTCAAACCCTGGGAAATCCTCGCTGTCACATTCACCAACAAGGCCGCGCGGGAAATGGTCTCGCGGGTGGAAAAGCTGCTGGACATCCCCGCGCAGGGGCTCTGGATCGGCACCTTCCACGGCATCTGCGTCCGTATTCTCCGTCGCGAGGCGGAACGCTGGGGGCTGAAACGCGATTTCACCATCTATGACCGCGACGACCAGCTTTCCGTGGTGAGACGGGTGCTCACCGAACTGAACATAAAGAAGGACAGTCTCACTCCCCAGCGTTCGCTCGGCATCATCGGTCAGGCCAAGAACCACAATCTGACCCCGGACGACCTGAGCACGATCGTGGCGCCGCGCGATGCGCTGGACGCCGCCAAGATATTCCGTAAATACACCGAGCTGATGCGGGGATCCGGAGCGTTCGATTTCGACGATCTCCTGCTCAAGCCGGTGGAGATGTTCGCGAAACACCCGGAGACCCTGCGCGACTGGCAGGCGCGGTTCCGTCACATCCTGGTGGACGAGTACCAGGACACCAACTCCACCCAGTACAACCTCATGCGGCAACTGGCGGGCGGAACCGGCAATGTCACCGTGGTGGGCGACGACGACCAGTCCATCTATAGCTGGCGCGGCGCGGACATACAGAACATCCTCAATTTCGAGAGCGATTTCCGGGGAGTGAAAACAGTGCGGCTGGAGGACAATTACCGCTCCACCGCATTCATCCTCCGCGCGGCGAACGAGGTGGTGAAAAACAACCGCGACCGTATGTCCAAGGAACTCCGCACCTCCCGTCAGGGCGGCGAGAAGGTGCGCATCATCGAGGCCTGGGACGATCGTGACGAGGCCGAGCGGGTGGTGACCTCCCTCACGAAAGAGCGGGATCAGCATTCCCTGCGGCTCCGGGACTTTGTCATTCTCTACCGTACCAACGCCCAGTCGCGCTCCTTCGAGGATGTGCTGCGGCGACGGGGGATTCCCTATGTCATCGTGGGCGGGATCAAATTCTACGAGCGCAAGGAAATCAAGGATGTGCTCGCCTATCTCCGCCTTTTGGCGAACCCGGTGGACGCGGTCAGCTTCGCCCGGGCGATCTCCACTCCCAAGCGGGGAGTCGGTCCCAAGACGCTGGAAACCATCGAGCATTTCGCCGCCCAGCGGAACATCACCATCGTGGAGGCGATCCAGCGCGCCGGGGAATACCTTTCCGGGGCCATGCTCCAGAAGGTGCGGGAATTCTCCGGGGTGATGGACGAGCTCATCGCGCTGCGCGGCACGGTCAAGCTGGACCATCTCGCCCAGACCGTGGTGGAAAGGGTCGGCTATCTCTCCTACCTGGAACAGGAAAACCCGGAGAATATCGAGGAGCGACGGGACAACCTCAACGAACTCATCACCGCACTCGGAGAATACGAGAACACCTCCGGCGAGGACGATCTCAGCGCCTTTCTCGGCGAGGTCACCCTTGTTTCGGATGTGGATAACTGGAACGACGATTCGGACGCGGTGACCATGATGACCCTCCATTCCGCCAAGGGACTGGAATTCCGCTCCGTCTACATCGCGGGAGTGGAGAACGGCCTCTTTCCCCTCCCGAAAACCATGGAGAGTCCGGCTGAATTCGAGGAGGAGCGCCGTCTCTTTTATGTGGGCATCACCCGAGCCGAGGACCTGCTCCATATCTGCTATGCCCGTCAGCGCCTCCGCTACGGTTCCTTCGGGGGCGGCGCTTCCCCGTTCATCAAGGAACTGCCGTTCGACGCGGTGGAGTTCGACAAGCCCTCCCAGGTGTCGCCCGACCCGGCGTCCCTCCACGGCCGCACCCCGGTGCGGAAAACCATGGAATTCGAGGACTACACCCAGGAGGTCCCGGACGACGGCGGCGAGTTCAGTTTCAAGGTGGGCGAGTATGTCCGCAGCCCCAAGTTCGGGCGCGGCCGCATCACCCGTATCACCGGATCCGGAGAGAGCGCGGTGCTCACCATCATGTTCGGGGTGGAGGAGAAAAAGATCGTGGCGAAATTCGGGAAGCTGACAAAGGGATAAAAACGGCCCGGAGTCCGAAAGTCCGAAGGATGAGAAAGGACGCCGCAGAGGAAGGAACCGCAGACCCGCCGGGTATCGGCCCCTGTGTTCCCTCGTGACGCGAACGGCTTATTTTATCCTTTGGACTTTTCATTTTATGTGCGATATTTCGGGAGAAAATTTCATCCGGGATTTCTGGAACGTCAAGGAGGCATCATGGCGGTAACCCGTAAGGACGTGGACACGGCGGCCACCCTGGCCCGTCTGTATTTTTCCGAGGAGGAGAAGGCGCAGCTCACCGGCACTCTGAACGATATTCTCTGCTATTTCGACAAGCTCTCCGAACTGGACACCGAACGGGTGGAGCCGCTGACCCACATTCTCCCGGTGCAGAATGTCATGCGCGAGGACCGCGTCCACTGTTCCTTCGACCAGGAAACCGCGCTGGCCAACGCGCCCGAGTCGGATCACGGGCATTTCGTAATCCCGAAAGTGATAGAGTGAGAAGCAGGGGCAAAGGAACAAAGGAGCAAAGGGGCAGAGGGAAAAGACAAAGAATGGTGCGGTGTTGCGGGTCCAGGCATTTCCCCTTTGTTCCTTTGCCCCTTGTCCCTTTGCCCCTTTCTTTCCAACCACGGAGGTGAGACATGGATAAAACGGTAGTGAATACCGACGGTGCGCCCGCGCCGGTGGGACCCTATTCGCAGGCCATCGTTGCCGGGGGCTTCGTGTTCTGCTCCGGCCAGATTCCCCTGGACCCAAAAACCGGCGCCATTCCGGAAGGGGATATCGCGACCGAGGCCGCGCGGGTGATGGACAACCTGAAAGCGGTTCTCGAAGCCGCGGGAAGTTCGCTGGACAAGGTGGTCAAGACCACCATCTTTCTCACCGATCTGGGGGATTTCGCCCGGGTGAACGAGGTCTACGGCTCCTATTTCCGGGCCGCGCCGCCCGCCCGCTCCACCATTCAGGTCGGCGCGCTCCCCAAGGGCGCACGGGTGGAGATCGAGTGCATCGCGGCGGTGTAACGAAGAGGCATGAGGGATGAGAGCGGGGAGGGCTTACACACCCGCCCCGCTCGTCTTTTCAAGGTTGAGCGCATTACTTTTTCAGAGGTTTTTATGAAGGTCAAGCTGGCGGAGAGCGCCGGGTTCTGCTACGGCGTACGAAAGGCGATGGACTGCGTGCTGGATGTGGCGCGCGGGAAGGAGGTCACCTATACTCTCGGCCCGCTCATTCACAATCCCCAGGCGCTGGAGATGCTGGAATCGCGGAACGTTTTCGTCGCAAACGCCGTGGATGAATCGCTCCGTGGCAAAACCGTGGTGATCCGCGCTCACGGCGTTCCTCCCGAGGTACGCGACACACTCGATGCGGCCGGGGCGATCGTGGTGGACGCCACCTGTCCCAATGTCCTGCGCAGCCAGGGCATCATCCGCAAGTACCACGAACTGGGCTACTCCATCGTCATCGTGGGCGACCGCGGCCACGCCGAGATCGATGCGCTCCTCGGCTCCGCGGAGAATACCGGAATCGTGGTGGAAACCCGCGAGGAGGCCGCGCAGCTCCCGCTCATGGAAAAAGTCTGCGTGGTGGCCCAAACCACGCTGAACAGCGTGCGGTACAACGAAATCGCCGAGGAGGTCAGCCGTCGCGCCCAGGTTTCCCATATAGCCCGGACAGTCTGCCATTCCACTGAGAGGCGTCAGGAAGACATCGTTCGCCTGGCCGAAACCACTGACGCCACCGTGGTGGTCGGCGGGCGCAGCAGCGCCAACACCAAGCGTCTGGCGGAAATCTCCAAAGAACTGGGCCAGCCCACCTTCCTCATCGAGGACCCCGCGGAACTGGACCTGCGCGCGCTCTCACAGTACAATGTAATCGGGGTTACCGCCGGGGCCTCCACTCCCAACTGGGTGATTCAGCAGGTGGTGGACACCATCTCCCGATACGCCCCCCAGCATCACAGCAAGGCGCTTGATTTCATACGGGGACTGGGATTTTTCGCGGTGGAGGGCAATTTCGTGCTCTGTCTGGGCGCGGCGGCGCTCACCTATGCCATGTGCCTGTTCATGCGCATTCCGACTCTGCCGCAATACTATCTCATGGCCTTTTTCTATCTCTTCCCCCTGCATGCGGTCAACAAGTACCTGGAAATCAACTGGAATCCCCGCACGGTGAATCCCATCCTGCGGCAATACTGGCGGATATATCTCGGCCTGGCGGGGGTGTCGTTCCCCATCGCGCTCGCCATCGCGTTCTTTTCCGATACCCTGACATTCATTCTCGTCCTCGTCTCCTATCTCCTCGGGGGGCTGTACAGCATACGGGTTCTCCCCGCCGGGTGGAAGTTCCGCTACAAGAGCCTCCGCGATATCCCCGGCTCCAAGGATATCATGATCGCCACCGCCTGGACTTTCGCGGTGGTGGTTCTCCCCGCCCTCACCCACACCGCCTTTCCGGGCCCGATCGCTTTCGCCGGAGCGGCGTTCGTGTTTGTCCTGGTCTTCTCCCGCGCCACCATCCTCGCCATGGGCGGCATCGAATCCGACCGTCTGGTGGGCATGGAAACCATCCCCGTTCTCATCGGGAGAAACCATACCATACGGATTCTCTACCTCATCAATTCCCTTCTCGCGCTCAGTCTGGCCGGTCTGGCCCTGGTCTACCAAACCTCACGGCCACTGGTTCTCATCATCCCCCTGGTCTCCGTCCTCCTCACCATCCATCCGCTCAGCAAGAAGGGCTTCTTTTTCCGTCTCTACCACCAGCTCGTGCTCGATGCCGATTTCTACCTGACCGCGGCGCTGGCCTATCTGTTCCTGCGATGAAGCCGGAAGTGAGGGGCTTTTCCCGGACCGCCCTCTTTTGGCGCTTTTCTGGGCGAACAGAAAAGTACAGAGGAGATGGGAGGGCGGAGGACTTTCTTTGTTGCATCAAAACACTTTTGTAACCGGCACATGCAGGCCATGTCCGGTCATGGCATCTACCCATAAAAAAACTGCGAAGCGCCAAATTATCTATCTTCGCAAATAGTACACCGCCGGAATCATCAGCATCCGGCTGCGGAGGCCGCCTTTCCCGAAAGTCGCCTTCCCGCCGCCCGGATTTCTCCCCCGCAGGAAAATATTCAGGTCCCCTTCCATTCCCAGCGCATTGCGATCGGTGAGATTCCCCTCTATCCCGGCGGAAAGATTCAGCAGATCGAGGTGTCCGAATTTCCCTTCCGGAAAGATGAGCACGTTCATGATCCCGATTCCCATGTGGGGGGAAATTTCGTTCACGGTGAATCCACGGTGGACCGATGCCGAGAGACACAGTTCCCGTGGCTCGAGAATCCCGATATTCACCCGCGCGAAGGAATCGCCGTAATGACGTTCGATACGGAGGGAAAGAAACCCGGTCCCCCCGAGGGCGATTCCGGCGCGGGTGAACGATTCCACGGCATATGCGGCATATGGGACGGCCAGGAGCAGGAGCGCAGCAAGAAGCGCTCTCATTGTCCCGGCGCTTTCGGGACGAGGCGCGCGGGATTGCGGAGCGTGTGATCCAGGAACGCCACGGTGAGGAAAAGTATCGCCGGAATCGCGGTTATCCCGAAGAAGAGAAGGAAATTCTCACCCGCCTTGCTGTAGAAGAAAATGAACGATGTGGCGAGAACCAGCAGCGCGCCCGGAATCTCCCATTTCCAGGCGAGGATGAGCCCCGCCAGCATGAGGAAATGGAGCGTCTGGCCGAAAAAGACCGCGGCGGGGGGAAGCTTCGAGGGGTGGGCGAACCAGGCCAGGTGCTCGACAAAGAAGGCTCCCCAGAAGAGAAACACGAGAAGTCCGAGCAGACGGGCGGTCCAGCGGAGGATCAGGGTGACCTGGTGCAGCACGGGACGGGGGATCATGGCGCCTCCTTG
>CAYRTQ010000164.1:0-10067 GCA_964426865.1 uncultured bacterium
GAGGCTTCTTTGTCTCTTCTCCAAAAAATGGCCCTTTTCATTTTCAGATAAACATCGAAAAAGTCACTCCGGGCAATCTGAGGATAGTTCTCTTCGCTCACCAGATTACGGGTCGCAAGGTTTATCGTGGTTAGATGCGTTGCGAACTGGGACAGATCGACGCCAAACAGATCGGATAATATCTGGCCGTGCTGCCGTGCGGGATTGAGTTCCCGCTTTCGGGCATACGCCCGAACCAGGAACGTTCCCCCGCCGCAGGCCGGGTCCATGACCTTTTCATTTCCGTTCCGGATGCAAAAGCTGTTGATAATATCGACCACTTCCGCCCGTGTGTAGAATTGGCCGTATTTTTTTCTTTCTTCCTCTGAAATTAGCCGCTCAAAAATGCTTCCGATAATTTCATAATCCAGTTTGGAAAAATCGAACCGGTGTATCTGGTTAATCAACTCCCGCCAACAATGAACGGCTCTATCCGAATATGAAGGAATACGATTTCCGATAGTTCTATAGTCTTCGCCAAAAACAGTTTCATAATCGCCGGTGATTTTTTTTGCCTGCTCGAAATACCATTCCAGATGACTCCGCAGTTTCTCCCCGGTGTCGATATGATCCGGCACAGTTAGGCTGTCCATTTTCGAGCCGTACCGCTTCAGTAGCGCCTCATGGAAAACCAGCTTGTTCACCAGCATATAGCAGGCCGATTTTGCCGCCCGTTCCAAGTTATTGGTGATCCCCTGCGGGTCGTCAACAATGGTCCACCCGTGTTCCTCCCGCATCCACTGGTCGAGGTCGCGTTTAAAAGGCTTTGATTGATATTTCTTGAGCAATTCATCAAGAGTAAGTTGAATCGGGCTGTTTAAAAACGACTCCAGAATATGAACAAAATGTTCATCCGGGAGTTTTGCCCCGATTGCGGCGGTTCCGCGGAGTATACCGGAAAACTCCAGCAGAAAACCAGTGAGCCAATCATAAATCGCCTTACGGGTCGGGGGAATATCCAAGTGGCTATCGGAATAGACATTTGTTACCGGCCACGGTTTGTAGTGATGGTCATGCCATGCGGTTTTGACTGTTTCCGAATCCCATAGAATGAACTCGTTCACATTCCAGGTAAAGAAAAAGCGCGTACCCGCTTTTCTGGCTTTCAGCCGGGCATCGGTAACCACCGTATCGTTGAAAGGGGTATTCCCGTCTTTCGCGTACGGCAGCTTTACTTCTCCGGTGAGGACAATCCTTTCGCTCTTATCGAGAAGCGTTATATCACGCCGCTTCAAGGAACCATGCGCCTGTTGCTCGATCTTTGCACGGGAGAAAGGGAGATTCGGCATATTCTGGATTATTTGGTTTATCCAACTGACTACTTCACCGGTAAATTCCAATTCATTCATTTCAATTTTCCCGTTTTCAACCAATACGGTAAATACCATGGGATAGAAGATGCCTTATTAGCACAGCTTTTATATATACATTGAGTTAATTCATGTCAAGACATATACGGCGCACATATACGCGATGCGGGATTAATTCTTCCTGTTCCCCCATACTTCCCGCTCCTGAACAGGAGAAGAGCAAGAGCAATGTGCTCCATACTAAATATAACGTCTGTTTCATCACACCCTCATCCTGTCTCCCCCACCCCACACCCGTGTTAAGATAATTATTTACACTCTTTCAAAATATATTTCTTGCCTTTTCCCCTTCGGCACCCCATTTTAGGTACTGTAAGGCGGGATACTCCGTCTTTTTTTGCCCGAACAGCTAACTATTGTTATGTTTCGCATTATTCTCAAATCCTTGTGTTGCACTCGCCATACCCAGGTTGCCGATAGAATAACAAACCATCTTTTGCTTTGGAGGGCTGCATGAAATGGTTCAAGCATTTCACGGACTGGCACCGCGACCCGGATGTTTGCGACGGTTACACGTTCTTTTCCCACCTGTCGTACGTGTTCTTTCAATGCCTGAGAGAAGCGTACTCCGAGTTCTATGATCTCCGGGACGATTACGGTTTCATCAGGCTTTCTCTGGTGAACATATCCCGGAGATGTCACGCAAGACCGGGAAAGATTCTCAGATTGTTTTCGTTTTTTCAGGAACGAAACCGTATTTCATACCGTATCGAGGATACGTTCGTATTCTTCCAAGTCCATGAGTTCGATAAACTTGTGGGCCACTGGCGTCAGCGTCGCGAAAACACGGAAGGTGCACCTTTGGTGCATGGGCATGGCGATGAAGAAAAGAAGAAAGAAGAAGAGAAGAGAGAAGATGTGAAGAAAGAAGAAAAGAAGGGAGAAGACACGGTGGAGTCTGTTTCGCGGGAAATCATGGAATATTTCAACAAAAAAACCGGGAAATGCCTCAATGACCACGGCCTGATTGCGGCCCTGCTGAAAGAGGGGCGGCAGAAGGAGGACTTTTTCCGGATCATAGACCTGAAAGCCGCCGATCCGTTCTTCCAGAAAAACCGCAAGCTCTATAACCTGCGCACCCTTTTCGCCGGGGACCGGTTCGACACATATCTTGCGGAGTATCACGATTCCCGACAGGATTCACCGGCAGCCGGGAGCGCCGCCCCCGCAACGGAACTCAATTTCTGGGCGGTGAAATCCGCCTATTTCCACTTCCTGAAAAAGGAACACGCGCCCATGCAGGATAACATGCGCGATCTCATCGCCCGCAACGCGGAGCTTTCCGGGTATGTCACGCGTCATGGCCTCGATACCGCCCTGGATGCCGCCGCGGTACATTCCCGCACCCCGGAAAAGATCGTCCTGTTCCCGCAGGTCGGTTTCAACGGCCACATGACACAGTTCCTGGAGTTTTTCACCTCGGTCACCGGCATCGGAGTCGAAACCCTGTGGGAAGTCCCGGAAAGTTTCATCGCTTCCGAATCTTTCAAACGCTACTACAAGACCCTGTCCATACAGAAAGAAATCGCATGACTCGCGAGATTCCGGCTCCTGACCCTCGGTCCCTTGCCGCTCCGCGGGAACTGCGTTTACCCCCGGAGGTGGCAATGGAAGCCGCTGCGCCACTAGCTTTTCCTGCCCCATCCCGGGGAAGGTGGCCCGGAGGGCGCGGGGTCCCCGCTCGTACGGAGTACGAACGGGGTGCGTTGTAGGGGGCTGCTTTCCCTCAGAAGGCTACATCCTTGTTTACGGACAGCCTCTACAGCGAGGGCCGGAAGGAAGGCTTCCGGCCCCGAAAACACACCGTATTTCAGGTGAAACGTAACGCCCTCTCGCCGTTTTTACTCCCCGAACGGCGCATCGGCGTGGTTCACCACGAAACTCGACATCTTCCCCTTGACCCCCAGCTTGTTGACCGCGCGCACCTGGAGGTTGTTGCAGCCGGACTGGAGAATCCAGGTCCAGCGCTCGCCCACTTCCTTCCAGCCGGTATCGTCGGCATTGACCTCGAAATGGCTGAAATTGGGGGTGTAGGTCTCGAACCGCAGGAAGAGACGGTCGTTTCCGAATCCCTGGGTCATGTCCACGTGGACCTTGTTCAGGTCCGGCCACATGTCCTGCGGGCGGTCGGTGTGCCAGGAATACTGCTTTTTGGGCGGCGTACGGTCGTCGTACCAGCAGATATAGCCGTCCCAGGGCCACCAGGAGGAACCGTGGGCAAGCGGACGCGGATAGGGCTTCTCGTACCAGTTGTTGCGAGGCACCATGCGCATGAACGCCGCGTTGCACCATCCGGTCAGGACGAGCTTGCTTGCGTTCGGGGCCTTGTGCTGGGAGAGCGAGCCGCGTTTCACCGGCAGCGGCTTCCCGTCCAGCTCGGGCATCCAGGAGATCATGTCTTTCATCCAGTCGATGGATTTCCCGGGGAAATAGTAATCGAGATACCGGGTGTGCAACTCGCGCATGTCGAGCGGAGTCACCGTCTCCGGATCATACATGTAGTTGTTCTCGAAATCGGCGTCGAGGAATATCCACTTGCCGTACTCGTCATTCCAAACCTCGCAGATTTCGTGTCCGACCACGTTCACCAGCCGCGCCTGCCATCCGAACGCCATGCAGAGACCGGCGAGCGTGTTGTTGAACTGGATGCACATTCCGCCGCCGCCCGCGTTGCCGATGCGGTTCAGGATGGACTTGGCGTCCCATCCGGGGTACTCCGGCTCGGGACCGGTGTGACGCCAGCGTTTGGTGACATAGTCGAGAAGTTTCACCTGGGCGTCGAACTCGGTGCGGCTTCCGGCCACCACTTCATCCAGGTTCTCCAGTTTGCGGAGTTCCTGGAATTCGGGACGGTCCCATTTTTCCCATTCCCATTCCGCGGAGGAATATTTCAGGGCCGGATTGTCCGCGCTCACCACGCGAATGCCCTTGTAGAGCGGGATTCGCTGGAGGAGTTCCGCCTCCACATTCGCCGATTTCAGCACGGGGCTGACCATCGGATTGGTGGTGGAAAGCACCGCCCGGAACTGCACGTAGCGCCGATTGAGGTCCGCGCCCCCGGTCTGGAAGTCCACCGAAGCGCCCTCGCCGATGAACTGGTACTCGCTCCACCCGCCCGAGAAGGGATTGGGGTCCGACCCCTTGCGGAAGTAATACTCGATCTTCGCGCCCTCGGGGCATTCGGCGCGGAGGGAGAGCTTCATTTTCTGGATTTCACGCTGTGGAACGACCGTATCGTTCGCGCCGCCCTTCCAGAGGTCGATGACCGGGGAAGCCAGCCAGCCGGTTTTCACATACCGGTCCAGGCTGATGCGGACCGTGTATTCCGCGCGGGTCTGACCCAGAGGGCCAAAGGGGCTTTCCTTGTAGGATTCGCCGCCATCGGTGGATTTGAACGAGGTTTTCCCCACATCCGCCGGATTGCCGCCCCCCTGCTCGAACTCATCCTGACGCGCCATGTAGAGTCCCCATCCCTCACCGGCGTTCGCCGCTTCCGGGCAGGAGAAATCGATCTGGTTACGGCCTTTCTTCAGCCAGCTCGCCGGGAACTCCGCCCAACGGTAGACCTCCTGATTCTGGGAGCCGTTCCAGTTGTCCACCTGCGCGGACTGGCCGTTCACCGAGAACTTGAGCGGATATTTGCCCTGGTGTGTGGTGAAAATGACCAGATAGGCCTTTTTCGCGCGGGCGTCATCGAGGTTCAACACCTTGCGTCCCCGGCTTTTGCCCCACAGTTCGTCGGTCCAGACCCCC
The DNA here is from genome assembly GCA_964426865.1 of uncultured bacterium. Classification (GTDB taxonomy): domain Bacteria; phylum Latescibacterota; class Latescibacteria; order Latescibacterales; family Latescibacteraceae; genus JAWLHT01. The sequence continues at coordinate 5,163 of CAYRTQ010000164.1, forward strand.
TTTTCACTGGCTCCCGCCCCGGGCGCGTCGTTCTGCAAGAGATCCATGTCGAAAAGGGATACTCCGCCGGCCTGCTTTTTCAGCATATACATGAAGCCCGTGTCATAGATCATCTGCGCGTCGCCGCCCCAGGTGACCTTGACCGTTCCCTGGGAAAAGGCGGGTGAGGTCCCGAGCAGCGCGGCGATGATGGTCATGGCCCATACCGTGTGTTTCATGGTGTTCCTCTGTAATGTGTGGTGAGTGGTACGATCGACAAATCTCCGCATAATTGATAAAGATACGCGCTTTGCGGAATTGGGGGAAGCGGAAAAAAGCGCGGAAATGGAGGAAACGGCACAGGAATGGGGCGGAATGGCATGAAAAAGAAAAAAAGTTTGCCAGTCAATTATATTTATGATATATTGTTTTATTATTTATTCTGAGAGTCAGAATCCTCACTCGGCTTCAGTTCGCATACTGTGTGTCGTTTCCCTGTCATATCGCCGCAATTGCGGTTTTCACATCAGGAGGCAGATTATGGCGGAATTCATCGTTCAGGTTCCTCATACTCCGCAGGAATGCAGCCAGGTCATGGAGAGTTTTTCCGACCGGGACCGTTCCTTCCTCGGCAAACTCCGCTGGGGATGCCACAGCGGAGAGCACAATGCCTGGGCCATGATACAGGCCAACAGTGAGGACGAGGTCCGCGCCATGATCCCGGACGCCCTGAAACAGCGGGTCAAGATCACGAAAGTCGAGCAGATGTCGCTGGAGCAGATCAAATCGATGCACGCGGAAAAAGCGGGCGCGCGGTAGCCGCGTTCCGCGTTCGGCGTTCATGAATGAAACGGGCCGTTCCCGTCTCTCCGCTGGGGAGAGGACGGGGACGGCCCGTTTTGTATCCGGAACCTTCGGGTTTCCTGAAACCGCGCAGTGTCTGAATGCCTGTTCCGGTGATTTGCGTGATTGAAATGATGAATTTGAGCCTATCCATAAATAAGGAATTCATATCATTCGTGAGGTCCTGGCCCCCTAACCCTCAATCCCTTTCCCCCGAAGGGGGCAAGGGAAGCCATTGTACCCCATGTTTTTCCTGCCCCCTTCGGGGGAAGGTGGCCCGGAGGGCCAGAAGGGGGCTGCTTTCCCGGAAAAGGATATATCCTTATTTACGGATAGGCTCTTACTGATGAAAAACATCTCCATCAGCTTTTCATCAGTTCAATCATTCGCATCACACGCTCCGGGCGACCCGGAATCCCGTATACCAGCAGCAGTTGATCCCTTTCCAACTGCAGAAACAGGAGCGGGTGGCGGAACGGCAGACCGATGGCTCGTCGAACCAGCTTCCCCCACGGGCCACGTTCATCTCGTGGTAGTAATTGTATTCCGGCGCGGGACCGCCGACCGGCATGTAGCGCCCATAGGCCATGGCGGCGTTCCAGTCGTCCTCGCACAATTCGAGCACATTGCCGTGCATGTCGTAGAGGCCCCAGGCGTTCGGCTTTTTCTGCGCCACGGGATGGGATTGCCTGCCGCTGTTTCCGAGATACCAGCCCGCGCGGTCAAGGTCCTTCTCGGTGTTCCCGGTATAAAAAAGGGTGGTCGTTCCCGCCCGGCAGGAATACTCCCATTCCGTCTCGGAGGGCAGTCGGAAACCGTTGCGGGTCGCGTCGCAGGTTTTCTTTTCCTCGTTGTAGCAGGGATCCAGCCCGGCGGCACGGCTGAGAAGGTTGCAGAATTTGCGAATCTCGAACGGCCCGGTGTTGGTGACCGGGAGATCGTTCCCCCGGAAGCGGGACACGTTGTCGCCCATGATCTTTTCGTACTGCGCCTGGGTCACCGTAACCTCCCCGAGCTGGAACGCTTTCACGGTCATGCGGCGCACCGGCTGTTCGTCGGAATAGAATGCGTTCACCGTATCGGGAAGCGCCGGGTCGTGCTTGTATACATGCCCCATGAGAAAGCCGCCCGCGGGAATATTCACCATGCGGACGCCCTGTATCGTCTCTATCTTGCCCATGTCTGGAATCCCCTGTGAGAAAACGATTCGTGTAACGGGGAAGAAGTCTGAACCCCGATCCGGAGGATTATACCGGTCATTTCATACCGTCAATCCGCGAACCCCGGCCCACACCTTTTTCCACCCGCGTCTGTGTGCCTTTTTCTCCGTATCTCCCCGAGGAATATCACCCCCGCGGGATATCCTTCTTCATCGCCCAGTACGCGGCGTTGCGGAACAGGGGCAGGTAATTCGGGTCCTGGTAGGCGAAATAGGTGTGCCCGCCGAGCAGCCCGACCACTCGTCCCTTGTCCTGTTCGATGCACCACCCGCCGATGTCGTGACGCTTGTCGATGAAGCCGGTGGATTCGTAGAGGGGAACCACTTTCGGGTTGACCGGCTCCGCCCCGAAATTCTCGTCGAGCGCGAGGACGAAATCCTTCATTCCCCGGGTGATGGGGTGATCCTGGTTCAGATTGTGGATGCGGAGATTCTGGATGGGGCCGTGGATAATGGGCTTGACCCCGAGGAGATCGAGATATTTTTGACGATTGTGGGCCCAGATGCCGCAGTGTACGCTCATGTATCCCATGCCCCGGTTGCGGACATTGTCCACGATGGCGTCTTCCAGTTCGTCGCTCATGTAGCCGTCCTGCGGGGGACGGGAGCCGAAGATCGGCCCGGGCAGCCACCCGGGCAGCGAGCCGACCCAGCGCTGGATGATGAGCAGATCGACCGTACGCAGCAACGCGGGGGTGACAAAACGGGCGTCGTGCGTGGCGTAGAAGTTCCAGCCCGCCCCTTCGCAGATGGACCGGAGCGCGGGCTCCTGCGCCAGGAAATTATGGAGAACGTCGCCGCCCAGGAACATGACCCGGGTTTCGCCCGGCGTCTTACGGGATAGTTCTTCCGGCATGAAAGCCTGCGCGGTCGAAACGGGAACCGCTGCGGACGCGGCGACTGCGAGTCCCGCCTTCAGCGCGGTACGGCGGGTGGTCTTGGGAGTTTCGGACATATGATCCCCCGGAGGTGGAAGTTGATTCGGATTGGCTGTTACGAGTATGGTAATTATACCGGGTCCATACAGGTATTTCCATAGAAATTTGATGGAATATACATCTCGTAATGTGTACGATATGACAGCCTTGCAGGAATAACAAGGGGCATGGACACAGAGGCGTTCCGACCGGCGCTCCCCGGTCTTCCCGGAATGATTGAACGGGCGGGAAACAGGCGCTTTCACCGAAAAGAAATCCCTGCCGAGCACACCGCCGATTTATCTTGAAAACACTTCACCATTCACGTATCTTCGTTTAACTTGGTTTTTATGATCTTTCCGCTGGAACAGAACGGTATGGAGGGAGAATGGCGGCACAGAAGGTTCGCGAGGCTTGGGGCTCCCGCCTGGGAGTAATCCTGGCGGTGGCGGGATCGGCCATCGGCCTGGGAAACTTTCTGCGGTTCCCGGTCCAGGCGGCTCAGAACGGCGGCGGGGCGTTCCTCATCCCGTATTTCGTTTCACTGGTTCTCCTGGGATTTCCGCTCCTGCTCATAGAGTGGACTCTGGGACGGTATGGCGGCATGCATGGATACGGTACCGCGCCCTCGATCTTCGCGGTGGCCACCCGTAATCACTTCATGAAATATTTCGGCGTGGTCGGCATCTTCGCCCCTCTGCTAATCTTCTTCTATTATACATACGTCGAATCCTGGCTGCTCGGATTTGCGTTCCAGGCGCTCTTCGGTTCCCTCATGCAGGCCGCGTCGGAAGGCTCGGTCATGAAGGAATATCTCCTCGCCTACCAGGGGGTGGTACACAATTCCTGGTTCGGGAACATCGGCCAGGCATATATCTTCTTCCTCATCACCTTCTCTCTCAACTTTTACGTTGTTTTCAAGGGCATCAAGGGCGGCATCGAGTGGTTCTGCAAATTCGCCATGCCGATCCTCATTCTCCTGGGAATCGTCATCGCCGCGCGTGTATTGACCCTTGGCGCGCCGGTACATCCGGACTGGAATGTTTCCCAGGCGCTCGGGTATCTCTGGAATCCGGACTTCACCAGTCTCAAGGACGCCAAGGTATGGATGGCCGCCGCCGGGCAGGTGTTCTTCACCCTCTCGGTCGGGCAGGGAATGATTCTCGTCTATGCCAGCTATCTGAACCGCAAGGACGATGTCACTCTCAACGGCCTGACCTCCGCCAGCCTGAACGAATTCGCCGAGGTTATCCTGGGCGCATCCATTGTCATCCCCGCCGCGTTCATGTTCATGGGTCCCGCGGGAGTGTCGGAAGTGGCCCACAGCGGCTCCTTCAATCTCGGATTCGTGGTCATGCCCCAGATTTTCGCCCAGATGCATGCCGGAGCGTTTTTCGCGTTCCTCTGGTTCGTGATGCTGTTCTTCGCGGGAGCCACCAGTTCCTTCTCCATGCTGCAACCGGCCATATCGTTCGTGGACGACGAGTTCCGCACCGGACGTAAAAAAGCCGCGTTCATCACCATGATTTTCGCGTTTATCGCCTGCAACGGGGTGATTTTCGGCATCGCCCACGGAGTCATGGACGAACTGGATTTCTGGGGCGGCACGTTCTGTCTGGTCCTTTTCGGCACGGTCGAGGTGATTATTTTCGGGTGGATATTCGGCATCGACCGGGCCTGGAAAGAAACCCACTTCGGAGCCGATATCCGCATGCCCCGGATTTTCAAGTTCGTCATCAAATACATTACCTCTTCCATCCTCATCATTATCCTCATCACCTGGACCATCCAGAAAGCCATCCCGACACTCCGGATGGAGGGTATCCCCGGGGAAGAACACATATGGATTCTGACCACCCGGGTATTCCTGGTGGCGTTCGTGGCGGTTCTCACCTTCCTGATATTCCGCGCCTGGCGGGGAAGAGAACTACCGGCCATCGACAACGA
>CAYRTQ010000164.1:10077-10321 GCA_964426865.1 uncultured bacterium
TAACGCGATAGACAAGGAGCTCGATTCATGACCACCGGCGGATGGATTCTTCTCACCGTTTCCTGGGGTGTCATCCTGAGCATCGCCACTTTCTGCTTTGTCACCATGTTCAGGGTCGGGAAGAAAAAGTGACTTGGGTTGGCTGACTTCAACCGGCTCGGCCAACGGGCGCTGAGACTGTCGAAACGCAGACCGTCCACTGTATTGACTTGACATCCCACCGGGTCACCTGCTCAACCCCACA
>CAYRTQ010000165.1:0-10282 GCA_964426865.1 uncultured bacterium
GGGGCTTTTCCAGGACAGGTGAAAACCGCATCAGTACCGGCTACCCACAGAAAACTGCGGAGAACCGAATATCGTGATTGCGCCGGCGAGTGCATAGCGGACCGTTTCCGCGGGGACGCACGGCATGCGCCTTTCCGGGTTGGGCAAGGTTTGTTCCCGCGAGACGGGTATTTCCCCGCCGGGGCAGTGATAGCAGTACAAATATCTTTTCCTCCCCGCTGACTTCGGCTCCGCTCAACCGGAGGCGTCAGGCCGTCTTGCAGTCGGCGGCGGCATATTCCACCGGATTTGAATCGATCCCGATCATTCTTCACGGACACCATGCCGGATATATCGGAACCATTCGAAAAGAGGATACCATCATGGGGAAGGCAAACACCGAAGAAGAACAGAAAAAGGACCTCGAATACCTTCAGGGCAAATATCTCACCTTCCGGCTGGCCTCCGAGGAATACGGCCTCCAGATATTGAAAGTGAGGGAGATCATCGGGGTCATGGACATCACCCGTCTGCCCCGGACGCCCGATTTCGTGAAAGGGGTCGTCAATCTGCGGGGCAAGGTGATTCCGGTCATCGATCTCCGGCTGCGGTTCGGGATGCCCGCCAAGGAATACGACGAGAAGACCTGCATCATCGTTCTCGATGTCCGGGAAGGGGATGTCAATATCCTCATGGGGATCATCGTCGACTCGGTTTCCGAAGTGCTGAATGTCACCCTCGACGAGATCGAACCCACCCCGAATTTCGGGATCACCCTGGATACCGCCTTCATCATGGCGATGGCCAAGGGCAAGGGAACGGTGCGTGCGCTGATGAATATCGACAAGGTTCTCACCACCGAGGAACTCAATCTCCTCGCCCAACGGGACGGCGCCGCCTGAGACCGGGCGAATGCCGGCATGTATCCGGGGAAAGGGCGGGGCGTCCCCTGTGGGGCAAACAGTGTATTGTGAATCGCATGGAAAGGTTTCCCATGAACAACCGGAGTCTTCAGGGCAGGATTCGTTTTTGGACGGGATCCTGCCTGTTCGTTTCCATTTTCCTGCTGGTCGCCATCGGATCCACCGCCCTGCGGAAGAACATGATACGGGCGGAGGAGGAAAAGGCGGCGGTTACCGCCGAAAGCAACGCCGGAATGGTCAAGGTCCATCTCGAGATGGCGCTTGATACCGCGAGAACGATTGCCTGCTCCCTGGCTCCGGTAAAGAATAAGGAACATCCCCTGTCAGCCAGCCGGGAAAGCGTGAACAGCATTCTGCGGGAAGTGCTTGTCCGCAATCCGGGTTTCCTGGGAACCTATACCTGCTGGGAACCCGACGCCTTTGACGGGAAGGATGCGGCCTGGGCGAACAAACCGGGTCACGACTCCACCGGACGGTTCATCCCGTATTTCAACAGAGGCGCGGATGGGACGGTTATGCTCGAACCGCTGAAAGAGTACGAGGTGGCCGGAACGGGGGACTACTATATGCTTCCCCGTCAGACCGGGAACGAGTGCATCATCGATCCCTTCCTCTATACGGTTCAGGGCAAGAGTGTGCTGCTGACCTCCCTGGTGGCGCCCATCATGGTGGACGGCGTCTTTTTCGGGATGGCGGGAGTTGATATCGACCTCCTTTATATTCAGGAACTGGCGGAGAAGTTCGGGTGTGAGGGCAATTCGGCCACCATGACCATCATCGCCAACGACGGGACCATAGCCGGGATGACCGGCAGCGGGGATATGGTCGGAAAGAAAATCACGGATGTCGTCCGGGATGCGTCGATGGAGGATATTGGCGGAGGGAAACGGGTGACCCGGTATTCCGGAGGGAATCTTGAGATATTCGTTCCCGTCAGGGTCGGGAACACCGCCACTCCCTGGTCGGTGAACGTCACGGTTCCGGAGAAGAAGATCACCGCCGGGGCGAATTTCCTCACCCTGGTCCTGATTTTGCTTGGGCTTGGCTGTCTCGTGATCACCGGCGTGATACTCTGGATTGTGTCCCGGAGCATTACGGAGCCGATACGCCGGGTGATCGTGGACATGGGACAGAGCGCGGAACAGGTGTCATCCGCTTCCGGGCAGATCGCGCAGACCAGCCAGGAAATGGCCGAGGGCGCCAGCATGCAGGCGTCCACCATCGAGGAGATATGCTCCGCGCTGGAGGAAATGACCTCCATGACCAGCCAGAACGCCGAGAACGCCCGGCTCACCTCCTCGCTCGCCCGTGAGGCCCAGGAAGTGGCGGAGCGGGGCACGGGAGCCATGCGCCGCATGGCCGAGGCCATAGAGAGAATCAGCGTATCCTCGGACCAGACCGCGAAGATCATGAAAACCATCGACGAGATCGCGTTCCAGACCAATCTTCTGGCGCTCAACGCCGCGGTGGAGGCGGCCCGTGCGGGGGAGGCGGGCGCCGGATTCGCGGTGGTGGCGGACGAGGTGCGCAATCTGGCCCATCGCGTGGCGGAAGCGTCCCGCACCACTTCCGATCTCATCGAGGAGTCGCGCGCCAATGTCCAGCATGGGGTGAGCGCGACGAAAGAGGTGAACGCCATTCTCACGGAAATCGCGGACACCGCCGGAAGAATGACCCGGCTCATTGGCGAGGTCACCCTGGCGAGCGAGGAGCAGGCGCAGGGTATCGGCCAGTTGAACGGGGCGGTGGGACAGATGGACCAGGTGGTCCAGGGGAACGCCGCGAACGCCGAGGAATCGGCTTCCGCCGGGGAGGAGCTTTCCTCTCAGGCGCAGGAACTCAACCGCATGGTGGACTCCCTGGTGCGGATTGTCAACGGTTCTGGTAACGTGGACGCGTATCCGGAGCCGACTGCGCCCCGGAGAGCGCTCCGGAGCGCGCCGGAACCCGCCGTGGAATACCACGCCGATCAGTATGTCCAGACTGAACCAGTAAAAAGCCAGCCCCGGATCATGAAGCCCGAGGACATCATTCCGCTGGAAAAGGACGATTTCGAGGAATTTTGAGCGTCAATGGGGAATAACCGTCCGGGAATCGACGGTTTGCGGGCGATCCGGGAGGAGCGTCCGGAAAAACACGAAACGGCGTCACGCCATGGATGATTATGGACGATTCACCGCATTATCCCGATTCGTACGAGATGACCGACGCCCAGTACACGACGCTCATGCGGATCATCTACGATTGTGCGGGGATAAACCTGGGGGACAGCAAGAAGGAACTCCTCCTCGCCCGTCTGGGGAAAGTGCTTCGGCGTCGTAAAATACGGGGATTCCGGGAATACCTGGGAATCCTGCGGGGGGACGTCACCGGGGAAGAACTGGTTTCGCTTCTCGATGCGATCTCCACCAATGTGACCCATTTTTTCCGCGAGTCCGGGCATTTCGAGTTTTTGGCGGAGCGGCTCGCCGAGGATGAATTCACCGGGAATCCGCGCATCTGGAGCGCCGGGTGTTCGAGCGGCGAGGAGCCCTATTCCATCGCGGTGATTCTTCACGAATTTTTCCCGCGGCCCCTGATGCCGTTGCCGTGTATTCTCGCCACCGATCTTTCGACCCGGATGCTGGAAAAGGCGGTGGAGGGGGTGTATCCGGACAGCGCGGCGCGGGATATGGACGCCGTTCTGCTCAGGAAGTATTTCCTCCGGGGGAGGAACGCTTCCGAGGGAATGATACGGGTAAAACGCGAACTTTCCGGTCTGATCACATTTCAGCGTCAAAATCTTATGGAACCGTTTGACTTCGGCGCGCTATTCCATTTTATTTTCTGTCGTAACGTCATGATCTATTTCGATAATGCCACCCGTCAGGGATTGGTTGAGAAATTTTATCAGGCGCTGGAACCCGGCGGATATCTCATTATCGGTCATTCTGAAAGTCTGAATGGCATCCATCATCCATTCCGGTACGTTCAGCCGACCATATACAGGAAAGCATAGGATGGAGCTGTATCTGCAGGAGAACATCCTCGTGGTGGGCATCGCGGACATGAAAATCTGCGATGATCCGGAGAAAATGCTGGTTACCTATTCGCTCGGCTCGTGCGTGGGGGTTGTGGTATACGATCCCGTGGTGAAAGTGGGGGGTATGCTGCACGCCATGCTCCCCGAGGCTACAGGGGATCGCGGCGCGAAGGATTTCAACGCGTTCAAGTTTGTTGACACCGGGGTTCCGCTCCTGTTCAAGGAAACATATAAATACGGCGCGGAGAAAAAGCGCCTGGAAGTTTCGGTGATTGGCGGCGCCCAGATTCTGGACGATTCGGGATTTTTCAATATCGGCAAACGGAATCTTGCGGCGTTGCGGAAGATTTTCTGGAGAAACGGGGTAATGATCGACCGTGAGCACGTGGAGGGGGCGGTTTCCCGCACGGTGCGTCTGGAAGTCGCCACCGGACGGATTATTCTGCGTCTCGGCTGGGGAGAGGAGATCGTCCTGTGAACCACATGGAGCGCATCCTGAAACACATTGATTATTTGCCGCCGTTTCCGGTCACCGTGGCCAAAGCCCTTTCCCTGCTCCGCCAGCCCGAAGTCACGGTCGATGAGATCACGGAGGTGATCAAATTCGACCAGGCCATCGCCACCAATCTCCTGCGGCTCTGCAATTCCAGCTATGTCGGGCTTCGGAGGCCGGTGACCAGCGTGCGGGAGGCGGTGGTGTTCCTCGGACTCTCCCATCTGCGCCGTATGCTGGTGCTCACCGGGACCAGCCCCTATTTCGAGGCCCGCAGTCCGGGGTATGAGGCGCGGACCGGGGAATTGTGGCGTCACGCCCTGGCGGTTTCGGTCATCTCGGCCCGTTTGCAGCGGTGTATTCCCGGAGCGGAGACGGACAGCGTGTTTATCGCCTCGCTTCTCCACGATGTGGGGAAGCTGGTGCTCAGTGAGTTTGTGGAAGATGAGTACGAGAGAATTGCGGAAATCATGAAGCGGAACGGAGTTTCCTTCCTGGAAGCGGAGCGCGGGGTCACCGGAACCGATCACGCGGAGATCGGGGCCCGGGTGCTCGAACTCTGGCGCTTTCCCGGGGAGGTGGTCCACGCGGTACAGCGGCACCACGCTCCGGTGGAGGAGCAGGACTCCCCCCTGGATAACATCGTGCGGCTCGCCGACATGCTTGCCATTACCATGGGATACGGGACGGCGGTGGACGGACTCGCCTACAAGGGATCCTCCGCTATTTGCCGACAGTACGGGATACACCGGGACGCGCTGGATGCCGTGACGGAGAATTCTCTCGATGAACTGAAGAAAATCGAATCCATGTTCGGATTCGCCAGGGAGGTATGAGCGCATGTCCTTTTCTATCCTTGTCGTTGACGATTCCGATGTCATGCGAAGCATTATCCGTCGGGTGCTGGGCATGTCCGGCATCGACATCGGGAATATGTTCGAGGCCGGGAACGGTTCGGAAGCGTTGGAGATCATGGACCGGAAATGGGTGGACGTGGTGCTTACGGACATCAATATGCCCGTGATGAGCGGCGCGGAATTGATTGCCCGCATGCGGGAATCCGAGACGTTGTCCACCATACCGGTGATTGTCATCAGCACCGAGGGTCGTGACGAACGGATCGAGCAAATCATGAGCGCGGGCGCCTCCGGGTATATCACAAAACCCTTCCGGCCCGAGGATGTGGCCAAAACAGTCTACAAAGCGTTGGGAACGGACCCCGATGAGCGATATATCGCAGAGCCTGAAGACAGCGATTTTTAATACCATGGAACGGATGTTTTTCCTCCTGCCCGATCCGGACGGGGAGGGAGATGTGATTTCCGGAGGACGCTCCGTGGTCATTGGCATCACCGGAGCGCCCCGGTATCTCCTGACTCTGGTTTTTGAACCGGACCTGGCCGATGCGATGGCGGCGAACGCTCTCGGGAAGAAGGGCGTGGACGCCGCGATGTTGAACAAGTGCCTGCTTGAGGCCGCGAACGTCATCGCGGGCAATTTCCTGCATCACTGGGATGGGAGCTATGAGCGGAACATCACCCTGCCCTCTCTCGATCGCGGCGCGGTGTTCGACCGGTTCATTCCCGGAGACAGCCGGTTCGCCCGGTTCACGTTCGAGGGGATGAGCCTCGAGGTGCGTATCGAGACGGGCGGGGAAGCCTGAGTCCACGGGGAGTGTGATGCGGAGTGGCGCGAGCCGGGGATTCCCCCTCGCGCGTGTGTGAAAAGGATGGGCGCGCCATACTTTCCGCGTATACGCCATATACGTTTTTTCAAACACAGCAACATCCGGCTTTTCGCCCCATGCGGGGCGGCGCGGCTTACAGGGCAATCCATGAATACACCGCAGAAATACGAATATCTGCTTGAGCCGGGATACATGATCGTTTCCACGGAGCCATCCATTATATATATGGTTCTCGGTTCGAGCGTCTCGGTGATATGCCGCGACCGGAGGCGAAACCGTTCGGGATGCTGCCATTATGCGGTTCCGCGTCCTCCCCTGGGAGCGGATCCCACCCCTCTCCACGGCTCGGCGGCGGTTCCGTGTCTGATCCGCATGCTGCTGGAGGGCAACGGCAGGGTCGCTGATCTGGAGGCGCAGGTATTTGGCGGCGGCGATCTGCCCTCGCGGACCCTGGGCCGGGAGAATGCGGAGATTGCGCTGAACGTGCTTCGCAAAAAAGGGGTGCATGTGGCATCCGTCGACGTGGGCGGGGAAAAGGGACGCAAGGTTGTCTACAATACGGAATCGAACCAGATCGCGGTGTTGAAAGTGGACCGGATACGGGAAAGTGACTGGTATCCGGATGAAGGAGCGATATGATCCGGGTTCTGATCGTGGATGATTCGGCGGTGGTCCGTCAAATATTCGCCCGTGAACTGTCCGGGCAACCGGATATCGAGGTGGTGGGTACCGCGCCGGACCCTTTTGTAGCCCGGGACAAGATCGTCGCCCTCAATCCGGACGTCATCACCCTCGATCTCGAAATGCCCCGCATGGACGGGCTGACTTTCCTGAGCAAGCTCATGTGGTATTACCCCAAACCGGTGATCATCGTCAGTTCGCTCACCCGCAACGGCGGACAACTGGCGCTGGAGGCCATGGAACGGGGCGCGGTTGATGTCCTGGCCAAGCCCGGCGAGGCGTACTCCGTGGGGGATATGGGGGAACAGCTCGCGGAAAAGATACGCGCCGCCTCCCGTGTGGATGTCAGCCGTATCCAGTGGAAGCGCCCCTCTCCGAGAGCGGGGGAAAACAGCGCGGCCTCGCGATCTCTGGCGGTGACCACGAGCAAGGTGCTCGCCATCGGCGCCTCGACCGGCGGCACGGAAGCGATCAAGAACATTCTGGTCAAGCTCCCTCCGAACATCCCGGGCACGGTGATCGTGCAGCACATGCCGCCGAATTTTACCACCGCTTTCGCCGAGCGGCTGAACGATCTCTGTGTTTTCGAGGTCCGCGAGGCGCGTGACGGCGACCGGCTCCACTCGGGTCTGGCGCTCATCGCCCCGGGGAATTATCATATGATCCTGATCCGGAGCGGGGCGGATTACCTTGTACGGGTGCGGAGCGGTCCCATGGTCTATCATCAGCGCCCCTCGGTGGATGTCCTCTTCCGTTCCGTGGCGCGGTATGCGGGAGCCAATGCCGCGGGGGTCATCCTGACCGGAATGGGCAAGGACGGCGCGGAAGGTCTGCTCGAAATGAAGAACGCAGGCGCCCGCACCATCGCCCAGGACGAGGCCAGTTGCGTGGTGTTCGGCATGCCGAGGGAAGCCATACGTCTCGGCGCGGCCGACCAGGTGCTTCCGCTCGACGCCATTCCTTCCGCCATCATCTCCGGCTTTTCCCGTCCCGGGGCGTGACGGCTCCGTTCCCCGGACGCCGACCGCATCAGGACCGTTCATCCACAGATAACCGCGGAGAACCATATATAAGGAAGATGAGAGAGAAGGGGATGGGGGAGGAAATGATACGGGGCGCGCACCTTTTCCCCGGCGTCCATATGCGGGACGATTCAATGGCGGTGGACAGCATGGTCCTTCCTTCCCGGTTGCGGTCTTGATCGCTGGCGTTTCGCGGAGTCGAAGCCGGCGCGAAGGAAAGCGTCATTTTGCGTTTGGCATCGATACGGTTCATTGAATCGCGAAAAGTACGAAAATCACGAAATTTTCCCCTGCGATACACTCATTTTCGTGTCTTTCGTGTCTTTCGCGGTAGAGGGCTTTTTGCTTTTTCGGCACTGCGTTTGGCATGTACTCCGGATATCCCGGGTATGTTGGCATAAAAAAGCCCCCGCGTGGAAGCGCGGGGGCTTTTTTATGGCTTACCGGACGGAAGGGCGCTTTTTCGGCGGAAGGACGAACGGATTCCGCGGATGGGGAATCTTTTTCGCGGCGGTGGATCGCAGTTGGGGGGGGATATCATCGGAAATGATTTCACCCCGGCTGGGCGGTTCGGTGAACGCGGTATCTTCGGGAGCGCCGTGATCGGCGTCATACCGGACAATATCGCTGTCGATGCCGAGAACGAGTTTCTGGAGGTCTTCCATATAGATGTTCAGGTTTTCCGCCTGGGCGTTCAGACGGGTGGACGAACTGGTGATCTCCGCGGCTTTCGCCGATGTGTCCTGGGTGATCTTGCTGATCTGGTTGACCGCGACCTCCACCTGGCTGATTCCGGCCTGGTGCTCGTCGGAAGCGATGGCGATCTCGTCGAGGAGAGTCGCCACCTTGAGGAACAGGTCATTGTTGCGGACGATGTGCTCGCGGGTTTCCATGGTATTGGACGCATTGACCTTGACGCTCATGACAATACGGTCGACCAGGTCGGCGGCGTTTTTGGAAGCGTTGGCCGCCCGCTGGGCGAGGTTGCGCACCTCGTCGGCGACCACCGCGAATCCGGCGCCGCTCTCTCCCGCGCGGGCCGCCTCCACCGCGGCGTTGAGCGCCAGGAGGTTGGTTTGGAACGCGATCTCGTCGGTGGTCTTCACGATCTTTTTGGTTTCCTCCGCGGAGGCCTGGATTTCCGATACCGACTGGGTGACCGCATCGAGAAGGGTCTGGATGGAGGAGATATTGCTGGTGACTTCCTTCATCATGGTATTGCATTCGCGGGCGTTCTGGGAACTGTGCCGCGACTGCGAAGCCATTTCGGTGATGGAAGCGGACACCTCTTCGATGGAGGAAGCGGAGGTGTTGGTTCCCTCCGAAAGCGCGCAACTCTTTCCCATGATGGCGCGGGACTCGTGATCCACGGAACCGGCGCTGTCCGCCACTCCGCGAATGACCCTGTTCACCGGATCCACGATTCGCGAGGTCAGGAGAATGAGGATGGTGAATATCCCGAGACCGGAGAGCAGCATGACGATGATGATGGTGGTGAGCAGGCTGTTTTTTGCGGCGAAGACATCACGCTCGGGGGCGACCACCACCACTCCCCACTGGCTGGTCGGAACGGGCGCGTAGACGAGCCAGGATTTTGCGCCGGTTACGGGGTGACGGCCCTTGATTTCCCCGCTCCGGTTCTCGGCGATATCCTTGACAAGGCGTTCGACATCGGCGTCCCCGAACCGGTCCGCGATGTCGGTGATTTTCTTGTCGAACGTGAGCTTGTCGTCGGGGAAGGTGAGCAGGAGACCGTCCTTATAGATAATGAACACCATTCCGTGCTTGAATGCTTCCAGGGAATTGAATTTGGCGAGAATGGCGGCGGTATCGATGTTGACGCCGGCCATGCCCCGGAAGGAGCCATCGGAACGCTTGATGGGGGCGGTCAGGCAGACCAGTTTCTGGAGAAGCCCGGTATTGGGATCGAGATATTTCCAGGGGGGAGTGATATAGGGAGCGTTGGTTCTCTTGGGACCCTGGTAGAAATCGTAGGTGTCGATGTTCAGGAGCGAATCGCACATCAGGAGAGCGGGATTGTGGATGAGTCCCATCTTTTGCGGAGTATGGACAAAGGGAGCGAACTGGCCGTTGGGGGTATGCGCCGGTTTCCCCACCCAGGGCGCGTCGTTGCCGTCGAAGGCGTTTGGTTCATATCCGGCATAGGTTGCGATAATCCACGGGCTTTTGTCGAAGAGGTCGGTGAGCAGTTTCTTCACGTTGTCCCGCGACTGGGTGGGATTGCTGGAGAGGATGCTCGCCAGGGTGATCGCCATGGTATTGTGGTCGGAAATGGTTTTATCCAGATCCAGTGCGATGGAATGAGTCACTTCCGTGGCGTAATTGATGGCGGTTTCCTGGCTGTTTCTGGCGGTGGCGATGCCTACAACCAGCGATATGACCAGAAAGACCGCGGCAAGGCTGGTCATAATGTAGACATTGAGCTTTGCTCCGAGGCTGTGACTCTTGAAAATT
>CAYRTQ010000166.1:0-10269 GCA_964426865.1 uncultured bacterium
CGGACCGCCCTCTTTTGGCGCTTTTCTGGGCGCACAGAAAAGTACAGCGGCAGTGAAAGAGGTGAAGGATTCCTTACCTCACGAAAGTATCTGTTTAACCGGCACATGCAGGCCATGTCCGGTCATGGCACCTACCCATGATAAACTGCGAAGCGCCGGAAAAGTGAACCGGCGTCCGCAGTTTTCGTCCCCATTGCACGGAGGAAAAACCGGACGAGGAACGCCGGATAAAATACACGTTTTGCCGTAAATGCGGGAATAAAAATAGCGGGAAGCGGAGACAAAGCGGCAGAATGGCAAAGCGCCCGAGGGGGAAAGGACGGGGTAAAGGGAAAAGCGGCCTGATGCCGGTATGCCGGCTTCGACAAGCTCAGCCAACGGGCGTTGAGCCTGTCGAAGCGCAGGCTGCCAAACGGTATCGGCGTGACCGTCCGGCAGCCCCGTAATCGTGCGAATCCCGTTTCGGATCGGGTTTTGTTCCTCCCCGTGGAACCGGGAAAGACGCTTACCGCAGCAGGGTCATCTTGCCCTGGGCGTGATGGGATCCCGCCTCGACACGGTAGAGATAGACTCCGCTGCCGAGCGTCTCGCCGCGATCGCTCCTGCCGTTCCAGAGCGCCGAGTGAACACCCGCACCCTGCATGCCGTCCTCCAGCACCGCCACCGTGCGCCCCACGGAATCATACACGGTGAGCCGCACATGCATCCGTTCGGGAAGCGTGTACCCGATGGTCACCGAGGGATTGAACGGGTTCGGATAGGGCGCGGACACCCGGAACTCCCGTGGCGTCTCGGAAACCGCGGTCATTCCCGGAACCCAGGCGATCATCTTGCTCACCCCCTGCGGCCCCACCGCCTGAATCCAGTAGTAATAGGAAACCCCGTTCAGCGGGACAAAATCGGTGAACCGGTCGGTACCCGCCGGTATCGAATCGGCGACTATCACCGTGTGGGCGGCTTCCCAGGCGTTGAGTTCATCCGTGGTGGCGAACTGGGAGCGTGAAACCGCGCTGGTCATGGTCGCGGAGCGTGAGCGGTAAATACGGTACCGGGTGACCTTGCCGCCGCTCTCGTCGGGGGAAAGCGTCCAGGAGAGCAGGAGCATGTTGCCCTGGTCGTTGGGGATGTCCGCGACAGTGAATCCGGAGGGCGGCGCCAGCGTTCCGGTTCCGGACGGTTCCGGCACATCGGCCCGCCCGTGATTGGAGACGATGAAGCGGTAGGAGCCATAGCCGGTGTACCGGTAGATATCCATCGTGTATGTCCCCGCGGCGGGAGCGGCGAGCGAGAAGGTGGAGGCGACTCCCCAGGATCCGTCATGAAGGATCTGTGCGCCCCCGGCGTTGTAGAGATTGGCGTCCGCTTCGAGCGTGGAATCGGTCACAACCCGCACAAAGAGGCTGTCCCATCCGGCGGGTACGGTGAACGAGCGCCAGTCGTGGAGATCGGTGTGCGTGTCGGCATAGTATCCCAGGTGGCCGGCGCCGACGATTTGCACCGGATCGGAGAGCGCGGTTTCCCGGGTGTCGTTGGGTTCGGCGTCGCTGGCGTACCGGGCCGGAGTGAATGAAGATGTTATGGTATAGCTGCCATAGCCGCCGCTGCATCCATACGCCCGGACATAATAATCGCCCGGCTTGAGATTGTCGTAATGCGTGGACTCCAGGACGCCATAGCTGAAATCGTATGTCGCGATCGAGACATAACTTCCGCCAGCTCGCTTTTCAAACAGGTAGGTGTCGATATCCAGCGTGGAATCGGAGAGCGTGGAAACCGTCAGTTTCCCGTCGGAAGGAATGACGATCCTCCACCAGTCCTCGGTGTCGCTGTAGTTGTATGTGCCGTACCGGAGGTGGCCGGTATCGCTGCCGTTGCAGGCGAGAGTGACCGCGGCCCCGGCGGAGTCGTTGTCCGCGACATCGTTTTCCAGCGAGGCCGGGGTGAACGTGGAAGTTACGGTATAGCTTCCGTAGCCGCTGCATCCATACACCTTGACATAGTACGCGCCCGCCCTCAGATCGTTGCGGTGCGAGGATTCCCGGACGCCGGTACCGATATCGTACGTGGCGATTGAGGTATACCCCCCGTCGGCTGTCTTTTCGAACAGGTAGGTGTCGATATCCAGCGTGGAATCGGAGAGCGTGGAAACCGTCAGTTTCCCGTCGGAAGGAATGACGATCCTCCACCAGTCCTCGGTGTCGCTGTAGTTGTATGTGCCGTACCGGAGGTGGCCGGTATCGCTGCCGTTGCAGGCGAGAGTGACCGCGGCCCCGGCGGAGTCGTTGTCCGCGACATCGTTTTCCAGCGAGGCCGGGGTGAACGTGGACGTTATCGTGTAGTTCCCCAGGCTGCCGCTGCACCCATACACCTTGACATAGTATGCGCCCGCTTTCAGATCGTTGCGGTGCGAGGATTCCCGGACGCCGGAACCGATATCGTACGTGGCGATTCCGGTATAGTTCCCTTCGCCGATTTTTTCCAGAATGTAGGTATCGATTTCCAGCGCGGCGTCGGAGAGCGTGGAAACCACCAGTTTCCCGTCGGAAGGTATGGTGATCTTCCACCAGTTCTCGGAGTGACCGGCGGTTATGGCCCCGGACGCGCTGCCGTTGGCGGTCAGACTCGCGGCGGTATCCCCGGAGTACTGGGCGAAAAGGAGCGTGGGTATGAGTGTGACCCAAAGCGCTGTCACGGCAAAGATGATACGATGACCAAAACGCATATTCCCCCCTTGGTATGCGATTTTTTTAAACGATGCCCTCAAGCCGCGGCGGAAGAAGCATGTCCGGCGTCGGGAACGGGACGGCGTGAAACTTCCGCCCGTAAGACGCTGGTTTTTCCTGGCCAGCCCTGTATGTGTTCCCGCGCGCGATAAATAATCGCAAACGCACGCGATAATTGAACCCCTTGAATATTTTCAAATATACAAAACGATTTTCAAAAATCTCAGTAATTCGTTATGATCAGTTCGCCGTATTTATCTCTGGACCGAGCATCCCTGCCGATGCTATACGGCACCGCTACTTCCTCAATATGATAGTTCCGAAACAATGTTCGCATCGCCTCGTGGTCGTTTATCGTCAGGATAAACGACCCATCAATTCCCGCCAGTGTCCGTTCCAGTTCAATGTAATTATCCAGAGTCATCCTGTGCGTATACCCAGCAGTGCCGAAATATGGTGGGTCAAGGAAAAATACAGTTTCCTTTCCGTCATATCGCCGCACCGTATCCTGGAACGTCCCCTCCTCGATATACACCCGTTTCAGCCGATTATGTACTGCGCTGATCGTCTCGTATAACCCCTCGATATCCAACTTTACAGGTCCTGTCTTCGCATACCCGAACGTCGCTCCATGCCACTTACCGCCGAATCCGCACTTGATGATATAGTAGAATCTCACAGCCCGCTGGATCTCGTCCATATCTTCCGGCTTCATGGCCAGGAAGTCATAAAAAAGCGTCCGACTGACCAGAATCCAGTCGAACGCCTGGATAAATGCTTTGTGGGCGGACTTAACCACCCGGAAGAAATTGGTTAAATCACCGTCGATGTCGTTATAAACCTCGACCTTCGAAGGCGTTTTCCCAAATAATACCCAAGCGGCTCCCCCAAACACCTCCACATAACAGGTATGTTCCGGCAGCCGCCTGATAATTTCCTTTCGCAGTCTCGATTTACCACCCATCCAGCAAAATGGCGCATTCAGCATTGAAAATCCTCTCGTAGTGGTTTATTTTACACTTTTACACCCGAGAGAGAGGATTATCCTGGCCTGCGCCATCAGGTCGGCCAGGCGCTGCAACGCCTGGCCCCTCTCGATATAATTACACCGGTTGTACCGGCCACGCCGGGGCGGCCGGATCAAATCCCTCGCCGTCCGGCATATCCCTCAAGAACTGCCAGTAAATCAGCCACTCGGTCCAGTTCGCCGTATCATCCAGCCCGAGCGCAAGACGGTCGGCATGCCGTTCCCGGACCCATTGAGTTTCAGAAAACAACCTATCCCGCTCAGCCCGGAATACCGCCAGCACCGGGGCGTTGATCTCTTCAGTTGTGGGCCTGCGGAATACGCCCTCCGAGAACACATCCCCCTCATACACCTCCGCCTCGAGCGCGATTTCAACAGCATTTGGCGGGAGCACGGCATATGATCCCGCCAGATCTACAGGCAGCACGTACCGTACTCGCCCATCAATCACTTCCGCGAATCTCATAATACCCTCCACATCAGGAGAATATACCCGTCTGCGCCTTCCGCGCCATTCGCTCCCGCATAAGATCCGGCTCCGGACGACGCACCGCCCGTTCCGGCCGCCCCGGCCGCTCCGACGGCATAATTATAAGAAACGCCCGGAACAACCGGATATCCGCGGAAAAACAGCACACCACCTCCGCCACCGCCGGAACCGCCAGCACCGTGGTATGTATAGCCAGACCCGCCGCTCCCGGCTCCACCCCCGGCCCCATAATTCGATCCGGCCGTTCCCGGGTATCCCGCATGCGCCGACCCGCTTCCATTCCCCCCGTTCCCACCTTTACCGAGGCTCCCGCCGCCTGCGCTGGCGGCCCCTCCATATTGGCCGGAAGCGGCTCCTGGCGTTCCCGCACCGCCGAAACTACTCCCAGACGATCCCAGAGCGGTTTCGCTTCCGCCGTTCGAGCCTACGGGGGTATTTCCGCCTATTGCGGCAGTGACTTGAGCATACCCGGTAGTCGTAGAGGCGGTCGCAGAAGCGGGAACCGTATACGCCCCTCCTGCCGCGCTACCCATACCCGTACCATGCGCGGAAGTAGTAGCGCCTTTACCGATATTCCCCAAACTACCGCCAACAGCGGACAATCCGCTAAAAGATGTTGTGCCACCCGATGCCCCAGGTGTCCCGTTAATTCCCGCGATAGAGGTATTTGACATTCCCGAACCACCGCCGCCACCGCCACCGCCAGCACCGACAAGCAACGCGTCCACCTCATACACACCAGCAGGCGCTGTCCAGACGCCCGACCCGCTCTTGATTTCCTGAAACTGAATTCCGAGCGCGGCGAGGTCATCCGTGATCTTCCGCTGTGAGGCGAAAAGGGTGGAATCCAACGATGCCACGTCGCCGTTTTTCCCGATTCTGTTCAATACCTGTTGCAGCCAAGCTTCAAGCATTTCAGCCCCCTCTTAACTCACCGTGCGCGTGCTTCCAGTAATCTGGTTGTTTCCATCGTAGACATAGGTATTCCGAATCGTGGCCGCCACCGGCGCGGTGAATACCGCCTCGATATAGTTCACTCGGCCGCCGTTATCGTCGTCATACACCGCCGTGACCGTTGCCGTCGTCTCCTCGGCGCTGTTCTTATAGACTGCGGTTGAAATACGATTCTGCGCGTCATAGGTGAAAGTGACCCCACCCGCAACCGGCATAAATCCGTCCCCCAGAAGTCCGGCGGCGTCCGATCTTGCCTTGAGAAACACATCGTTATTGATGAGCGCCTGATAATTCGGATTCCAGGTTCCGGGGTGGGAAGGATCGGTGGTTTCCAACTGGCGCACATGATTCTGATATACCGGAGTACCGGTCAAATCGGCCATCGACGAGCCTCCTAAAACGTAAATGCCGCCGTGAATTCACTGCGATCCGGAGCGGTCAATTCCTTCGGCGTAAAAACCTTCCGGCCCATGAGCACATCAGCCGCGCCGATCTGTGCGTATACGCCGATTTCCGAAACGATCTCACCGGCGGTGTTTCCATAGTTGATCGTAGCCTTGACCGTGAGCGTCAATCCATCAGAGGCTACCGAATCCGGATCAACCCGGAAAAGCTCGGTTTCCAGCCCGGTATCCGTTGGGCTTTCCAGCCGGGTGCCCTTCCCGAACGCCACTTTATACGGCTTCGGAGATGCCGCCCCGGTCACCGCCCGGGCGGCCAGTTCGGCTCGGTATGCGTTTGTCGCAACAATTTCCATACTCTTTCCTCCTTATAAATCCCTGATCGTCAAGCTTCCCCAACCGCCGTCCAAACTCCGCGATCCGTCCAGCGCCTCGCATCCCCATCCGATGATCCCATAACTCCGGGCGGCGAACCCGTGACATCGCACAAAGTCGGCATAATCCATGATGACCAGATCCATCACCGGCCGGAGATAAAACCGGACGTCCAGAGTGAATATGATGAGCGCCAGTTTGGAGCGGGCGGGCTTCAGTTCGTTCAGAAGCGCCGCCAGAAACTGACGGTTTCCCGTGGTCTGATCCAAGCTCTCTATTTTGACCATCGCCGCGAACTCCGCCCAACCGATGGCCGGGTCCCCCGTGTACTCGCTGAATTCGAGGACATGCGCATCGAGACCAATGGCTTCCAGGAAAGCGTCCACTCCGGCCTTCGTTCCACCGTTCGCGAAGAACTGGTAGGCGTTGGCCACCCGGTTCCGGAAGAACGCGTCGGATTCGTACTGATACCGCTCGATCCCGCGGGCTTCGGCATGGCTATTGACCTGGTCGTCATCGCAGAGCTGGGGAAGGAACTGATACCGGAGCCACTTAACATCCTCTTTCGAGGCATCCAGGAGACCGGCCGCCGTCCGCGCCAGCCCCTCGTTTACACCCCCCGCCTTACGGATGTAGGGCATTCCGAGGGATTTGAAGTACTCAAAGAATCCGCTCATAACCCCGCCGTAATCGAGGTGATCGTGAGAGAACCGGCCTCCGCACGTTCTGCATCCCCGACCGCGACATCGGCGACCGGAGCGGTGAGTGTCACATTTTTGATATTCCGGCTGACCCGCATGATTTCGGTGACGATCCGGTTGCGGGTCACATCTTCGCCGATCCGGAGTCCGGTATCGAAGAGCGTCCGGAGCGCCGTTTCCGCGGCAGTCTCGATCACCGACGCCGTCCCGCCGGTCAAAACCAGTTCGGCCGTGATATCAACCGGCACCGGCGTCGCGCCGTACACGAGCGCATCATCATTTATTGGACGGAGGGATTCGACCTTCGCGGTGACCGCATCGAGGAGGTTCTGGGTCGGGAAACCGCCCGTGCCGGTGATCACCACGTCGACCGTCCCCTGACCGCGGGGATGCTGATCCAGGATACGTACGTCTGCAACACCGGGAATCGACCGAACCCAGGATTCATAGGCATACTTCGTGACCCCGTTGAGCGACCGCCAGGCGAGGGTATACCGCTGCTGCAAGCTCGCATCGGATTCGTCATCGATGCCCTCGTTCACCAGCCATCCGGAGGCGTTGGTCACCTGGTCAACACCGGGGATATAGGTCACGATTTCCGAGATCATCCCGGCGGCCACATTGGAAGCGCTCCCGTATTCCTCCGCCTCGGCCAGGACGGAAACGGACGTCTGTCCCTCCGGGATGACCGCTGAAGCCGAGGTAACGAAACGATAGACCTGTCCGGTTCCGTCCGGTTTTGTTTTGATAATCCTCGAGGCGGGAATGGAAACGTTCCCGGTGGAGCCGGTCCGGGAAAACGTCACGTATCCGCGGGCTTTCGTCCTGGTGATCGGCGTGATCCCGACTGCGGGTGCATGGAGCGTGCGCAGCCAGTCTCCGGTGGCCATGTTGCCGAACGCTTGGGGAAGGAGGTTCCGCAGGTATTCGTAGAGCCGGGCATGCCCATCCGCGAAGAGTTCCAGGAAGCTTCGGACGAGTCCCCGATTTAGGTTCAATTCCCGCGGCAGCACTCCTTCCGCCTGGAGTTGCGAGGCTTTGTCCAGGTATTCGGCGCGCACCTGGTCAATATCTTTATCGATTGGAATCATCGAGCACCCTCACGGTATTCTGGCCGATCTCGACCACGAGATTATAGGTATTCTGATCGCCGATCAGGCTGAACGACGTCTGGACCGTTACCGACCGCTCATCCCAGGCCGTCACTTCGGCGGTGACACTCCCCACGACCACCCGGGGATCGTTCTCGATGACCTCCTCCAGTTCGAGCGCCATCATCTGGCGAACCGCCGGAGTGATCTCATCGTAGAGATTCATTACCAGCTTGCTGCCGAAAGTCTTGTCATAGAACAGGCCGCCGACCGGGGTTTCCACCCGGGCCTTGATGTCCTGGAGCGCCGCCCGATCATTCGTCGCGAGGATCATCTCCCCCGAGGCCGAGAGCGCCGCGTCCAAGTCGCCGTCAACCCGAATATCCTGGCCATAGAGCTGATCGGTAGTCATGACATAGTCCCCACGCCGGTTCCGGTCACCGGACCGCCCGAAGCGGAGGAACCGGTCACCGTGACGTTCACCACACCCGCAGTTTTGATATGATTGATCACCGCGGTCGCGATAGCATCCGCCAGAGCGTCAAATTTCGAGGCATCGTTCAGCACGAATCCATGTCCCTGTAAAGCGGAAACGATATCGGACTTGAGTGTCGCAGAATTCAAAGCCATTTTTTATTTTCCCTCACTTGCTCGCCATCACCGTCGCCGATTTGTCCGGATGCGGCCCGCCGGTGAATGAACAGAGGCAAAGCCCGTTGACCACCCCGGCCAGCGGTCCGCCGCCATCGATGTCAACCTTGTTTCCCTTGACCGTGACCTTGCCTCCCGCTTCCACATCAGCCGATCCGGACGCAATTATCTCCGCATTCCCCCCGGCAGTGACACTCACATCCGCCGAGGTTTCAATGATGATTTTCCCGCCCTGGGCGATCTTGATATACACCCCATCCTTCTGCTGAATAACGAACGCATCCAGCTCGCAGGCGGGAGCCTTCCCCCGAGGCCAGCGGAAGTTCGAGATCCGAGGATAGTCCGGATCACCGTCATAGTACTCGATATCGCAGAGTGTTCCCACGACCGGCGGGCACACCACGCCGCGCCGATCTCCGGCCCAGAGGATGGGAATCTCCACCATCGGGACCACCGGCGAGGATTCATCATCGCTCTCGTCATTCCGGATCGGCTGCACGTCCGCCCAATAACTCCCGTTCGAGGCGTACGCCTTGACCACTCTCCCTTTCCGCAGGACCCGGTAGTAATGGCGCAGGTTCGGCATTGCCAGCTCGATAGCCCGCCGAAGCAGGGCGATGGCATCGTTTCCCCGGCTCATGCGTTCCTCCGGTAGTAGATATGCGTTCTTCCGTGGAGGTTTTCAAGCCGATGCTCAACGACTTCCGCTCGATAGGTTCCGGTGATTCCCCGACGCGTGTCCATGATTTTGACTTTGCGGGAATGGCTCAGCCCCGGGAGGAAAAACGTGGTTACTTTCGAAAGTCCCGTATTGCTCGGGGCATGGTCGACCAGGTTCATATTCGTGGTGATTTCCGAAATCTCCCCGGGTTCATCCCCGGTGGTCCAGCGCAGGCCGCCATTCCCCACCCAGAGCGAAAATCCGGTCAGTCCGTACCCGCTCCGGAGCGATTCCTCCACCTGCTTTACCGCCTGCCAGACCGGGACATCCGCCGCCGTATAGCGGGCAATAGGAACGCTGGGCACATCTATCGCGGCTACGGGCAGACCGGTCGCCGCCAGGATCGACCTAACAATCGCTTCGGCGGTCTCCTCGATGAAGGACTCCTTGAAACGGGTTTCCACCAGTTTCAGCTCATCAGATCCGGCCGCCCGCACCGTCATAATATCCCCGCCTTTTTCGATGTCGGTCACCGTGCCAATCCATTTGGCCGGGCCAGCATACCCATAGCGGAACGTGATTTTTGCCCCCTTCTCCACCGGTGCGAGGGGAACTTTCGCCTCCAATACCGTGAGCGGCCGCCCGCGCCAGCTCGCCAGGCGAAAATCGCCCACGGCCGGATACCAGGCTTCTCCTATTGTCATTTCGGCGGTTATCATGTCCTATGGTCCTTTACAGTCTTCCCTTGATTTTCGTCTCGTCATCCGTGCTCACCGAATTCCCGGAAGCCGTACCGCTCGATTTGGATGTTCCCTGTGTCCGGCTTTCCGCTTTGGCGGCGGAATTACCTCTCTCCGTGAAGGTAAGTACCGCCTGGATCACATCGTCTTCATCCGTCTCGCTCGATGCCAATCCCGAGAAGTACACCCGTTTCACGCCCCGGGCGTTGATGTGCTGATTCACCACCGTGTAGATCTTCGGCGAATGCTTGACCGTTTGCTTGTGCTCGGTATCCTGTTCCGGGTCTGCACCTGTGAATATGGCGTTCAGGACCTTGAGCTTCTGGTAGCAAGTTCCGGTCTCATCGGTGAGCAGATCGAGCGTCACCGTGATGTCCGCATCATCCCACCCGGCGGGAATCTTCGCCTGGCCGCTCTTGCCGTCCGCCGCATCGCCGGCGCCCGGCCCGGGGCCG
>CAYRTQ010000167.1:0-10161 GCA_964426865.1 uncultured bacterium
GGGGTTCATGAGTCTCATGTTTACCCTGCTGGCGCTTCGCGACGGAGCAGCGATCACTCTCTTTCTGGTCAAGAAAGCCGCGCTCATCCTTCCGGGCCTTCCCGAAACGGTCCGGAGCGCTCCGGGAATCCTCCTCGACCGTTTCCGTCTGTCCGTAAACGCGGTGAATCTGGGGATCCTCGGTCTGGCCGCGCTTCTCATGGCCTACGGCATCTTCGAGGCGCACCGGATCCCCCGCACGGTCCGGGTGGACATCCCCGTCCCGAACCTGCCGGAGGGCCTCCGGGGATTCCGTATCGTGCAGATCACCGATCTCCATGCCGGTCCCACCATACGGCGTGGGTTCGTCCGGGCGCTGACCGGCCGGGTGAACAGCCTCCATCCGGACATGGTGGTTTTCACCGGGGACCTGGCCGATGGTCCGGTCGGAGACCTGAGCGGCGAGGTCGCCCCTCTGGCGGGGCTTTCCGCGCCCTCCGGACGATACTTCATCACCGGGAACCATGAATACTATTCCGGGGTGGACGCCTGGCTGGAGGAGGTACGGCATCTCGGCTTCGATCCCCTGATGAACGAACACCGGGTCATCGAGCGAAACGGCGGACGTCTGCTGCTCGCCGGGGTGACCGACTACAGCGCCGGACATTTCTTCCGCAGCCACGCTTCCAGCCCATCCGCCGCGATGGCCGGAGCGCCGCCCTGCGACGCCCGCATTCTCCTCGCCCACCAGCCCCGGAGCGTGCTCGACTCCGACGGTCTGGGATTCGATTTCGCGATTTCCGGACATACCCACGGCGGGCAGTTCTTCCCCTGGATATACTTTGTCACCCTGCAGCAGCCCTACGTGGCGGGCCTGTATCCGAACCGTCCGACCCCCGTCTATGTCAGCAGGGGCGCCGGTTACTGGGGCCCGCCTCTCCGCATCGGCGCCCCATCCGAAATAACCGTGTTCACCCTGCGTGAAGCGGTAAGGAAAGATTGAAACACAAAGGGTCGCGGAGAAAGACGGAGAAAAGAAGCATGAGGACTGAAAACTGAAGGAGGGTTGTCTGAACCGGTGATACGAATGATACAATCTGATGGAATGTATTTTCAGCAGTTCATCAGTTCAATCATTCGCATCACCGGTTCAGACAGGCAGCGTCTCCCGTGAACGCATACGCGTTCATCCTTGCCCGCGCCAAGAAACCGGCAGAGGGGAGACCGGTACATTTTAACGGCGCTTCGCAGTTTTCCATGGGTAGACGCGCATGACTGGGAAATAACTGTATTTACCGGTTGCACAGGCGCTTTCGTGGGGTAAGGAATGCCCTTGTCCTTCCCGCTTCCTCTGTACTTTTCTGTGCGCCCTGAAAAGCGCCAAAAGAGGGCGGTCCGGGAAAAGCCAAAGATGCCCCGGAATCCATACCGTACCCGGGGGGCTTTTCCAGGACAGGCGAAAACCGCACGAAAACCATTTACCCACAAAAAACTGCGGAGAACCATTTCAACTCTCAATTGCCCTTCGTTACCTTCCCAATTTCCCGGTATTCGGCGTCATCCGCCCATACCGTCCCCGAATACACCTTGAATCCCACGTACAGATCGGTCAGTTCGTTGTGGAGACGGCATTTCAGTTCGTACCGTTTCCATTGACGATCCACCAGCACCCGTTTCGACCAGGTACCCTGCTGTTTCTCGGTGGTGTCGAGGAGCGCCAGGTCCACCGGGGTGTTGTCATGGTCCGCCCTCAGCCAGATGGAGTAGATCACATCGCGCGCGGCGTTCACCGGGAAGGAGGCGCTGCTGACGATGAACGAGTACTCGACGCCGGTTTTCGGATCATGGGCGGGCGCGGCGCGGAGAGAGGATTTTCCCGAACGTTTCACCTTGGTATCGAGGCCGAACGCGCCGCATCCGAAGGGGTTGGAGGTGATGGTTCCCCAAGCGACGGGAACCGCGGGATTTTTGGAGTCAGCCACCTCGAAACCGCCGTTGTTCAGCGTGGGAACCACCTGACGGGAGTGGTCGGCCCGCGAAGGGGTGTAGGTCAGGGCGAAGTCGGAGGGAAATCCCTCCCTTCCGCGCGCATTCACCGTGGATATTTTCAGCGAGTTTCCGCCCTCGTGCAGGTTCCAGACGAAGCGGTCGCCCTCGACCGGGATTTCCTTGCCGTCCACGAGGAGACGGTATCGGTCGAAACAGGGGGTGTCGGTGGCGAACCGCGCCTCGATGACCGCGGGATCGCCGGGCGGGGAAAGCTGGCGAAAATCCACCCGCACCTCGTTCAACGGACGGTTGAAATCGGCGGGATCGCCGGAATTGAGCATGCTCATGACCGGCGGCGTGGCATCGTCGGTGTAGTGCAGGAGCGGCGCGGTCCAGTCGCCCCCGGTAATATTGGCCGGAACGGTGAATCCGTCGATTTCCAAATCCTCCCGCAGTTGCGGGTGGGTGGTGAAATCATTGCGGAGAATGATACGGACATCATGGTAATACGGAAGGAGTCCCTGTCTGGGGTCTTCGGCGATGGGGGTGCGGGCGTTGGCGTGCGGGATGGAAGCGGCCTTCCCGGCGCGCTGGTCCCAGTACTCGGTGCCGCGGCCATGCTCGCCGAACACCAGCGTGATGCCCTCCGGACTGCTGATGGAGTCGTGGATTTCCAGCGCGCTCAGGGGAACGCCGTTCCGCTCCATGTACATGTTCATCCAGGGGTCGACCAGCATCCACTTGCGGAACTGGTTGGAGTACACCTCCGCGACATCGTGGCCATCGGCATCGCGGCGGTTGATATCGAGCATGCGGGCGTTGAGCCCGGCGGCGCAGCAGGCCTGAACGAACAGCGCGGCTTTGTAGGTGCACCAGAAAGCCTCGCCCCGGTCCACCCGGTCCAGAATCTCGTGGGCGTCCCAGGCGGCGAACGGCAGTGGCTGCAAATGGCCCCACCGGGTATTCGCCCAGTCGGCGATCGCACGGATGAGTTCCAGCTCGCTCGCGGAGGCGCGCTCCATCTCCGAAAGGCCGATACGTTCCCGCAGCATGCGGAGTTTCAGATGATCCATCTCCTGCCAGGTGAACGGGAACCGGCTCTGCCCGACCCGTCCATTGACCATGCGGGTGAACTCGATCCCACGCCAGAGGTTGATGTCGTAACAGTTGGGAGGCGCGAGAAAGCTCCGCGCCCGTGCGACCGCGGCGTCATTCCCGCCCGTCAGCGCCGCGCGGTACGCC
Source organism: uncultured bacterium (assembly GCA_964426865.1). Lineage (GTDB taxonomy): Bacteria > Latescibacterota > Latescibacteria > Latescibacterales > Latescibacteraceae > JAWLHT01. The sequence continues at coordinate 3,211 of CAYRTQ010000167.1, forward strand.
TCCGAAGCCGGGTCCGCCGGGGAAGCCGTGCAAAACCACATTCCGGCCAGAAATACAAACAGGATTCTTTTCATGGAAATTGTGCACCTTGTGAAGATGGTTTCCCGCGAAAACGCGGAAAGGAGAAAAGAGTATTCGCGCAAATGAACGGGTAAAAGCAGACAAGGCGTTAAAATCACCCGGATCAGCGATCAGATACTTTTTTTGGCGCTTCGCAGTTTCTATGGGTAGATGCCATGACCGGACATGACCTGCATGTGCCGGTTACAAAAGCGCTTTCGTGGGGTAAGGAATGCCCTTGTCCTTCCCGCTTCCTCTGTACTCTTCTGTGCGCCCTGAAAAGCGCCAAAAGAGGGCGGTCCTGGAAAAGCCAAAGATGCCCCGGAATCCATACCGTACCCGGGGGGCTTTTCCAGGACAGGCGAAAACCGCAGCGTTACCGTTTACCCATACCAGACTGCGGAGAGCCTCTTTTTTATTCCCCGTCTTCGTGGGGATATTCATTTTTGAACGAGCAGCCCCGCGAGGGTCATGGCATAGACGCGGTGGCCGAAATCGTTGGGGTGGTTGACCCCATTGCCGGTGATGTCCGCGAATTTCTTGTATTTCAGGAGTTCGGTCCACACCGCGGTGAGATCGGCCAGGACCGCGCCGTTTCCGCAGATACCGGCGAGGGTGTCGCGATATAGTGGATACAGTTCCGGCGAGGAATGCGTCCACTCCGGGTTGCCGGTCATGGTGGCGACCAGGATGAATTCGGCGGAGGGATTGCTTTTGCGGACCGAGTCCATCATGGCGCGGATATTCGCGCCGAACTTCTCCGGAGCCATGTTCCCGGAGGCATCGTTCATGCCCCAGGCGAGAATGACCAGATCCGGCTTTTCCGCGACCACTTTTCCGATGTTCTGCACCCCCCAATCCGTGTTCATCCCGCCGAGGGAATGGTTCACGAACCGCACGGCGCTCCGGCGCCGGGTTTCCAGCGCCGAGGCGAGGAGTTTGCCATAGATCGGCTGATAGGGCGGCGCGCCGGTCAGTTCCGAGGCGTTGGCTCCCTGGGAGATGCTGTCTCCGAAGAGAACGAGATTCACCGGCTGACGGGATTTGAGCTTCCGCAGGGTCTCCGGAAGGTCTTTCCCGGCGAACCGGGGAATATAGCCTTTCCAGTGATCGCGGTGCGTATAGGTCGCCACCGCCTGAAGATCGTGGAACACATGCCCCTCGCTGAAAAAGAGGGCGGAATCGCCGCCCCGGAATCCCTCGATGGATTGCGGCGCGCCCTTGGGCGGATACATTTCCTCACGATTCTTGAACGGGATACGCGAGCTTTCGGTCAGGAAAATATCCCGCTTTCCGGGGGTCCAGGTGTAGTCCTTTCCCTCCTCGTAGGTCACCAGCCCGGTGGCGCTTTTCACCGTTTCCATCCGCTCCGGAGCGAAAAGGAGCGAGGCCCGCGGCGGCTCGCCCGCATGCTCCCGGATAAAAAACAGGCTGTCCCCCTCCATACGGGAGGTCTTCCAGAACGGGGTCAGGACCCGTTTCCCCCAGTTCTCTGTTTCCGCTCCGAACCCCGGCATCGCGGCGAGGATGACCCCCAGGCCGGTTGCGCACGCTTCCCTTCGTTTCATGAGTGCCTCACAGATGGATGATGAAATCGATACCGGCGCTTCGCGGTTTTTAATGGGCAGATGCGTCATGACAAGGGCATCGACCGTAATTGACTGCTGCACAAACTGTTTCGTTGAGAAAGACGCCTGCACCCCTCCCGCTTCCTCTGTACTTTTCTGGTGCGCCCAGAAAAGCGCCAAAAGAGGGCGGTCCGGGAAAAGCCCCACCGGCCATATACGGCTGCATCAGTGGTTCGGGCGAAAACCGGACAGGACCCTTTTACCCACGGGAAGCCGCGAAGAACCTCACTACCCCTCCCCCAAACATCACTTTTTCTTCCACTCCGGGATGTAATCCACATGTCCGCCGGTCTTCTTGCCGGGCTTGAGCACCTGGAGATGGGATTCCTTCACCAGCCCCCGGCTGTAGAGATTGTGGGCGTCGGTGGAACAGGTCTGGTTCTCGATGCAGAAAAGATCGGCATCCGGGGTGAACACCACCACATGGGTGAAATCGGCGGTGGCCCGCTGATGAATGGTCAGCCCGATGGAGCGGTATTCGATGTCCACCTTGCTGCCCGGTTTGGCCCCGAAATACACGTCGTCCAGACGGAGTGTGGAAAGCTGCTTGAAGTCGAGCAGGCTCCATTTGGAATCCGGGGTCACCTTGTCGAGCTTCCCGGAGGGCATCATCTGGGTGGCGTCCATGTGGTAAGGCAGCGGGACGCGGATGAAAATATCATCCTTCGTCCCGATGATCCGCCAATAGGGATGGAGCGCGAACCCGAACCCCATGGGCTGAGTGTCGCGGTTTTCCACCTCGTAGCTCACCCGCATCCGGTCGGCCATCAGGGTGTATTTCACGGTGAGCACATTGGAGAAAGGATACGCCGGGAAACGGGGATTTTTCGGGTCGAGCACGTACCGTACGGTGAGAGAGGCGGATTTCGCTCCGGCTTCCGGCTCATCGAACTGCCAGGCGTCGTCCCGCACAATGCCGTGGCCCTTGTGTGTCTGGATTTCCCCGGGGAAGGACATGGCGTACTGTTTCCCGAGAAAGGTATAGACACCGTCCTTTATACGGTTCGGCGTGGGATAGAGGATGGGCGTCCCGCGGTACTTTTTGGTCAGTTCACTCAGCTTCTCCGGGCCGAGAATGACCTCGTGTTCTCCCACCCGGAAGGCGAACAGGTTGGCTCCCCCTTCGGGAGTGATCTTTGCGGTCAGGTTCTTCCGGGGGTCGAGGCGATTTTCGGCGGAAAGCTGGATGATGTGCCAGCCGGATTCCGCATCGCGGGTTGTTGAACAGGAGAAGGTCACCTTCGGCGCCGCGCTGTACGCCGGGCCTCCGGTGAGGAGCGTCAGCGCCCCGGCGAGCAGAAAAATGAATCGTGTCATCGGAATTCCCTCACGCTTGCAGGTGGATGATCTGGTTGATTCGCCCTAAATTACATGCCGTCCATCTGGAACGCAAGCGATTCTCCCAAATTGTCCTTCCGACGGGCGCGACGCCGGAGCGAAGGGGCGCCGTCCGCACAAAAAAACCCGGTCGTTCTCACCGTAAGCGGAATGCCGCCTTCGGGGAAACAACCGGGAAAATGCCTGAACAACATGGATTGCCGAACGTTACCGGAGCGAAGCGACCCGTTCCCCGGACGCTCCGCGTTTCGATGGAGCCTCCTCGGCGCGTCTCGGGGACACTCCCCGGGAACGGGCGACCATTTTCATGTAGATCCACGCTCCGGTGGCGACCATGAAAAGAAGGGTTGTGGCCAGCGCCACCCGGTACACGTTGCCGATGATCCCGTCGCCGAAATGGAGAAAAGCGATTGCCCTTTCGGAGAAATCCAGGCTGGTAATCGCGTTCAGGCTCAGAAGCAGCCCGGTGCCGGCCTGGAAAATGACCAGGAGCGCAATGGATACTCCCAGGTACCGGTGAAATTTACGGAGGGTGACTTCTTTCATGGCTTTCCTCTGAATTCGATGGGTTTGCCGACCGGGAAGGATCATTCCGCCGAAGGGAAATACCGGAAACGAATATCCCGCTGAGGCGAACGCGTTACCGGATGATGGGAACGCGCGCATGCTGCACTCTTCCGGGCCGAATTCCCCCCGGTTTACGGCCTCCGCCCGGTCCCCGCGCGGGAACCGGGCGAAACGGCGACGAACCGCGGTCATTCCCTGAACGGAGTTACTCCCACCCCGTTCAGCATGTTTCCTCTTCCGAGAACTTGTTATGATGCCTCATTTTCATTCCGATCCAGCTTCCAGCCACAATCAGGGCCACACTCGAAGCGATGAGGATGGTGTTCCGCTTTCCGTGATGATGCTGCTTTTTTCCCATGTGCCACATACCGGACCTCCTTATGATAAAAAAGGGAATTGCCTCTCGCTCCATCCGGAGCCTTCTTGAAGCGCCGATGGGCGGGCGGCTCTTCCGGGGCCGCTCTCCCGACGGATATATGATGCAACCAACCACCCGGATATTCACACCGGCAAACCGCTTACCGTTTCTCTTTCCGTTCCCGATTCCGAGGCTCCCCGTTCCCGAGGCGAAGCCACCGCGCGTTGAGGGCGACAATCACCGTGCTCACCGACATAAGGACCGCTCCCGCCGCGGGGCTGAGAACGATTCCCTCACCGGCCAGGACTCCCGCGGCAAGGGGAATGGCAATCACGTTGTACCCGGTCGCCCAGGCCAGGTTCTGGATCATCTTCCTCCAGGTAATCCGCGACAGCTCGATGACCGTCGCCACATCCCGGGGATCGTCACGCACCAGGATGATCCCGGCTGTTTCCATGGCCACATCGGTTCCCGCCCCAACCGCGATCCCCACATCCGCCCGCGCCAGCGCGGGAGCGTCGTTCACCCCGTCGCCCGCCATGGCCGCCGCGATTCCCCGCGCCTGCACATCCCGGATCTTGTCCGCCTTCTCGCCGGGGAGCACCTCGGCAAAATACTCGTCGATGCCCACCTCGCGGGCAACCCTTCCGGCGGTGTGACGATTGTCGCCGGTGAGCATCAGGCAGGCGACACCCATTGCTTTCAGACGGGCGACCGCCTCCCGCGATTCCGGGCGGATGAGATCATCGAGCGCCACCGCGCCCACCGCCGCGCCGTCCACCACCACGAATACCACGGTCCACCCCTCCTCGTCCAGGAAGCCGGTCCGTTCCCGGGGAAACGGAATATGGTTTTCCTCCATGTATCCGGGGCTGACCACCAGAACCTTTTTCCCTTCCACACTCGCCCGGGCGCCCTTTCCAGGGATCGCCCGGAAATCCTCCACCGCCGGATACTCCCCGTCTGCCCCGGCGATTCCTCGGGCGATGGGGTGTTCGGATCGCGACTCCACCGCGGCGGCGAACCGCAGGATACGGTCCCGGTCCCAGCCCTCCGCGAGCGGGACCACTTCGGTCACGCCGAATTTCCCCTGGGTGAGCGTTCCGGTCTTGTCGAAAACAACCGCGCCCACCTGCCGCGCCCGCTCAAAAACTTTCCGGTCGCGGATGATGAACCCGTTCTGCGCCGCGATTCCGGCGGAAACCGCCACCACCAGGGGAATGGCCAGTCCCAGCGCATGCGGGCAGGCGATCACCATTACGGTCACCGTCCGCTCGATGGCGAACGCGAATGGACGTCCGAGCATGCCCGCCCATACAATGAGGGTTGCCGCTCCGGCGGTGAGCGCGGCAAAGGTCAGAACGAGCGCGGCGCGGTCGGCCAAAGCCTGGGTTCGGGATTTGCTCTCCTGAGCCTTCCGTACCAGTTCGGCCACCTGGGCGAGAAAGGAATCCGCCCCGACCCGTTCCACGGTCACCACCAGCGAACCCTCGCCATTCACCACCCCGGCCACCGCCTTTTCCCCGGAATGTTTGTAGACGGGCCGCGACTCTCCGGTAATCATGGACTCATCGACCGTCGATTCCCCTTCCGTCACCATGCCGTCCGCCGGGACCTTCTCACCCGGACGCACCAGGACCCGGTCGCCCGGCTGAAGACGGTCGAGAGGAACTTCCTCCGTCGCGCCGTCGGGCAGAAGCCGGTGGGCTTCCTTCGGGAGCAGTTCCGCCAGCTTCCGCAACGCGGAGGACGCGCTCCGGACCGAACGCATTTCCAGCCAGTGCCCGAGCAGCATGATGTCGACGAGCGTGGCGAGTTCCCAGAAGAAGTCCATGCCCGGAAACCCGAACACCACGGCGCTGCTGTAGACATAGGCCACGGTGATGGCGAGCCCGACAAGGGTCATCATCCCCGGCAGCGCCCGTCCCACCTCGTCACGCATCCCCCGGAGGAACGGTCCGCCGCCATAGAGGTATATGGCGGAAGCGAACGCGAACAGCACGAACCGGTCGCCGGGAAAGGAGAGCGCCCCGGCGATCCCGAACAGCCGGAGGAACATGGGCGAAAGCGCGAGCACCGGCGCGGTGAGCGCCAGAGAAACCAGCAGCCTCTTCCGGAAATTCTCCATCATGTGGTCGGAATGATCCCGGTGGGCGGGGGCTTCGGAACCGGAATGGTCCATATGACCATGAGGCTCCATCGGCGCGGCTCCGTGGCCCCGGTGATTTCCGGACATCCCGGCCTCATCCGCCGGATGTCGGCTTTCCGGCTTTTCTTCCGGAGCATGGTGATGCTCAGTCGTCGCCGGGTCGTGCCGTCCGTGGGATTGCGTCATGACGTTCTCCGGGTTCTGGGCGATGCCGACGGGATGTGGGGGTGGTTATTCTCCGATGTCGCGGCGCATCTGTTCGAACTGTTCACGGGTTATTTCACCCCGGGCGTACCGCTGCTTGAGAATCCCGAGCGGAGTCTCCGAAGGGGGCGTTCCGGGGAAGGGGGAATGCTTCCGCATGAGCAGGACTACCAGGGCGAACAGAAAGAGGAGAAAAAGGATCATCCCGAAGTACATCATTCCCATGCACGGGCCAAACGTGTAGTTCCAGTAATGCACGGCTATCCTCCCGGGTTGCGCGAACACTCTATTATTTCAATATATTCATTTTTTACCATTTTGCAATGAAATTGGAGTTTCCGGGACGGTTTTCCCTCATATTCCGGCAAAACACCCGTCTGACGTGACAGGACCGGGCGTTCTCCCCCGGTCGGAGACTGGCCCCTGCGCTTGCCCGCTCGGATGAGACAGATTTCGAGAATCCATGCCAAATTTCTCTCAATACCGGAGAAAGGTCCTTTCCCGTATGATAGCTTCGACTATCCATACAGGTTATCGATACATCCGGGAGAATGCTGAAAAAAAAGTCCGTTTTCTTCCATCTTTTTTTCAGGAAAATGCCTATCGAGTTAGTTCAGCATAGGTAACGATAGGAGCAGAAACAGCGG
>CAYRTQ010000168.1:0-10124 GCA_964426865.1 uncultured bacterium
GGACGGTGCAACCTGTCTCACCGGCATGCCGACCCCACCCGTTACCACGGGGGAGATCCCGATTTTGTGTGCCCCGCCTTGGCGCGCTTTACCCCCGAGGAGACGCTGAGGTTTTTTCGTGCGCTGGGGCTTTTTACCGTGACAGAGCCCGACGGCAAGGTGTATCCGCTCAAGGTGCTGGTGAACAAGCGGGAGAAGGTGCAGGTTCCGGCGGGGACGTTCACCTGTCTGCAAATCGAGCCCCAGTTGAAGTCGGAGGGTATCTTCCGTCAGAAGGGACGGCTGCTCGTCTGGGTGACCGACGACAAGTACAAGATGCCGGTCAAGATGACCAGCAAGGTTACCATCGGAAGTATCGCCACAAAACTGGAATCTTACAAAAAAAGCGAAGCGAAATGAAAAAAAGTTTTGTTTTTCCTTTGGTTTTGTTATTTTGCGCTATAACCGGGCTTTCAGGATGTGGAGCCGGAGCGGTTTCGAAACAGGCTGCGGACCATGACGCAAAGGGGCTGGACCCTTTTGCGTATGGTGATGAATTTGCGTTACGGCCCGCCGCGAGCGCGGTAAAACCGGTCGCCGCGGCGAAAGCGGAGCCTGTGAAGAAGGCCGCCGCGGAGGAACGGAAAACGGTTTCCGGGACCGTGGCGGCGGTTCCTCCCGCCGACAGCGCCGTGGTTTCCGCTCCCGTTGCGGCGAAAGCCCCCTCGGGCGGAAAGGTGTACCGGGTGCAGATCGGGATTTTCGAGGAGCGCAAATCGGCGGACCAAAGGGCCGGAGATGCTCGCGCCAAGGTGACCGATCCGGTGTATGTGGAATTCGAACCGCCGTTTTACCGGGTGCGGGTCGGAGATTATATAACGAGAGAGGAGGCAGAGCAGCAGGTGAAGGTCTTGCAGAACCTCGGGTTCCGCGGATCTTTCTGGGTTGTGAAGAATATGGGTACACCGTGAAAGGAAAGGGGAGTTCGTTGAAAAAAATCGTTCCGGGCGTTTTCTTGCTTATCTTGCTTGGGCTGGCGTCAGGATGTTCGGCTCCGGCGGTAATGGAAAAAGCCGAAATCGAGGCCAGCGAAGAAAAGATCGAGGTTGTCGCTCCGACTGCCGAAGCGGATTCATCTCCTAGTATTCAAAAATATGAGCAGGAGGAAGCTCTTCTTGCCCAAATTCTTGCATATTATGAAAAAATTCTCGTCGCGCACCGTGAGGGTGATTTCGGTCTGGCCGAGACCTTGATTGACAGTGCTTTTGTGGTGTATGGGAAAGTGAATGTCGATGAGGTCACCGACCAGGCCCTTGTATCGCGCTTCGCCACGGCGAGCGGCTCCCTAGCCCGTGAATACGGCTTGATTCTCATGGAGTCGGATCAGATTTCCCAGGAAGACCCCGAGTCCTGGATTCCCGATCTTTCCGATGTCGAACAGTTCAAGTCCGGGCAGTGGTCGGATGAGGAACTGAAAATCATCGTCAACAAGATTTCCCGCAAGTGTGATGTTCCCATCGATTTCAACGCCAAGGTCCGCAACTCCATCTACTACTTCCAGAATCAGGGCCGAAAGTTCATGACCACCTGGCTCCGCCGGAGCGGCCGGTACTTCCCGATGATCCAGGAGACGTTCGCGAGCGAGGGCCTGCCGTCCGATCTCGCCTGCCTCAGCATGATCGAGAGCGGCCTCAATCCCCTGGCGGTTTCCCCGGCCCGGTGCGTCGGCCTCTGGCAGTTCTTCTATGCCACGGGCAAGCTGTATGGCCTCGAACGGAACGAATGGTTCGACGAGCGTCGCGACCCGGTGAAATCGACCAAAGCCGCCGCCCAGCACCTGAAAGACCTATACAAAATGTACGACGACTGGAATCTCGTGCTCGCCGCTTACAACTGCGGAGCGGGCCGGGTTTCCCGTTCCATAAAGTCCGGGGGGATCGAAGATTACTGGCGAATGGATCTCCCCAAGGAAACGGACAACTACGTTCCGACCTTCATGGCCGCGCTTGTCATTTCCAAGGCTCCGGAAATCTTCGGTTTCGAGAACATCGAGAAGGAACCTCCCCTGGAATTCGATATCGCTCCGGTGCGGGGCGGCACCAACCTGAAAGATGCGGCGAGGTGCTCCGGCGTGACCGTTGAGGAACTGAAACTGCTCAACACCGAACTCGTCCGCGAATACACCCCCGCCGGTAAAGGTGATTATCAACTGCGCATCCCGAAAGGGACGAGCGCGCAGTTCCTCGCCGAATACGCCAAGCTGCCCGTGGAACAGGTCGCCGTTTCCGTCCAGACGGAACGACGCGCCACCGCCTCCTCCACATCCTACAAGGTGCGCAAGGGGGATACGGTTGCCAAGGTCGCCCGCAAATACGGGGTATCGGTCGCCGATCTCATGAAAGCCAACCGTCTGAAGAAGTCCAGCCGGTTAAAAACTGGCCAGAAGCTGGTTATCCCCGGGCGGGAGGTGGAAGTGGCCTCCGCCGAGCGTCAGAATACTTCGTCCTCCACCACGGAGCGGAGTTCGAAATCCTCCGCTTCCCGCAAGACGGACCGGTCGGACCAGCCGGAAGGAATCACCGGCGGTACGGTGAAATACAAGGTGAAGCGCGAGGACACCCTGTGGTCCCTCGCCAACCGGTATAACACCACCGTGGATGCACTGGTGGCCATCAACAATCTCGGCGATACTTCCGCCCTCGTGGCGGGGCAGACCATTCTGCTGCCGAAGGGAACGGAATCCTCCGCCGAAAAGAGCTCGGACGACCGCGAGACCGCGAAGAAGTCCTCACGCAGTTCGGACGACCGGAAGACGGTAAAAAAGTCCTCACGGAGCGGTTCTTCCCGGGATACCATCACCTACGTGGTGCAGAAGAACGACTCACTCTACGAAATCGCCTCCAAATACGGGGTGAGCTATAAAGACATCATGGTCTGGAACAAGATCCGGGACCACCGGAAGGTCAAGGCCGGTACCCGTCTGGTGATCAAGACGAAGGGATAAATATCAGATCTTGTGGAAACCGCGGGAGACGGAGTTCTCCGTTTCCCGCCGTGAAAAGAGTATCCGCCGCGCTGTCCGCATGCCGACGGGAAGCTCCGCTCGCCGTGAGCGCTCTGCTCCGGGTGGGTCCGGTCGGCCGGCAAGGAAGTCACCCCTCGAATCACCGCAAGACGCCAGCCCTCTATACGCCAAGGTTTCGATTCCGTGTCATACACTTCCAGGGGAGGAGAGTGCGTTTTTGAAGCAGGTACCTAAACCGTTGATCTGGCTTTTCGGTTTGTTGATGGCGGTTTCCGCCGCCGGCGCCGATGAACTGGGGGCTTTCGGAATTCTGTCCGATGCCCGGGTGGGACTCGGCGCCAACGATCTGAGCGATCTGGCCTGGGATGGCCGGTACATGTGGGCGAGCGGCTCCGGGACTGTGAACCAGCATGTGAGCAATTACGGTACCGTGTATGACTGGCGGACCTTCCGTCAGGTTTCCGGGTTCGGGCAGGGGACCATATTCGCCCTGGCCGCCTCCGGAGATACGGTGGTAGTATCCTGGGGGAATTATGTGGATTATAACGGTCAGACCGTGCCGGAGGGCGACGGCCTTTCCATTTCCCTGAACCGGGGCGAGTCCTGGCGTCATGTCCCGGTGACCGACTTCTTTCCCGATCGCGCCGAATTCAAGCGTCCGGGAATGCTCACCGCCACCTGGGATATCGTGATCGACCGGGGCGTCATCTGGTGTTCGACCCTTTCCGGTTTCCTCCTGAAGAGCGCCGATGGGGGCAGGACCTGGACTGAACTGCTTCCCAGCGCTCCCCTGAACCTTTTGGACCTGAACCACCACGGCCAGTGCGCGGACGCCTATGGCGACACCCTCTGGGTGGGAACTTTCCAGGGGCTGAACGCCAGTTTCGACAAGGGCAAAACCTGGACGAACTTCTCCTGGCCGGTGGGCGAACCGCTCAGCGCCGACAACCCCAAACCCGGTAATTTCGTCTACTCCGTGGAGCACAAGGCGGTTGGCGGGAAGACCCATATCTGGGCGGGCAGCGACCTGTACGGCAACACCGGACGCTACGGCATCTGCCATAGCGACGACAACGGCAGGACCTGGACATACAAATCCACGAAATACAACGCCTGGAATTTCGCGTTCGGGCACAAGGGGGCGAGCGATCCGGCGGTGGGCGATTCCACGGTGTTCGCGGCCTCGGATTCCGGTCTGGCGGTGTCCTATGACCTGGGGGAAAACTGGAGCATCATGGATATCCGCGAGTCGGACCAACTGGCCTGGAAGCCCGGGGAGCGCATCGCCGGGGTCACCGTGGTGGAGGACACGCTCTGGGTGACCAGCGCCAACGGTGTCGCCCGCACTTCCGACTGGGGCGGGACATGGACCATTGTCAAGGGCCTCGTCCGGGTTCCCACATTGGACGAGGGCAAGACGGACATCGGGGTCTCGGCCACGCTCGGGGGCGAGGAAACCTATGCCTATCCCAACCCCTTCTCTCCCCTGCGGCGGGACGCGGATTTCTCCCGCACGAAGATTCACTATGCCCTGACCAACGCCGCCCGGGTGACCGTACGCATATACGACTACAAGGGGAAACCGGTGCGTGATCTGGTTCGCGGCGAATCCCGCGACGGGGGCCGGGAATACGACGAGATATGGAACGGCCGTGACGAGAACAACTCGACCTGTCCCAACGGGGTTTACTTCTACATCATCAAAACGGACAAAGGGGATACTGCTCGTGGCAAGATCGTGGTACTCGACTGAGCGTGCTCGCACCTGGTATATTCCGGCTCTCGCCCTGCTGTTCCTCACGTTGTGTCCTTCGAACGCCCGTTCCGGCGAGTACCGTTCCTGGACGGGGGATTTCCTCCGGATGGGAGTCGGCGCCAGAGCGTTGGGCATGGGCAACGCCTATAACGCGGTGGACGGCGATATCTTCAGCGCCTATTACAATCCCGCCGGTCTGACCGGCCTGAACGGGGCGCAGATTGCGGTTTCTCCCCGGTACATGACCATGGACCGGTATTTCAACCATGCCGCGTTCGGAACCCGTATCGGTCCGGACGCCGATTTCGCGTTCTCCTGGATCGGGGCCGGAACCAGCGACATCCAGGGCCGCGATCTCAACGGCAACCGCACCGGAACCCTCAAGGACAGCCGTAATTCCTTCGCGGTCACCTTCGCCAAGAGCGCGGGGAAGAAGGTTTCGCTGGGAATCAACGCCAAGGTGTCCCTCTGGAATCTCGCGGGAGATGATGCCAAGGCGTTCGGGTTCGATGCCGGAGTTCTCGTCCGTCCGGTCGAGCATCTCACCGCGGCGTTCGTGGTGCGTGACCTGAACAGCCGGTTCACCTGGAACGCCGACCGCTGGAGCGGCCAGTTGAGCGGTTCCGACGGGCAGTCCATGGACAAGGAAGACAAGCTCCCGCTCTATTACACGGTCGGACTGGCGTACCGGGCGCTCGGCGACCGCCTGATCGTTTCCGCCATGACGGAATCGGTTGAGGACAACCCCACCGGCTACGACCTCGGCGTTTCCTACGCGGTGAACCGGATGTTCACCCTCCGGGGCGGCATGTACAACTATACGCCGTCCGACGGGCTGGATTACGGCTCCCTGACCGCCGGTTTCGGTATCAGGGTGACCGGCTCCATCGGGCTTGATTACGCCTATGCCTCCGATGTGCTTGAAAACGACCGGGTGCATGTTCTTTCTCTTGTCATGAACTATGGGGAGTGACCGGTGAAAATACTTTCGACGATTCTCGCGGCGGGCGCGTTTCTGGTTCTGGGAACGGGCGTCGCAGCCGCCCAGCAGGTGTACACCGAATCCTCGAAAACGGGGCTTCCCTTCCTGCGGGTGGCGCCCTCCGCCGCCACGGCGGCCATGGCCGGTTCCGGCGCGGCCATGACCGGACCCTCGGCCCAGTGGCTCAATCCCGCCCTCCTGGCATTCCGTCCGGAGCGGACCGCCCAGTTCTCCCACTTGCAGTTCGGGGAGGGAATCACCCAGGAATTCGCTTCCGTTTCGGGAAAGACCGGTATCGGATATCTCGGGGTGTCGGCCCAGATCTACGACTCCGGGGATATCGAGGGCCGGTCGGATACAGGTTCACCCACCGGTGTCTACAGCATCAAATACGCCTCCCTCGCGCTTGCCTACGCCCGTCAGATCACCGGCGATCTGGCGATCGGGGTGACCTACAAGACGCTCATGGAGAAAATCGCGGAAGAGAACGCCAACGGGTACGCGGTGGACGCGGGAATCTCCTGGCGCACTCCGGTGCGGGGGCTTTCCGCCGGAGCCGCGGTGCGCAACCTCGGTCACATGGGCCAGCTCATGAGCGAGCGGACCAAACTCCCCACCGATGGGAGCGTCGGAATCTTCTACCGGGGCACTGTCCCAAACTTCGGGAGCGATTACTCGTTCACCGCGGACTATGTCGCCCCGCGGTACGGCTCACGGGGCGTGCGCCTGGGAATGGAGGTCGAACCGGTGGACCGGTTCTATGTCCGCGCCGGGTATCGTTCGGACAGCGATTTCGAGAATTTCAGCGCCGGGGTGGGGCTGACCCTCGGGATGTTTATGGCGGATGTGTCGTATACGCCCATGACCGAATTGTCCAATAACGCGCTGCGGTTCACTCTGTCTCTGGCGGGGTTCTGATGGAACAGATCATGCGGGAAGCCATCGGCGGGCTTGCGGCCGATTATGCCGAAATACGGGTCGAGCGCTCCGAGACCACTTCGCTGAACTACATGGGGCCGGTGCTGGAAAATATCGGGACCACGCTCACTCTGGGGGGATGCGTACGGGTCTGCGTTCGCGGGGGTTGGGGATTCGCCTCGTTCAACCGTGTGGAGGATGCGCGGGAAAGCGCCCGCGCCGCTCTGGAAATGGCGGAACTCGCCGGGGAAAGCGAAACCGTGCTGGCCCGGGTCAAGCCGATCATCGCCACGGTCCGGAACGCGGCGCCCATCGATCCATCCAGGGTTTCCCTGGAGGAGAAACGCGATCTCCTGAAACGGTATAACGACCGGATGACGGGGGAGAACGGCATTGTCACCACCAACTCTATCTACCGCGACATGAAGAAGACGGTCTGGCTGCACACCTCCGAAGGAACCATGATCGAGCAGGAAAAGGTGTATGCCGGAGTGCATCTCGCCGCGGTCGCCCGTGACGGGAACAATGTCCAGCGCGGCATGAAATCGTTCGGGGACCAGCGCGGTTTTCACACCGTGCTCGACCGGGACGATGAAGTCGAGAACATATTGAAGATCACCCGCGATCTCATCCGGGCGCCGAAAGTGGAAGGCGGGGTTTACCCGGTCATCCTCAATCCGCAGCTTGCCGGGGTGTTCGTTCACGAAGCGCTCGGCCATCTCAGCGAGGCCGATTTCGTGTACGAGAACCCACAGGCCCGCGAGATGATGCGTCTCGGACGGCGGTTCGGTTCGGACATGCTCAATATCGTGGACGACGGCTCCCTGCCGGGGGAAAACGGTTTCACTCCCTTTGACGACGAAGGGGTTCCGGGCCGGAGAAACTACCTGGTGCGCAACGGCGTTCTCACCGGGCGGCTCCATTCACGCGAGACCGCCGGGCGCATGGGCGAGTTCCCCACCGGGAACGCCCGGGCCATCACCGCCGCCTTTCGTCCCATCGTCCGCATGACCACCACGTTCATCGACCGGGGCGAATCCGCTTTCGGGGAGATGCTGGAGAAGGTGGGAAACGGCATCTACGCCTGCGGGTTCCTCGGCGGGAACACCGACCTGGAGCGGTTCACCTTCAGTTCGGCCTACGCGTACCGTATCGAGAACGGGAAGATCACCACGCCCTTGCGGGATGTCATTCTCTCCGGGAACGTGTTCGACACCCTCAACCAGGTGTCCATGATCGGCAATGACCTGACCCTTTACGGCGGCCTCGGGGGATGCGGCAAGGGCGATCAGTCCCCGCTCCCGGTAACCGACGGTTCCCCGCACATCTGCATTCAGAATGTTCTGGTGGGGTGACATGATGGAGCGAATACTGGAAATGGCCCGCGCCCGCGGCGCGGCGGCGGAAGTGTTCCACTCCGGGCGCACCGTGGTGGAAGTGAGTTTCGAGGCCGGGAAGCTGAAGACCGCCGAGCGGAAGCGCATGCTCGGCATCGGGTTGCGGGTGATTCACGAGGGACGGGTCGGGTTCGCCGCCACCTCGGACGAGCCCCGTCTCGACACCCTGGTGGAGAACGCGCTGGCGAGCGCCCGGTTCGGCAAGGAGGCGCGATTCGCGTTCCCCGGTTTTCCCGGAACGGAGGAAGCGGCAACGTTCGATCCGAAAGTCGAATCTTATGGTCCTCCGGAGGCCATCGCCGAAGGCAAACGCGCCATCGAGGCGCTCCGGGAATGCTGCCCGAAAGCCCTGACCGACGTGGGTATCGCCGCCACGGTCACCACGGTTCGCATCGCCAACACCGCCGGTATGGACGCTTCCTACCGCAGCACCGATTTCCGTCACTCCATCACCTCGGTGCTGGTGGAGGGCGACTCGATCCTCTGGATCGGGGAGGGCGATCATTACGGCGCCCTCGATGTCCGCACCGATGAATACGTGCGCAAGATTTCCGGTCTGGCCCGCAAGGCGGAGACCACCGCGCCGAAGGTTTCGGGAAAGCTCCCGGTGATCTTCGTGGCGCATGAACTGCCCTCGCTTCTGGAGTCGGTGGAACTCGGGGTGAACGGCCGCCGTCTGGTGAAGGGGGACAGTCCCCTCATCGGACGTGAGGGGGAACCGGTCCTCGGAAATGTCACGCTCACCGACGATCCTTTCCGCGCCGGAGCGCCGGGAAGCCGTCCCTTCGATGACGAGGGAACGCCTTCGCAGCGCACACCGCTGTTCGAGAACGGTGTTTTCCGGTCGTTTCTCTTCGATTTGGATACTGCGGCCCAGGCGGAGCGGACGAGCACCGGAAACGCCGCCCGGGGCATGCTCACCGCACCCTCCATCGGGGCCTCCAACCTGGTGATGGGGACCGGGGAATCGGATCTCGATTCCATGATCCGCGATACCGGGGAAGGGGTGATCGTCCACGGCGTGCTCGGCGGCGGGCAGTCCAATCTCCTGGCCGGAGATTTCGCGCTCAATGTCATGCTCGGTTTTCTCGTCCGCGGGGGGGAGATTCAGGGCCGCCTCGTGGACACCATGGTTTCCGGGAACGTCTATGAGGCGTTCCGGTCGGTCGCGGCATCGGGCCGCGAGGTGCAGCCGGTCGGCGCGTCCTTCCTCCCCGATGTCAAATTCTCTGAACTCTCCATTTCCAGCAGGTGATATGCTGTATCGTAAAATCCTTATTCGGCCTTCCGATGGATTCTACCGGGAAGAACCCGGGCAAGTCACTCCTCCCGCCGCTCCCCGGAGACGGTTCAACGTTCACCTGCTCCTCTTCGTTCTGACCCTGCTCACCACGACCGGGGTCGGCGCGATGATGGCGGGAAAAAATCCCTTTCTGAGCCTGGGGGGATTCGCCAGTGGACTTCCCTTTTCGCTGACCATCATGGGGATTCTCGGCATCCATGAACTCGCCCACTATTTCACCGGGCGAAAGTGGGGGATCGAGGTCACCCCTCCTTATTTCATTCCGGCGCCGTTCCCGCCCATCGGGACTTTCGGGGCGGTCATCCGCATGAAATCCTCCATACCCAACCGCCGGGCGCTGGTGGATGTGGGCGTTTCCGGACCCATTGCCGGGTTCGTGGTTTCGCTCATCGCCTGCGTGGTCGGCCTGCACATGTCCCAGGTGGTCGCCGTGGAGGACAACCCCGGCGCGATCATTCTCGGGGATTCGCTCCTGTTCAAGTTCCTCGGGTGGCTGGTGATCGGCCCCATCGGTCCCCTGCAGGACATCCAGCTCAACCCCATCGCGTTCGCCGGGTGGATCGGGCTGTTCGTTACCGCGTTGAATCTCATGCCGTTCGGCCAGCTCGACGGCGGTCATGTTCTTTTCGCGTTCTCCCCGAAAGCGCATGAGCTGCTCCGACGTATCCGCGTCCCCCTGCTCCTGCTGCTCGGCATCATGCTCTGGAGCGGCTGGTTTGTCTGGGCCATACTGCTCTTTTTCATCGGCGGCCCGCACCCCTACC
>CAYRTQ010000169.1:0-5968 GCA_964426865.1 uncultured bacterium
AAGGAAACGGATTCCCTCCGGGCGTTCCCAATGGTGGAACGGGAAATCCGCGAAGAAGCGGGCAGCTACAACCATCCCTTGGCCTTGAAAAAGACGAAGATCGCCAGGGCTATGAAGAGGAACATCAGCACCCGCAGCACGAACACGAAAATGCCGAAGAGGACATAGGTCAGGATGCCCGCGATGAGAGCCGCCGCGAGAAAGAGAATCGCCCATTTTATCATGCGTCACCTGTATGGGAAAGGGGATCGGCGTTTCTTTATGATTATTTATATATAATGTTATTTATTATATTTGTCAAGTGAATGCGCCGGGCGGGAACCGTTCGCCCTGCCGGGTGACAGGCGTATTTTCCGGTGGATCAGGAAGGCGGGGTTTCCCGGGCATGCATTGGCCGTCTTCGTTTCCGCACCTGAAACACGCCTCCGGGGTCTATGAACACCGAGTACAGCTCATCGAACCCCTCCTCGAACTCGGGCGGCTGGAGACGGGCGTGCGTGGCGCGCACCCCTTTCTCGGGAATGCGTTCCTTTCCTTCCCTTTGACCATTGCGGGCGAGGCATTCCCCGATTCCCGAACGGAATGAGTATCCGATGACACGGAATCCCGCCGCGCGGGCCAGCGGAATATACCGTTGGCGGTCTTCGACGGCGGGATTGGTGTTGTCGATCACCATGCGCTGCCCGGCCTCGAGACAGGCCCGGAAAATGACGCCCTCGCGACGTCTGGTCCGGAGCATGTCCAGGTTGACACGGAGATGGGTGGTGAAGAACCGTTCCTTGTAGAAGGTCGTTTTTCCCGCGCCCTGGATGCCGATGAAAATGATGAGTTCCATGGAGATTCCCGTACAGGGAAGGGACAAAGGAACGGAGGGGGAGAAGGGGAAAAAGGAACGCCCGGAACGCCGCGTTCCGGCGCCATGCAATTACCCACAGTTCGCGGGCGCCGCGTTTGTCTTTAACCCTTTGCCCCTTTGTCCCTTTGCCCCTTATTTTTTCACCAATTTCCGATACCGGCTGCGACGGTTTTCAAAAAGTTTGCCGCCCATTTCATTCATCCGCCAGGTTTCGTATTCCCGGTAGTTCCCGGTGAAGAAGCGCACGGTGCCATCGCCTTCGAAAACGAGTTGGTGAGTGCAGACCCGGTCCAGGAAGAAGCGGTCATGGCTGATGACCAGAACACAGCCCTGGAATCCCTGAATGGCTTCTTCCAGGAGGCGCAGGGTGTTCACATCCAGATCGTTGGTGGGCTCGTCGAGGAGCAGGACGTTCCCTCCCACCTTGAGAACCTTGGCCAGTTGGCAGCGGTTGCGCTCGCCGCCGGAGAGTTCGGAGACTTTCTTTTGCTGGTCGGAGCCCTTGAACCCGAAACGGGAGACATACTGACGAACCGGGATGGTCCGTTTGCCGAAGGGGATGTCGCTCGCTCCGCCGCCGATTTCCTCCACCAGGGTATGGCTGCCGGAGAGCGTTTCCCGTTCCTGGTCCGCGCAGGCCAGTTTCACCGAGGGCCCGGTGATAATTTCGCCGCTGTCCGGCTGCTCCTGCCCGGTGATCATGCGGAAAAGGGTGGTCTTCCCGGCGCCGTTGGGACCGATCACGCCGACAACCGCGCCGCGCGGCAAAGTGAAGTTCAGATCTTTCACCAGAAGGTTGCTTCCGAAACTCTTGGAGACGTTTTTGAACTCGATCACCTGGTTGCCCAGTTCCGGGCCGGGGGCGATCTGGATGACATCGAAATCCTCGCCCGAGGATTCTCTCGCCACCAGTTTTTCGTATTCCGCGATACGGGTGCGGGAGAGTTCGTGACGATCCTGGTTGCTCATGCGTATCCAGGCCAGTTCCCGCTCCAGGGCGCGCTTACGGGGAGTCTCGCGTTTTTCCGCGGCGGCCATTTTCGCCAGTTTCTGCTCCAGCCAGGAGGAATAGCTTCCCTCCCACGGAATGCCCATGCCGGCTTCCAGCTCCAGAATCCACTTGGTGATGTTATCGAGGAAATACCGGTCGTGGGTCACCACGATCACCGTTCCGGGATACTCCCGGAGCTGAGCTTCCAGCCAGTCCACCGTCTCGGGATCCAGATGGTTGGTGGGCTCGTCCAGCAGCAGGAGGTCGGGACGCTCCAGCAGGGTGCGGCACAACGCCACCCGGCGTTTCTCGCCTCCGCTGAGCGTTTTCACGATCCGGTCGTCATCCGGGAGACAGAGCGCCTCGCTCGCCTGATTCAGAATCTGGTCCAGATTCCAGGCGTCCGCGGCATCCAGCTTGTCCTGAAGTTCCCCCATACGGTCCATGGCCGCCTGCATCGCGTCGTCATCCAGCGGTTCGCCCAGCTTTTCGGTCACCGCCTCGTATTCCGCAAGCATGGCCACCGTTTCGGCGAACGCCTGCTCGATGGTCTGACGTACCGTAAGCGCGGGATCGAGCACCGGCTCCTGCGGGACAATGCCCGCGCGGAAACCGCGGGTGAGGAACGCCTTGCCCTGGAACTCCTGATCCTGCCCCGCCATGATGCGGAGCACCGTGGACTTCCCGGCGCCGTTCTCTCCCACGATGCCGATTTTCGCGCCGGGGTAGAAGCTGAGATAAATATCCTTGAGCACCTGCTTCTGGCCATAGTACTTGTTCAGACCGAGCATGGTATAAATATACTGTTCCGCCATGTTCTCCCCTTCGGGTGGATATGGGTTGTTATTGGAATTATCGTGGAAAAGCCGGTGGAAATACCGGGACAAAGCCCCGTTTCAAAAGACTGGGGTCATTCCGCGCCATAGATACTGAAAATACGGAAAATCCGGGGGATGAATCAAGCTCATAAAAAAAATGGCCCTTCCCGGTTTTTGCCCGAACCGTCGATGAAGCCCCGTGTATGGGCGGGCAGGAAGGAGCCGACAAAAGCGCGGGACATTCTTTACAGCACAAAAGCGCCTTTGCAACCGTCACATCAAGGTGATTACCGGTCATTATGGAAAACCGCGAAGGGCCGCTTTCCTTATACGGTTTTGGGGGGAAAGAGTTGCAGACCGCGGGCGGAATGAGGGTTCGAACGCGTCGCGAGTGTTCAGGGAGAAAAAATATGGTCCTTCGCAGTTTTCCGTGGGTAACCGGTACTGATGCGGTTTTCACCTGTCTTGGAAAAGCCCCCCGGGTACGGTATGGATTCCGGGGTAGTGGACCGCTGCTGTTTGAGCGACAGCGAGTTCAGCGGTCCCCGGAAGCCATGCCGTACCCGGGGAGTCTTTGGCTTTTCCCGGACCGCCCTCTTTTGGCGCTTTTCTGGGCGCACCAGAAAAGTACAGAGAAAGTGGAAGGGGCAAGGGCAGTCCTTACCCCACGAAAGCGCCTGTGCAACCGGCACATGCAGGCCATGTCCGGTCATCGCACCTGCGAAGGGCCAAAAATATGTATGTACCCGCTTTCTCTTTTCACTATATTAGTAGGTCGCAGAGCGTTCCCGGATATACGGTTTCCTCACTGCCGCTTTCCGCGAAACCCGGGCCGGTCCGGCGGGACTCCCTGCACGGGGTAAGAACGTATCAGGGGATAATTGAAGTATCCCCGTAACCACGAAAAGGTGAAGCACAATGAATGAAATGCCTTCTCCGATGCCTCCCGAGATGGAAAATCCTCCGGCGGGCGGGAGCGGAAAAATGAAAACGATTCTGGTTTCCGGACTGGTTGTTCTGCTCTTGGGAACTGTAGGGTACATGTACCATACGATCACCAAAAAGAATCTTGAAATCACCCAGCTCCAGCAGGAAAACGTCATGGGTGAGGAAGAGCAGAAGAAGCTCAACAGCTACATCACGGAAATCACCGATACGGTGAACATGGTGGAAACCAAGCTCCAGGAAGTCCGCAGCAAGCAGGTCACCATCACCGGAATGGTCACCCAGTCCGAAAACGACGCCGACAAGAAAAACAAACTGATCAACGATATCTCTGTAATCGAGGATCAGCTCAAGAAAGACAGGAAAGACGTCGCCGATCTGCAGAGCAAGATGAAAAAATCCAATCTCCGGATCAAGCTCCTCGATGACATGGTCGCCAATCTCCAGAAAGAGATCGAGAAGAACGAGAAGTCCATGGCCGAACTCCGCGCCTCTCTCGAAGAGAAAGACCAGGTCATCCGTGAAAAGGACGTGGTGATCAAGAGCAAGGAAGACACGCTCAGCTATACCAAGCAGAATCTCCGCATGGTGGTCGGCGAACTGGAACAGACCAATCAGGCGCTCGACGAGACCAAAAACACCGCCTACTATGTCATCGGAACCAAGAAGGAACTGCTGGCGAAGAAGGTGCTCACCGAGACCGGAAGCTTCCTCCACAAGACCGTGAGCGTCTCCCGTGATTTCGACGCCGCGGCGTTCACCAGGATTCACATCGGCAAGGTCGGCGAATTCGCGGTCGGCTGCGCCGCCAAGGATGTGAAACTCATGCCCGCGCCCAGTACCTCCAGCTACAAGTTGGAGCAGACCGGCAAGGACAGTTGCGTGCTCAAGGTAACCAATCCCGAGCAGTTCTGGAAGATGCGCTACCTGGTGGTTCTGGTCAAGGGATAAGCGGCTGATCGACGGAACATCGGCAACGTGAGAAGTGAGGAAAGAGGTTTGCAATTGCTGCAAGCCTCTTTTTTTATCGTTGATAAGTCGGATGCAAGCGTGTACATTTCGGATGATATCGCAGATTGTACGCCCACGACATCATTTCCCAGGGAGGCCCCATGAACAACGGAAACGAAGCCCCGAAAGCCGCGGCCATCAATATCGCGGACTACATCACCTATGCCGAGGGATCCATTGTCAGCAAAACCATCGTCCAGAAATCCATCGGGACCATAACCCTCTTTTCCTTCGATGCCGGGCAGAAACTGAGCGAGCACTCCGCGCCGTTCGACGCCGTCGTCCATGTCCTGGATGGCGAGGCGGAACTGGTCATCGGCGGACAGCCGGTCATCGTTCCCGCGGGCAGCCTGGCGATCATGCCCGCGAACGTTCCCCACGCGGTGAATGCGGTGCAACGGTTCAAGATGCTGCTGACCATGATACGGGGATGAATTTCAGAACCGCGGATGGCCGATGAAGAAAAGAGGATGAGAAGCGTTTTGCTTCCCATCCTCTTTTCTTTCCTCTTCGATTGAAAACGAAAAGGAGGATGAAATGGAACTGCCCTTTCATCCGCCCTTATCCGTTTTATTCACGCAGTTAGCGGGTCACTTCTTCAGATTCTTCACCTTCTCCCAGACTCCGGGCATGGGGTCCGCCTGGTCTTTGGTGAGATTCGCGCCGCCCGATCCGGGAACGTACACCGGGGAGCCGTGGCCGTTCTTGCGCGTTTCCTCCGCCAGGTTCACCAGCGTGTTGTACGATTTTTTGAGATCGTAGAAGCCGTGCCACCAGGAGAAATCCGGTCCCATCATGGCCGATCCCATCCGCGCCCGTCGCCCCTGATTGTGCCAGTACTCGTAGTAGGCCCACTCGATCTCCTCATCGAACGCCGGCCATTTGGTCAGGAGATTTTTGGCGTAGAGATCGTCCATGAGGCTCTTGACCGGAGCGAAATAGAGATCGTTGTACTGCTGGACCGCCTGATCGTACCGCGTGAGATAGTTCTTGGTCCAGCGCGGCGAATGGCACTGCATGCAGACCTCGGTCATCTTCTGACGCTCCGCTTCCGCCTCCATATCCTTGTTCAGCACGGTCAGCGGGGCCTGGGCTTCCCATTTGAGACGCTCGCTCACATTGTGTGAGGCTTTCACGTTCCCCATGGCGGACATATGGCAGACCGCGCAGGTGGGCGCGGAGAAATCCGCTCCGGGTTTCCAGTCCCCGGTGAAATTCCATTCCGCGTGTTCCGCGAGATATCGTTTGCCGTGCTTGGACTCGAAGTATATCTCGTCCTGGGGATGGTCCGGTCCCAGATGGCACTGGCCGCAGGTTTCCGGCTTGCGGGCCTCGGTGACCGAGAAC
>CAYRTQ010000169.1:5978-6661 GCA_964426865.1 uncultured bacterium
TCTTCCTCCCCACCCCCATATTGGGCCAGTTCTCCACCGTGAGTTTCCCGGAGGAGGTATCGGAGCCGTGGCACGACTCGCATCCGGTGGCGCGCTCGATCTCGCTGTTCATTCCCTTGAGCCAGGCGTCCCGCACGAAATCGGTCTGGATTTCCCAGGTACGGGCGTGCTTGCTCTTCTTGAACTGCGCGGACTGGTTACGGTGGCACATCCCGCAGCGGTCCGGCGATACGGTCACCCGGTACTGCCCCAGCGCCTGCCCATCCTTGGCGTCCGGGAGCTTCTCGTGGCATTTGCCGCAGCCGATCCCCGCGGCGGCGTGTTTGCTCCGCGCCCAGTCATAAATCTTTCCGGAGTCCATCCCCGGTTTCATGTGGCACTCCACGCATTTCTGCTCATCGGCGGAGAGCTTCTTCGCCAGTTCCAGCGGGTCCACCGTGGCCGACCAGGCGTAACCAGCCGACAGGAATGCCAGGGAAAGTATGATTGACGGAACGGAAAGTCTTTTCTTCGAACGGTTCACCGCGCCTCCCGATGGAAAAAGGTGTTGGGTAGTCAGACCCCTGTATAATCAAGAATTCGGGACCATCTTGTCAAGGAAAAAACAGGGAAGTGATGAAAAGAGAAACCGCTTTCCCCGGGAACGTCAAAAATGTGCGTATGAACATAATTGTGGAATTTAT
>CAYRTQ010000169.1:6671-10109 GCA_964426865.1 uncultured bacterium
AAATCTTTATGTTGTGCAATTAGTTGAAAATAGTACATAAAGGAATTGACAGGGAATATTTGTCGAATATATTTCATAAATGAACAGTAATTAAAATCCTTTAACAAGGTATACGATCATGCGTGTATTCCGGACAGCGGCGCTTGCGATCATCATGACTTTCCTCTCCGTTCCCGCGTTCTCCGATATGTGGCGCACCTACCAGAACGTGAACAACATCCTCGACATGGCGGTGGATGGTGATACGGTCTGGATAGCCGTGAAAAACGTGGGTGTCCTGCAGTGGAGCCAGACCAGTGGGAGATTTGTCCGGCATACCGTCTCCACGGGCTTCCCGGACAACCAAGTCAATCGGATATTCAAGGACAGCAAAGGGCGTATCTGGATTCCGAACGTAAAAGGGCTTTCCTGTCTGGTGGATGGTCAGTGGAAATTTTACAACGGTCAGGACGGTCTCACTCCGTTGTATGTTACCTCCATAACCGAAGACAAGGCGGGAGTGCTCTGGTTCGCCACCGAAGGTCAGGGAGTCTGGAGTTATGATGGATCCGCCTGGGAGAGATACTGGACGAATAAATGGGAATTTCTCTCAGGAATTCGCGCGGTCTTACCGGTTGCGGGAGGGGAAGTCCTTTTTGGGCGTAACGGCGGTATTAGCCGGTTCGATGGTAGGAAGGGGAGTGTATTCGCCACTCAGGACAGCGGTTTGGTCCATAACGGGGTTTATGCGTTGGTCAGGGACAGCGGGGGTCGGATCTGGGCGGGGACTTACCTCGGTCTTTCCGTTCTCGAGGACGGGAAATGGAGAACAGTTGAAGGAACACATCAAAAGGGTCAGATCAACGATCTGTCCATTGATCCGTCGGGAACGATATGGATGGTCACCTACAACCACATTAAGAAAGTTGTGGATGGAAAGGCGGTTCCCGTCGAATACGGCGGTTTCACGTCCATAGCGATTGATTCGTCTGGGGTAAAATGGTTCGGCAGCACGCAAAACGGAGTCCTGCGCCTCGAAGGAGATACCAGGACCTGGTACCGGCAGGGGGACAACGGTCCGGCTATCAACGTGATAAACGATCTGACGCTTGATCGCGATGGTGTTCTTTGGGTTGCGACCAGCAACGGTGTTTCACGTTTCGACGGCAGAGAATGGACAAGGATAACCTCGCTCGGAGCAAGCACTATCGCCGCAGACCAGACGGGAAGGATATGGATCGGGGCCGAGGGGGGCGGTTTGTATGTGTACCACGACGGAATCTGGGAGTCCCACACAAAGATCGGTCCGTACGACATAACAATAATTCGTTCCATAAAAGCGGATGATTCCGGCAATGTCTGGCTGGGTATGGCAAATGGCCTCATACTATGCGACGACCGTGGATGGCAGCTCTACTCCCATCAGAATCTACCGCCAGGAAACAGTATCAGCCGGGTTTTTGTCGATTCAGACAATCTTAAATGGATTATTTACCCCACGGGCACGATTTGTTCCTATGACGGTATCTTCTGGAAAATGTATGGAGGGAGTAAAGATGGGCTGGGAACCCATGAGCTGAGAACCGCCGATGTGGATTCGCAGGGGTTGAAATGGTTGATTTACGGAGGGGCGCTGTATACATTCGATGAGAACGCGCCGCAATATTCCCGGCTTATTCGTTACTCCAACAACAGTATTCCACTGGGAACGTATTTCCAGGACCTTGTCATCGATTCGCACGATGTCAAATGGTTGATAACGAACAAAGGCATCGGCTGTCTTGACGGTCAGAAATGGACCCAGTTTTCGAAAAATGACGGGCTTCCCGACAGCACCATCAGCCGGATCGTCCTGGCTGATGACGGATCGGTGTGGGCTGGTTCTGCCCTGGGTGTTGCTCACTTGGAGAATGGGTACTGGAAAAAATTCAGTATTTCACAGAATTGTCCGGCGAGCAATGCAGTCTATTCCAGCGCGTTGGACAGCGCGGGCCGGAAATGGTTTGGAACGGCAGGCGGGGTATCATGCTATTCGCAGGGGCAATGGACGAACTTCCCGCCGGAAAGTGGTCTGGAGGAAGGGACGATTGTATCACTGGCCATTGGAGGAGACGGGGCGGTCTGGGCCGGCCACCATGGGTTTTCCTCGGATTCGCGGGGTTTCTACGGGGGAGGGGTATCGCGCTATTACGAGGGGAGATGGACGACAACGTATAAAAACAAGAATATCGATGCGCTGGCGACCGATCGCGACGGGGTGGTCTGGATGGCATACAGCGGGAGCGGATATCCCTTCGAGGCGGGAATTGCATTTTATCGGGATGGTCAATGGCACACCCCAACTCTTCCGGATGATTTCGAAATGAATCGCTGCTTTGCCATTGCGGTCGATAGGAACAATATTATCTGGTTCGGTCTTTGGGGAGTAGGCGGCCCCAGCCGGGGGGCGATCCTCAGTTATGACCGGACGGAATTCACCCGTCATGCCAATCCAGATATGGCATATCTCCTGAACCGGGGAAGCGACGATTCAATTTGGTTCATTTCCCCAAATGGACTGATGCTCAACCGTTATGACGGCGCGACATGGAAGAGCTTTGCGCCTCCTTACATTTTCGGGGAATATGGTAAAAATAGCACTGAATATGGAGCTGGGGAAAGAATTCCGGCATATGGGCGGCTCATCTCCGCCGAGACGGATGCCAAGGGATGCACCTGGTTCAGTACCAGGAGCGGATTGGTCCGGTTCGACGGGTTTAACTGGAGTCTTTATCCCAAAGCGGATGAATTCACCCTGGAGCAGGCCATCGAAACGATAACGGTGGACCGGGATAACACCCTGTGGATCGGTACAACGAAGGGAATAGTAAACTATTCTCTCTCCGTTGGAGTTGAGGAGGACCGGGCGTTGCCTGCCGCGCTGGTCATTGCCAATTTCCCCAATCCCTTTAATCTTTCCACGGTAATCTCTTTCACTTTGCCTTCCGCCGGAAAAGCAAGTGTGTCCGTGTATGATATCACAGGGCGCAGGGTGCGCGAACTGATATCCGAGCGTGTCAACGCTGGCTCGCATTCCGTGGTCTGGGATGGTACGGATACGAACGGTGAGACGGTTGCCTCCGGGATCTACTTCACCCGGGTAGTCTGCGGGAGCCGGATCGCAACCGGTAAAATGCTCCTGATGAAATAGTATCAAATGATCTCATAAGGGAATAAAGTGCTGTAATACGAATGAGCGTTCAAACGGGTAAGAAAGAGTTTGAAGCCTGTCTGAACCGGTGATGCGCATGATTGAACTGATGAAAAGCTGATAACGGCATTTCCTTTCATCAGCTTTTATCACTCGCATCATGCGCATCACCGGTTCAGACAATCAGTTGGCTCGCTGGGCCGTAAACTCATCCCGCGGAACCATTCTTACTCGCTTTTTATCTGAAAATGAAAAGGGCCATTTTTTGG
>CAYRTQ010000170.1:0-3045 GCA_964426865.1 uncultured bacterium
ATATTCTTGCATCCCTTGTCAATGCTTGCTGTTCTAACTCGATAGGCATTTTATATAATGCCCGGCGGGAATTCGCGCAATCGGGGAAACCCTGAAAATGGCATTCGAAAAACCTGAAAATAAAAACCGGGATGAGCACCATTCATTATATTCAGGACCATTAAGGGCATACAACCATCTCCATCGGATGAACCCGAAACGATACCGCGCGATTCTCCGACCCCTCCCTCCTCTCTCCCCCCGCAATTCCGCACCGACTCGACCATCGATCCCCCTCTCGTCAGCCATTTCTCGACCGTTCCGCCGGCAGTCGCTCTTTTCCCCGTTTTTTCAATTGACATTTGTATCCGGCCATTACATTATAATCTTTGATTGCAATGTCGTAAATTGCCCGCGCCAAACGGCTTCGCTCAGTCACACCCCTCTTTCCCGGAGAACAGGCATGAGATGGCGTCCTTTCCTTGCCACACTGCTTTTCACCGCATGCGCGGCCGGTGCGTATCTCCTCGCGGGACCCGCCGGGGTCCGGGCCGAGTCACCGGTGAAAGCGCTCATTGTCGACGGCCAGAACAACCATGACTGGAAGTCCACCACTCCGGTGATCAGGCGCATCCTGGAGGAGTCCGGGGTGTTTGCCGTGGAAGTGGCGACCTCCCCCGTACAGGGCGCGGACATGAGCGGATTCAGCCCCGCATTCGAGTCCCATGACGTGGTGGTCATGAATTACAACGGCGACTCCTGGCCGCAAAAGACCCGGGACGCGCTGGAACGGTACATGCGCAAAGGCGGCGGAATGGTGGTTGTGCATGCCGCGGACAATGCGTTCCCGGAATGGGGGGAGTTCAACAGGATGATCGCCCTCGGCGGCTGGGGAGACCGTAACGAAAAATGGGGCCCCTACATCCGTTGGCGCGGGGGCAAAATCGTGCGGGATTTCACTCCCGGACGGGGCGGTTCCCACGGCAGGCAGCACGAGTACACGGTGACCACCCGCAGCCCGGATCATCCCATCATGAAAGGCCTTCCCGCCGAGTGGCTCCATGCGAAAGACGAACTGTACGACCGTCTGCGCGGCCCGGCGGAGAATCTCACTGTGCTCGCTACCGCCTATTCCGACACCTCCACCGGCGGCGCCGGGGAAAACGAACCCATGCTCATGACCATCCGTTACGGCAAGGGGCGGGTGTTCCATACCGCGATGGGGCACGACGCCTCCTCCATCGGTTGCGTGGGGTTCGTCACCACACTCCTGCGCGGAACAGAATGGGCCGTCACCGGAAAGGTGAAACGCACCGCCGTGGTCCCGGAGGATTTCCCCTCGAAAGACCGGGTGAGCGTACGGAAATATTGATAACCCTGTAGTGGTCTGCCAACTGGATGGTGTCGGATGGACTGCACTTCGACAGGCTCAGCGCCCGCAGGCTGGCTGAGCGCCTACCGCTGGCTGAGCTTGTCGAAGCCGGCTAACCAAAGATTAAACCCGCATCTTCCGGTTGACAGAGTACGGAGCATGGTGTGTTCCCAGCGCCGGAAGCCCCCTTCCGGCCCTCGCTTTGGCTCGTGCCACCTTCCCCCGTGACCGGGGGCAGGTAAAAAGTAGTTTCCTTGCCATAACCGCCCGGAGTGAGCTGCCTTTCCTTCCCCGCCGTTTACAACCGGAAGGTGGCCTCAGGCCGGATGGGGGCCGCGGGTTGCCGAGTGTCACACAACTCTATCGACTTGTCAAAGCAGCAGATACATCCCGGAAAGGGGGAGAAGCATGAGCGAACGGAAAACGGGCATCCCGGGAGCCGCGCTGGCCGTGGCCGGAGCGATGGCGTCGAACACGGCGCAGGCTTTGGAACTCGACCCGGAGGTGCGGAAAATCCTGAGCTACAAGTTCGGAGACAGCCGTGAACCGCTCACCGTGGTGCGGGATATGGCGCGGACATCCCCCCCGGAGCGTCGTCTGGCTCTGGAACGCCAGTTCGCGGCCATCCTCGGGATGACCGACGCCACATACGAGTGCAAAGATTTCGTCTGCCGCCAACTGTGGCTGATGGGGACGAAGGAGTCCGTGCCCGCGCTGGCGGCGCTGCTGACCGACGATAAATACTCGGACATGGCCCGCTATGCCCTGGAACGGAACACCGCGCCCGAGGCGGGCAAGGCCATCCGTGACGTGCTGTCCAAAGCCGGGGGAAAGCCGCTGATCGGACTCATCAACACGCTCGGGGCGCGACGCGACCTGCTGGCGGTGACCGCGCTGGAGAAATACGCCGCCGCCGCGGACGAGGAACCCGCCGCCGCCGCGATTGCCGCGCTGGGCAGGATCGGCGGCCCGAAAGCGGGGCTCATCCTGACCCGGGTGAAAACCACGGGCGCTCCCGCGATCCGGAAAGCGGCCACGGAAGCGCTCCGGGTCATCCCGGTCAAACCGGCGGTGCTGAAGAAATGACGGTTTCCCGCGTTACTCCGTGTTCTCCGTGTCCTCTGTGGTGAACTTCTTTCCAGACCGGGAGATATCCATGAATGTCAAGATAAAACGCCGCACCTTTGTCAAGAGCTTGGCCGCTGCCGCCATCGGCGCGCCGATGATCGTGCCCGCGAGCGTATTTGGCCGTAACGCCCCCTCCAACCGTCTGACCATGGGCCAGATCGGAGTCGGAAACATGGGCACAACCAACATGAAGGAGTTCCTGAAGCGCGACGACGTCCAGGTGCTCGCCATCTGCGATCTCGATGACACGCGCGCCCGGGAAGGCAGGAAAACCGTGGTGGACGCCTATGCCAAAAAGGCATCCACCGGCAGATATGTCGGGTGCGATCTCATCCACGATTTCCGCGCACTGATCGCCCGTGAGGACATCGATTTCATCTCCATCGCGGTTCCCGACCACTGGCACGCCATTCCCACCATCACCGCGGCCAACGCCGGGAAGGACATCTACGCCGAAAAACCGCTGGCGCTCACCATCGGCCAGGGACGCGCCATGTGCGAAGCGGTGCGGCGCAACAAGGTCATCTGGCAGACCGGGAGCTGGCAGCGCTCGGAGAAGAACTTCC
>CAYRTQ010000170.1:3055-3701 GCA_964426865.1 uncultured bacterium
CTGCGAGCTGGTGCGCAACGGCCGTATCGGGAAGGTGCACACCATCTATGTCGGACTCCCGACCGGCAGCCCCCTGACCGAATCCGCCCCGGAACAGCCGGTTCCGGAGGGCTTCGATTATGATTTCTGGCTGGGGCCCGCGCCCTGGGCGCCCTATACGGAGCGCCGCTGCCACTGGAACTTCCGCTGGATACTCGACTACTCCGGCGGGCAGCTCACCGACTGGGCCGCCCACCATGTGGATATCGCCAACTGGGGCATGGGAACCGAGCACACCGGCCCTGTCGAGGTGGAAGGAGAGGGCGTGTTCCCCCGCGACAATCTCTGGAACGCCTCCATCAGCTACCGCTTCGTGTGCACATACGCCGAGGGATTCCGGATGGTGGTTTTGAACGATACGGCGGAGGTGGACGGCAAGCCCATCCGGAACGGGGTCAAGTTCATCGGGGACAAGGGCTGGCTCTGGGTGGCCCGCGGCGGTGAAATCCTCTCCGAGCCGGAATCGGTCATCACCTCCATGATCGGTTCGAACGAAAAGCGCCTGGTCGCCTCCAACAATCACTGGGGGAATTTCATCGAGAGCGTCCGCTCGCGCAGGGAAACCATCGCGCCCATCGAGTCCGCCCAGCGCGCCGTCTCGGTGGCC
>CAYRTQ010000170.1:3711-8674 GCA_964426865.1 uncultured bacterium
GCCCACCTCGGCAACATCGCCATGCAGCTCGGGCACAAGGTAAAATGGAATCCCGCCACGGAACGCTTTGTCGACGATCCCGAGGCGGACCGCATGATCGACCGGGCCATGCGGAGCCCGTGGCATCTGTGAGGAAAAGCGGCCGCCGGGGTGACAGGACGCAGAGGAGAGAATTGGGTAAAATCGATCTGGTTTGAATGAACGCGCCGATGCCCTCACCCGGCCTGCGGCCACCCTCTCGCTCGCGCATCTTTTCGCGTGGAAGTGAGGGCAAAAAGCGCCCGTGACTTCTCCCTGCCCATCCTTCCTTCCGAAGGTTCGGGAGTATGCCCGATTGCCGCTCAAATGCGGAAAACAGAAGAGGTTATCCGCAGAATTGACTACCGTTCTTCCATGCTTTCCGCATATATTCCAGTTCTGATTCATTCCGGCGGTGATACCGCTGAACAGTGAATGGGGGGATACACCATGATCGGGATTGGACCGGATATTTCCGCGCTGATGGGATTGCTGTTCTTTGTCGCCTTATGGGGAGGCGTGATCTATTTTGTGGTCACGGTTGTAAAACGCCTCTCGGAAATCTCCCGCAGCCTTCGGAGCATCGATGAAAAGCTGGGCAAGAGCAAGCCGACGGAGTGCCCTTCTCCTCACGAGGAAAGCGCGGAATAATCCATGAATGACCGTGAAACGCAGGACGTTATTATCCGGGTTCTCCGCGAGGAATTTGAATCCCGCGGAATCGAACTCCTCAAAATAATACTCTTCGGGAGCCGCGCCCGCGGCAATGCCCGTCCGGAAAGCGACTGGGACTTTATCGTGGTCTGCGGGGGGCATCCGGACAGAGAGCAAAAAACAGCCATCTGGCTGAGTATAAACCGAAAGCTTACGGAGCGTCGGATTGACGCCGACATCCTTATCAAGAGCGTGGAAGATTTCGAGCGGGACAAGCGGGATACCGGGAAGGTAACCTACTATGCCCTGAAAGAGGGGGTAACCGTATGAACGACCAAACGGAAACCACCCGGTTGTGGTTGATAAAGGCTGACCGCGATTTGAAAATCGGCAGGGATGAATTCATAACAGACAGTCCGGCTACCGACGCGATTTGTTTCCATATGCAGCAATGCACGGGATTTGACTTCCAAGAAAGCGGAAAGGAGCGGAAAGCATGAGTCGCAAACTTCGTATGGGCATGGTGGGCGGCGGACAGGGCGCGTTTATCGGCGCGGTGCATCGCCGTGCGGCGGCGCTCGATGGCGGAATCGAACTGGTCTGCGGCGCGTTCGACGTCGATCCGGTGAAAGGGAAGGCATTCGGCCCGACCCTCTATCTCGATCCCGCGCGCTGCTATGGCGACTACCGGGAAATGATCGGGAAGGAATCGAAGCTTCCCGAGGGCGAGCGGATGGATTTCGTCACCATCGTCACCCCGAACCACACCCATTTCCCGATCGCCAAGGCCTGTCTCGAAGCGGGATTTCACGTGTACTGCGAAAAGCCCATGACATTCAGCCTCGCGGAAGCGAAGGAACTCGAAGCGGTCGTGGAGAAAACCGGGCTGGTTTTCGGATTGAACCACAACTACACCGGATACCCGATGGTCAAGGAAGCCCGCAACCTGGTGAAAACCGGGGCGCTGGGCCCGATCCGCAGAATCGTGGCGGAATATCCGCAGGGCTGGCTGGCCACCTGCGTGGAGGCGACCGGCAACATGCAGGCCTCCTGGCGCACCGATCCCAAACGGTCCGGCGCGGCGGGATGCATCGGCGATATCGGCACGCACGCCGAAAACCTCGCGGAATACATCACCGGTCTCACAATCACCGAACTCTGCGCCGATCTCACCACCTTCGTTCCGGGGCGTCTCCTCGATGACGACGGGAACGTACTGCTCCGTTTCGACAACGGCGCACGCGGCATCCTCTATGCCAGCCAGGTCAGCATCGGCGAGGAAAACGCTCTCCACATCCGCGTCTATGGCGAGAAGGGCGCTCTCGAATGGGACCAGCAGCAGCCCAACACCCTGATCGTGAAGTGGGCGGACCAGCCCATGCAGCTCTTCCGCACCGGCGGCGGGTATCTCTCCCAGGCGGCGGCGGACAACACTCGTCAGCCCGCCGGTCACCCCGAGGGATTCATCGAGGCGGTCGCCAATCTCTACCGCACCTTCGGGCTGACCATCCGCGCCCGCATGGAGGGCCGTGAGCCGAAACCGGAATTCCTCGATTTCCCCAATGTCCATGACGGCGTCCGGGGCATGGCGTTCATCGAGAGCGTGGTAGAAGCCTCGAAGAGCGACCAGAAGTGGTATGCGTTCAAGAAATAGTGAAGGGGCAAAGGCACGGAGGCGCAAAGGGAAAAGATGAGACTGCGCGGTCACGGTGCAGAAACGCACGGGGGTATGCCTTGCGGTTCCCCGTGGCCATCACACGCTTTTCCCGAGCCCGACATCTGGAAGAAGACCATTCCCCGGCCTTGTCCGGGCGGAAAGGAGAACAGCCAGTTAT
Organism: uncultured bacterium; assembly: GCA_964426865.1. Lineage (GTDB taxonomy): Bacteria > Latescibacterota > Latescibacteria > Latescibacterales > Latescibacteraceae > JAWLHT01. The sequence continues at coordinate 6,219 of CAYRTQ010000170.1, forward strand.
GACCACCATCAAGGGACCCGCCATTTTCCTCGCGCAGTTCATGGGAGACGCCGCGCCCTTCAACAGTCTCGACACCATCGCCGAATGGGCGGCAGACCTGGGCTTCGTCGGCATCCAGATCCCCGTGGGGGACCCGCGCCTGATCGACGTGAAACAGGCCGCCGAGAGCAAGACCTACTGCGACGATATCAAGGGCCGTCTGCGGGAAAAGGGACTGGAGATCACCGAACTCGCGTCCCACCTCCAGGGACAGCTCGTGGCGGTGCACCCGGCCTACGACGCCCTCTTCGACGGGTTCGCGCCGGAAGCGGTTCGCGGCAATCCGAAAGCCCGCACCGAATGGGCGGTGCAGCAGCTCCTGTACTGCGCCAAGGCCAGCGCCAACCTGGGGCTGAACGCGCATCCCACCTTCTCCGGCGCGCTCCTCTGGCCCACCATGTACCCCTGGCCGCAGCGTCCCGCCGGGCTGGTGGAAACCGGGTTCGCGGAACTGGCGAAACGCTGGACCCCCATTCTGAACGCGTTCGACGAGGTCGGGGTGGATGTGTGCTACGAGATACATCCGGGCGAGGACCTGCATGACGGCGTTACCTTCGAGCGGTTCCGGGCGGCGACCGGCGATCACCCCCGCGCCTGCATCCTCTACGATCCCAGCCATTTCGTTCTCCAGCAGCTCGACTATCTCGATTACATCGACATCTATCACCCCTTCATCAAGGCGTTCCATGTCAAGGACGCCGAGTTCAATCCCACCGGGCGCTCGGGAGTCTATGGCGGGTACCAGTCCTGGATCGACCGTCCGGGGCGCTTCCGTTCCCTCGGCGACGGGCAGGTGGATTTCGACGGCATTTTCAGCAAGCTGGCGCAGTATGATTTCCCCGGCTGGGCGGTGATGGAATGGGAATGCTGCCTCAAGCATCCGGAGGACGGCGCGGCGGAAGGCGCGGTATTCATCGCCAGCCACATCATCCGCACCACGGAGAAGGCGTTCGACGACTTCGCGGCGACCGGCGCGGACGATGCCATGAACCGCAGGATTCTGGGTATCAACTGAAGGGGCAAAGGGGCAAAGGAGCAGAGGGGCAAAGGGAAATGCGGGCCGCTTTGGCTTTCTATGCCGGCTCAGACAGGCTCGGCCAGCGCGGTCGCCGAGACTGTCGAAGCGATCCCCCACATAAAGTGAACCGTGTTGGAAACAACTCTCGACGACGGAGCGCCCTGTCCGGGCGTTCCGCGCGTCGCGCACATTCCGGAAAGGAGACGAAATGATTCAGACTGTGGCGTTGCTGAGCGTGTTCGGTCTCGGCATCGCATTCTCGGTTATCGGCGCGTTGAAACTCGAACTGGTGAAACAGTTGCGGATCAGCGACGCCCAGTTCGGGAAACTGATCTCCGCTTTGATGTTCACGAGCATTTTCGTGGTGCTGGCGTTCGGTCCCATCGTGGACACGTTCGGATACAAGCCGGTGGCCATCGCCGGGTTCCTGATCGGGGCGCTGGCGGTGTACCTGCTCATCAGCGCCCGTTCCTATGGCATGGCGATATTTTCCTGCATTCTCCTCGGCGTGGGCGCCATGTGCCTCAATTTGGGGAACACGCTCATCCCCATGGTGCTCTTCCCGGGGAATCCCGCGGCGGCCTCCAACTTCGGCAATGTGTTCTTCGGCATCGGAGCGTTCATCACCCCGTTCCTCGCGGGTGTGCTCCTCCACAAGCTCGGATACAAGACCACCGGCATCATTGTCACCCTGGCGCTCCTCGCTCCGGTGGTGTTCGCCGTGATCGCCCAGTATCCGCCGGTCACGCAGAGTGGACAGGGCTTCGGGCAGGCGCTCGCGAACATGTTCGGCCTTCTTGCCAACCCGGTCATCATCGTTGCGGCCCTGGCGCTTTTCTGTTATGTCGGACTGGAAAGCTCCATGGGCGGCTGGATTTCCACGTACGCCACCAACCAGGGCTTTGACGAGCGCGGGGCGAGCATCGTGCTTTCCTCCTTCTGGATCGGACTCATGATCGCCCGTCTCATCGCCTCGGTAACCATAACTTCCGGGAACAGCGTATTCGCGCTCGCCATTCTGGCGCTCGCAGTTTTGATCGTGATCGGACTGATGATCGCGGCGCGGACCAAATCCCTGGCGGCGCTGCTGGTGTTCATCACCGGCGTCTGCTTCGGCCCGCTCTTCCCGACCGTAGTGGGAATCACCTTCTCCAAGATCGATCCCAGCCTGTATGGAAGCGCGTTCGGGATCATTTTCGCGGTCGGCCTCCTCGGCGGCAGCACTCTCCCCGCGGCCATCGGCATCTATTCCCAGGGCAAGCCGGTCAAACAGAGCTTCCCCATCGCCATCGTCGCCGCCCTGATCCTGTTCGGGCTGGCCATCGCCCTCGGACGGGTGTAAACGGCCCGCTGTTCCCACAGTTCTTTCCCGGTTCATTCTCCGCTCGCGGCCATTCCG
>CAYRTQ010000170.1:8684-10070 GCA_964426865.1 uncultured bacterium
GGCCATCGGCATTTATTCCCAGGGCAAGCCGGTCAAGAAGAGCTTCCCCATCGCCATGGGCGCGGCGTTCATCCTGTTCATCCTCGCCGTAATCATCGGAATGGTGTGACCGAAGGAACGGGAAACGGTATGCGAAGGGAGCCGATTGGCTCCCTTTTTTTACGCCCCTTGCGCTTGACATCCGCCGATACGGACGCGGGGCGATGGATGGGGATGGAGATGGGCGCTCCTGGTACTTTTGGGAAATCCCCTTGCAACCGCCCCCTCATTTGGTATTATAGTAATATATGCATTATTATTATGGGTCAATCACGCCTTCGGGGCATATGCGTTCATACAAGCTTTTCAAATTCTCCACGAATCAAGAGCCATCTCCCAATAATGATACAGCCTTCCCCGGGAAAGCAGCCCCTACCGAGAAAAAGCTTCCAACCTCCCAAGTTTTCAGAAAGGTTCGAACCTTCTCCCCCCTCCCATCGTCATATCCCAGGATATTCCCCAAAGGCCGGGTCACGCCCGTATCGTCGACGCGGACCCCGTCGAGCGCAAAAACGCTTGAAATAGATATGTATTATAATTATAATATATTTGTCTTTCACCCGGTTCCGATCCAAACCGGCGGAAACCGGAATCCCGTTCCGCGACCGTCCCGGACCGCATCATTTCAAGGGAGGTTATTGTATGACCCGTCGAGGTAAAATCATAATCGGAGCGACCGCGTCCGTTCTCGGTCTCATTCTCGTCGCCATGCTGCTGGCGGTGATCTTTTTCCCCGGAGAGAAGGTGCGGAGCATGGTCGAGCGGAGCGCCGCCTCCGCGCTGATGATGCCGGTGCGGATCGGCGATGTGGGAGTCTCCTTCCGGAGCTTCCCGGCGGTGAAAATCACCGGTATCGCCATCGGCCCGGCCCGTCCGGGAGAACCGGCGCTCGCCACGGTGGAGGCTGTACGGGCGCGCCTCGGACTCATGCCGCTCTTGCGGGGGCAGGTGGATATCGGTTCCCTGAGCGTGGAACGCCCCGTGGTGAACATGATCACGCGGGCGGACGGCAGCACCAATCTCCCGCCCTCGAAGAAACAGCCGGAGGCGAAGAAGCCGTCCGCCGGGCCGCAGCTCCCGGTGCCGGTGACCCTGCGCTCGTTCCGCATCAGCGATGGCGCGGTGACCCTGATCAACGAGAAGAACAATTCCCGCACCGTGCTGGAGGGCATCTCCCAGAAACTTTCCCTCCGCATCGACCGCAGCCTGAAATCGCTGGAAAGCAGCGGTCAGCTCTCGGTGGACAACATCTCCCTCTATTCGGCGGGGAAGCGTCAGCCGATGTCGGGAATATCCCTCGCGTTCAGCCATGATCTCACCGGGAATCCCGCCGCGGGGGATTATACC
>CAYRTQ010000171.1:0-9444 GCA_964426865.1 uncultured bacterium
GGGTCCGTCCCCCCTACCCCACCGAGCGCGGTCTCTGGGGCAAGCCCACGGTCATCAACAACGTGGAGACATTCGCCAATATCCCGGCGGTTCTCCTCTATGGCGGCGAATGGTTCGCTTCCATCGGAACGGAGAAGAGCGGCGGGACCAAGGTGTTCGCCCTCTCCGGGAAAATTCGTCACACCGGACTGGTGGAGGTTCCCATGGGAACCACTCTCCGCGAGGTGGTCTTCGACATCGGCGGCGGCGTACCCGGGGGCAAACGGCTCAAGGCCATCCAGACCGGCGGACCCGCGGGCGGATGCATCCCCGAGCAGTGGATGGACACCGTGGTGGATTTCGAGAGTCTCACCAAGGCTGGTTCCATCATGGGCAGCGGCGGGATGATCGTCCTCGACGAGGATGACTGCATGGTGGATGTGGCCAAATTTTTCATGACCTTCTCCCAGGACGAGTCCTGCGGCAAATGCACCCCCTGCCGGGAAGGCACCACCCGCATGCTCGAAATCCTGGAGCGGATCACCACCGGCAAAGGAGTCCCCGGGGACCTGGACAAGCTGGAACGGCTGGGCGATCTCCTGCGACGGACCTCGCTCTGCGGTCTGGGAAGGGCCGCGCCCAATCCGGTCCTGAGCACCCTCCGTCAGTTCCGCGACGAATACATCGCGCATGCAGTCGAGAAGCGCTGCCCGGCGAAAAAATGCCCGGCGCTCATCCATTACACGATCGATCCGGAGAAATGCGTGGGATGCACCCAGTGCGCGCGGCTCTGCCCGGTGCAAAGCATCGAGGGAACCCGTCGCGCGCCGCACACCATCGATCAAAGCCGGTGTACCAAGTGCGGGAACTGTTTCGAGGTCTGCCGGTTCGGCGCGGTGAAACGGGAGTGAGGAAAGGGGAGACAGGGGCAAAGGGACAGAGGGGCAAAGGGGGAAAACAACTGAACCGGCGACTGGAATGATTGGGATGATGAAAAGCAGTCTGCTCCATCAGTGGTTTATCATTTCCATCACGCACATCGCCAGAACAGGCGTTCAAACAATCTCTTGGTATTCCTTCCGGATTGAATCGAACCCGATAGTAAACCGAAGATCACATACAGGTGAGCCATGGCTGAAACGACGGCAACAAAAACGGTGACACTCCAGATTGACGAGCGCGAGGTGACAGTCCCGGCGGGAACTTCGATCATGGATGCGGCGGAAACCATCGACATTCACATCCCCCGCCTCTGCTATCACCCGGACCTGAGCCTGCTGGGCGCCTGCCGGGTCTGCATCGTGGAGGTACAGGGCATGGACCATTATCCCGCCTCGTGCAGCGTGGCGGCGGCGGAGGGCATGGTGGTGCGCACCAACAGCCCGGTCATCCGCCAGGCGCGACGGGACATCGTGGAACTCCTCGTGGACAACCACCACTGGGACTGCCAGACCTGCGAGCGCGACAGCCGGTGCGAGCTGCAGAACCTGGCCTACTCCATGGGAGTACGCGAACGGCTCTTCGAGGGGGCGCGCAAACGGTTCCCCCTGGAAAATTCCGGCCGTTCCGTGGTGCGGGATTCCGAAAAATGCATTCTCTGCGGACGATGTTACCGGGTCTGCGGCGAAGTCCAGGGAGTCCACAACCTGAGCCAGCAGTATCGCGGCTTCACCACCATTGTCACCCCGGCCTATGGCGCCAACATGGACGATTCGGTCTGCATCCAGTGCGGCCAGTGCATCAATGTCTGCCCCACAGCGGCCTTTCTGGAGAAGAACAGCACCGATGCGGTCTGGGGAGCGCTGGCGGATCCCAACAAACATGTCGTGGTGCAAACCGCGCCCTCCATACGCGCCGCCATCGGCGAGGGATTCGGCATACCGCCCGGCACCCCTGCCACCGGAAAGATGATCACCGCGCTGCGGTCTTTGGGATTCGACGCCGTTTTCGATACCGATCTGGGCGCGGACCTCACCATCATGGAGGAAGCGACCGAGTTCCTGCGACGCCTGGAAGCGGGCGGCCCGCTCCCCATTCTCACCAGTTGCTCCTCCGGGTGGATAAACTTCCTCGAAAAGTTCTTTCCGGAACTGATCCCCTTCGCCTCCACCTGCCGTTCGCCCATGAGCATGATCTCGGTGCTCCTGAAGACCTATTACGCCGAGAAAACCGGGCGCGATCCCAAGAGCATCTATGTGGTCTCGGTCATGCCCTGCGTGGCGAAAAAATACGAAGCGCTGCGCCCTGAGCACTTCCTCACGAAGAAAATACCCTATACCGACGCCGTGCTCACCACCCGCGAACTCATCTGGATGATCAAGAGCTACGGCATACGGTTCGCCGATCTGCCCGATGGGGTTTTCGATTCTCCCCTGGGCACCGCCACCGGCGCGGGGGACATTTTCGGCACCACCGGCGGAGTCATGGAGGCCAGCCTGCGCACCGCCTCAGAACTCCTGACCGGGAAACCCGCCGAGCGGCTGGATTTCACCGAGGTTCGCGCGGTGGAGGGGCTGCGGGAGGCCACGGTCGTTATCGATGGCCGCACGTTGAACGTGGGTGTGGCGAACGGCATGGGTAATTCCAAGATCCTTCTCGACAAGGTGGCGCGCGGGGAGAAGCAATTCCATATCGTCGAACTCATGGCCTGTCCCGGGGGATGCATCGGCGGCGGCGGGCAGCCCTATCCGCCTCCGGGGTACAAGATACTCGACCCGGAGATTCTCCGGATGCGCGCCAATGCGCTCTACTCCATCGACAGCGCAAAAATGGTGCGCCAGTCCCACAAGAATCCGGTTATCCAGGAACTCTACCGGGAATTCCTGGAAAAACCGGGGAGCGAAAAGGCGCACCGTCTCCTCCACACCCACTATCAGCCCACACTTCCGAGGGGGATCTAATGATATCGGAAACGGACAATCGCGATGCGGTGTTCGCGGACGCTCGGGCTTCGCTGCCGCCATCCGTGGTGGAACTCATTGAACGATACCTCCAGGAGCCCCATCCGGAAAGCCAGCTCATCTCCGTCCTGCACAAGGTGCAGGCGCATTACGGCTATCTCGCGCGGAAACAGATGGACGCGGTCGCCCAGCTCCTTCAGGTTCCAACCTCCGTGGTATCCGGGGTGGCGACCTTCTACCATTTCTTCCGCCTTCAGCCGAAGGGGAAGTACACCATTCAGGTCTGTCTCGGCACCGCCTGCTATGTGAAGGGCGCCGAACGCGTGGCGGCCCGTCTCAAACAGGAACTGGGCATCGACTTCGGAGAAACCACCCGGGACGGCCTCTTCTCCCTGGAGGCCAGCCGCTGTTTCGGCACCTGCGGACTCGCCCCGGTCATCATGATCGGCGGGGATACCTATGGCAAGATGACCCCGGACAAAGTCCCGGCGCTGCTGGAGAAGTATACGAAAGCGGAGGCAACCGCACCGTAACGGCGCATTCCCGGCGGTCCTTCATACAAACCCCTTCTTCCGCACCGGAGAGGGGGTTTGTATGAAGCACTGGGGATTGTCTTGACAGGGGATGCCGGGTATCGTATTTTCAGTAATGGATGGCTATGTTATTCTTCGCGAACACTTCTTTACCCGGTACGGAGTTATCATGAAAAAATCCGATTGGCCCATCTCCCGGTTGACGCTTCCCGAGAAACTGGATTTACTGGAAGCCATATGGGAGGATTTGAGCCGAAATGAACATACACTGGAGTCCCCCGTCTGGCATGAAACAGTATTGAAAGATCGGGCAGCGGCCCTTGCGTCGGGGAAAGTGACTATTTCCGATTGGGAAGAAGCCAAAGAAAGAATTCGGCGGAAGGTTTCGTGATGATTCGGATTCTCAACACAGCCGAAAGTGATTTGGAAGAGGGATTCCTTTTTTACGAATCGCAATCACTTGGCCTCGGAGCCTTTTTTCTCGATTCCCTCTATGCCGATATTGATTCACTAACCTTTTATGCTGGTATTCACCCCGTGGTTTTCGGCTATTATCGGCTACTTTCCAAACGATTCCCATTCGCCGTGTATTATAGTATCATGGGAGATGCTGTACTGGTCAGCGCCATTCTCGATTTCAGACGGAATCCCAGTTGGATTCGGGATAGATTGACTGACTCGGAGTGATGGTTATGCTCGAAATACAGGGTCAGGGGATGATTGCCACGGGAGGTCAGCGGAGTTGTTTGTGAAAAAACAGCGTTCAGCGGTTCCAGAAAACGGGTAAATGTGGCTGAATTCCGTAAAACAATTTGAGGCCGGATGAGTTGCTGCATGTTCGGTACTCCTTTGTTGCGAAAAGAGTTATACGAACTTGCAAGCCGTTCGGCCTCATACTATTACAATCTGTATCACCTCAAAAAACTGTTCCTCCTATATATGTTGTATGCCCTGTCATTATGAGCATGCTATCTCAAATCGGACAACGCTGACTTGCAGGTCGCCGCAATGAGTCCAACCATTCTTCGTATTCATGGTTTTCGGTTTCTCTTCTTTTCCAGAGAAGAACCAAGAATCCATGTACATGTACAATCTGCGGATGGCGAAGCGAAATATTGGATAGACCCGGAACTAATTTAAGCAAGCAGTAACGGATACACAGAAAAAGAATTACCTTCGATTGAATCAATTATCGCGGAGCGCGAGCATGAAATCGGGGCGGCATGGCGCAAACACTTTGGCAGTTGAAGTAACCAACATTTCCAAATACGGCCTCTGGATATTGGTTGGCGATGAGGAACTGTACTTGCCATTCAAGGATTTCCCCTGGTTCCGGGATGCAGCGGTTTCCGCCGTTCTCCACGTGGATATTCACGGCACGGAACATCTCTCCTGGCCGGAACTCGATATCGACCTTACCTTGGACTCGATCCGGCACCCCGGGAATTACCCACTGGTATCCAAATCCGATCGATGATTCTTTGATTTTGGCCCTTAGACTTCAGGCTTTGGTCTGTTCATACCCCACCTCCCGCAACTCCTCCCACTTTGTCGTATACCTCGGCGATTTTCTGTTGAATTTCGTCTTCCAGGGCCTTTGTATGCCCGCGGCGGCGAACGTGAGCGCGCCCGCCCCCATGCGGCAGCTTACCTCGTCGAGCGCCCCCATGAGCCGTTTGGACCGGGCGCGGTCCCGGGTGTCGAAGAGGTCGGTCTGAATCTGGTTGGCGGGAACGAGCGCGGAGAGAATGACCCCGGTTTTGTAGAAGCGGTAGCCCTGACGGTAGATGGAGCGAAGGCAGCGCTGGGCGTAGTGGATGAGTTCGTCGGTGGAGTCCGAGGCCACCGGAAGCTCCATGGCGGCGGAGTTGGAGTACTGCGGTTCGTCGCGGAACCGGTTGGTGAGAATGAACACCATCACGGCCCCGGCGGCGAGATGTTCGCGGCGCAGCTTCTCCGCGGCGCGGGTGGCGTAGAGCGAGACCGCCTCGCACATGCCCTCCAGCGTGGTGACGAGCTTCCCGAAAGAGCGCGAGACGGTGATGCCCTTTTTGGCGGGCGGAGCCAGTTCCAGCCCCAGGCAGGAAGTCCCCCGCAGTTCCAGAACCATACGCACCCCCACGATCCCCATGTGCTTCTGCACCCAGACCGTGTCCGCGTCGCGGAATTGCAGGGCATTTTCGATGCCGTGGGCACGGAGGAACTTCGTATGGCTGCGGCCGATGCCCCAGACATCCTCGATGGATGTGCGGGCCAGAGCGTCCCCGATAAAGGGCGACCCGGCCAGATTCAGCACGCCCTCGGGACGCTTTTTGGCGATGCGCTGGGCGATCTTGGCGATGACCTTGGTTTCCCCGATGCCCACCGACATGGGGAGCCCCGTCCACTTTTTCACCGTTGCGCGGATAAGGCGGCCGTAATCGGTCAGGCTGAGATCCGGGCGCTCGAACCCGGAGAGATCGAGAAACGCCTCGTCGATGGAGTACACCTCGATTTTCGGGGTGAACTGGGAAAGCGTCTCCATCACCCGACGGGAAAGATCGCCATAGAGGGTATAATTGGAGGAATAGGCCCGCACCTGCCCGGAGCGGATGAGATGGTCGATCTGGAACGCCGCGATGCCCGCCGGGATGCCGAGTTCCTTGGCCTCGTTGGAACGGGCCACCACGCAGCCGTCGTTGTTGGAGAGAACCACCACGGCCTTGCCCTCGAGCCGGGGATCGAACACCCGCTCGCAGGAGACGTAGAAATTGTTGCAATCCACCAGAGCGAAGAGTGACATGGCGAAAGACCGGGAAAGGAGAGCATGGAAGCCGGATGGGTATCGGGGGACATGGTCCTGTGGATAAATTTACACGCGGAAGGAACGGAGCGCAAGAGGAAAGTATAATCTTTTACATACACTATAGCGAAACAGGCGGCGGTCCGAACCGCGTCTCACCCCGGCGGTTGCTCCGCCGTTTCCGCATTCTCCAGGGATTCCACGAAGAATTTGCGGTAAAGGCTGAAATCCTCGAGCATCCGTCCGGCGCCTTCCACCGCGGCGGTGAGCGCATTGGGAGCGATACGCACCGGGATGCCGGTGTGCTCGCGGAGCAACTGGTCCATGCCTTCCAGGAGAGCGCCGCCGCCGGTGAGAACCATTCCGCGGTCCACCAGGTCGGCGGAAAGCTCCGGCGGGACCCGTTCCAGAAGACGCAGCACCACGTTCACCATGTCCGACGCCGGACGGGCGATGGCTTCCCGGATTTCGGCGGTGCTCAGAGTCAGTATGCGGGGAACGCTGCGGGAGAGATCCTGGCCGCGCACCTCGAACCGACGGTCCCGCGCGGTTTTGAACGCCTGGGCAAAATTGAGCTTCACCCATTCGGCGGTCTGGCTTCCGATGAAAAAGTTGTGGTGCTCGCGAAGATACCGGACGATGGCGGCATTGACAGCCTGGCCGCCCATCCGCTCGGTGGCCAGGGCGACAATGCCGCTGATGGAGATTACCGCCGCGGAAACCGTCCCCGCGCCGATATTGACCACCATGCTCGCGGAGGGAATATCCACCGGGAGACCGGAGCCGACCGCCGCCGCCAGCGGCTCATAGACAAGGTGGACCTCACGGGCCCCGAGTTCCCGTATGCATTCCCCCACCGCCCGTTTCTCCACGCCGGTCAGTTTCGGGGGAACGGTGATCACCACCCCAGGGCGGATGAGAATGGCGGAGCGCTTGGCCACCCGTATGAACTCGCTCACCATCCGTTTCACATCGATGTAATCGGAAACGACTCCTTTCTCCATGGGGGCGAGAATGGAAATCCCCGAATGGGAGCGTCCGATCATGGCCTTGGCCTCGCGTCCAATGGCGGCGATCTTCCCCGTGCCCTCCTCGATGCTCAAGAGCGAGGGCTCGTTGAGGATCATGCCGCGGCCTCTCACGAAAATACGGGTGTTGGCGGTTCCCATATCGATGGCGATTCTCGTCCAGGTTCCGGACTTGAAGGAGAAGAGGCCGGACGGTTCCCTGCGCTCCTCCTGCCCGGAGGAATGGAGCCGGTCCGCCAGATAGATGGAGGGATCGACGGTCAGGGAGCGGGATTGCACCACCCGGTTCGCATAGGTTTTCCCGGTGCGGCGAATCTCCCGCTGCACGATCTCCCGCACCGATTCATGGCCGGGGCCGCTGTTCAGCATGCGCGCGGCGAGAGTGTAGAACTCGTTACTGGGCTTGGAGTCCGGGTGATTGACGATGAAGGGGATTTCCGAGACGAGCGATTCCCGGATGATCTTGTCGAAAGATATGCTTCCCGCATAGGCGAGATCGACATCCAGAAACCGTTTCACCACATCGCGGATTCCCCATCCGATACGGCTTTCCTCCTCCCGCAGCACCATATTCAGGATGACATTCGGATGGAAGCGGTCCCGAAAGGCGCGGAAAGTCCGGGTTGAGGAAGGAGCGTTTTTCTCCAGCTCCTCCAGAAGGTCCTGGATGCCGAGGATTTTGCCGTCGGGGGAAGGAGCTTTCGCCCGTTCCAGCGCGGCGCGGGCGGGACCATCCCCGTTCAACCCGGCGTAGAGGGTGCGGAATATGCAGATACGGATGAAATTGTAGGCGCTCTGGATGGATGGCGTCTCGGGAGTGGTGACAATGATATGTTCCGTGGCGTTGAGAAAGAAATCGATGGTATTGAACGAGGTCCCCGCGCCAAGATCGAGAACCACGTGATCCACCCGGAGCCGTTCGAGATACCGGAGGAGCTTGAGCTTCTGGGTGTGCCCCGGATTGGCGGCCCCCACGATACCGCCGGAACCGCTGATGAACTTGAGATTGTAGACGGATGTATCGAGCAGCAGTTCATTCAGATCGGAAACGGAGCCGTTGATGAAATCGAGGATGGTCCTGCGGGGATAGCGTATTCCAAAACAACTGTGCAGATTGGCGTTGCCAAAATCCAGGTCCACCGCGACCACGCTCCCGCCGAGATTGGCGAGCACCACCGCCAGATTGGTGGCTACGAGGCTCTTCCCCACCCCTCCTTTACCGCCGCCTACCGCCCAGATGCGTTGCCTTGGCATATTCCCTCGGGATGTGCGGGTTTCGCCGCGATACCATCCCCGGAATCGCGGGCGCCAGAATTCGCCTCACGATTATATAATCACAAATGGCATATAAATCAATATGGAAATGGGAAAATGCCGGAGCGGAACGGGCGGAAGCGTGTTCCGGAAGATGGGGTTCACCGCTCCGGATACTCGATGATTCCGCCCCCAAGCACCCGCTCCCCGTCATAAAATACCGCGCTCTGGCCGGAAGTGACCGCGCTCTGCGGAACATCGAAACTCACCCGCGCGCCTTCCGGAGTGATACGGACAAGGGAGGAAACCCCGGGGTGACGGTAGCGGATACGCGCCGTGCAGCGGAACTCCGTCGCAGGGGGAAATCCCCGGGTCCAGGTGATTCCGGCGACGGTCATCGCTCCGGCGAGAAGGTCTTCCTTGCCCCCGACAGTGATGGTGTTGGATGCGGCATCGATATGGGTGACATAGGCCGGACGACCGAGCGCGATTCCCAGCCCCTTCCGCTGGCCGATGGTATAGTGGGCCGCGCCGCGATGCTCGCCGATGACCGCGCCGGAGGCGTCCAGGATTTTCCCCGGAGTCAGGGGAAGCGGAAGTTCGCCGCCGAGCCGGTGCTGGAGAAACCGGCCGTAATCGTTGTCGGTGATGAAACAGATTTCCTGGCTCTCCGTGCGCTCGGCGGTGGGGAGGCTCCGTTTGCGGGCCTCGGCGCGGGTCTCGGCCTTGGTCAGCCCGCCGAGGGGAAAGAGCGTCGCCGCGAGATCCCCGGAAGTCAGCCCCCAGAGGAAGTAGGATTGATCCTTCGCCGTGTCGGCGCCGGTGAAAAGCGAGAACGTCTCATCGGGGTGGACGCCGACCCGGACGTAGTGTCCGGTGGCAAGGCATTCAAACCCCAGAGCGCGCGCCTTCGCCCGCAGGAAACGCCATTTGACCGCGGTATTGCAGAGCACGCAGGGATTGGGAGT
>CAYRTQ010000171.1:9454-10059 GCA_964426865.1 uncultured bacterium
CCCGCGAGATAATTCCGGACAAAATCGTCGATCACCGCCCGCTCGAAATCATCCTTCAGATTCACCGTGTAGTGGGGAATTCCGGCCGCCGAGGCCACCCGGCGGGCGTCATCCGCGGTGGAGAGATCGCAGCATCCCCGCTCGTTACGGCCCCGTCCGCACCGGTCATAGTCCCACAGAATCATGGTCAGACCGACCACATCGAATCCGGCCTCGCGCAGCAGCACCGCGGTGAGCGAACTGTCCACTCCCCCGCTCATGGCCACCGCCACCCGCGGACAGGAATAATTGCGGGGATCGAGTCCGGAAAGGATACGAATATCCTCTCCGGACAACAGGGGGCTTTCCTTCACGATCAGGCCTTTTCCTTCTTGCGCTCCCGATAATCCCGGATGGCGTCCTGGAGAGCGTCTGCGGCCAGATTGGAGCAGTGCATCTTCGCCGGGGGAAGGCCATCGAGAGCCTCCGCGACCGTCTGCTTGCTGATCTGTTCCGCCTCGTCCAGCGTCTTTCCCTTCACCAGTTCGGTCACCATGGAGGAAGTGGCGATGGCGGCGCAACATCCGAAGGTGCGGAACTTGATATCCTCGATCCGTTCACCTTTC
>CAYRTQ010000172.1:0-10021 GCA_964426865.1 uncultured bacterium
ACCGCCGAACCCAGCCCGGTGGCGCTGGTATTCGACTATCACAGCCCGTTCGAGCCCTGGACGGGGTTCCAGGCCCAGGACGGCCTCCTGAATTTCGGCTGGTATTCGGCGCTGTATGACCCGGAGCCGTCGTTTTACTATCCCCTGCCCAAGGGAGCCGGAACGGACCGGGTGATGCGCAAGGATGGCCGAATCACCGCGGTGAACCTCTCGGACAAGCCGGTGTCGTTCACCCTGACTTTCGAGGCCAAGGCGGTCGACAACCGCGCCCTGGAGGTCCGGTGGAACGGCAACCCCCTGGCGACCGTGCCCATCGGCCCGGACATCCTGGAGGCCACGGTTTCCGGATTTACGCTCGATGCCGCGGGTACGGGGGAGATCACCCTGGTTGCCTCCGGCGGGACATTCGATTACTCGCTCGACGCGGGCCAGGGGACCATCCCGCTTCCGGCCACCGCGGTGCTGTCCAACGTGCGGGTGACGAGTGGAAAGTGACAAAGGGGAAAGAGATATCCTGCCATGATTCGCGGGATTATGGAATAACCGGTGAAACGCGGGAGAACGTGTGTAATCCTGGCAAAAGGGGTGGCCGCTCTCCCCTTTGCGCCTTTCTTTTCTTCTGACTTCTGACGTCTGACTTTTTCTTTCGGAGGCTTTCGATGGCTCACCAGATTGAATACCGGCTGGTCGGGGATGACATGCAGGCGGTCATCGTGGAACTCGATCCCGGAGAAACCGTGCAGGCGGAGGCCGGCGCCATGATGTTCATGGAGGACGGCATCGTGCTGAACACCGAGATGCAGGGCGGCCTGTTCGGCGGTCTCAAACGCATGGTCAGCGGCGAATCGCTCTTCCTCACCACGTTCACCAATCAGGCGCGGGACAAGAAGCATGTTTCCTTCGCCGCGCCCTATCCGGGGAAGATTCTCCCGCTGGATCTGGCGGTCACCGGGCCGATGATCTGCCAGCGCGACGCCTACCTGTGCAGCGCCTACGGCATCGATATCACGATCACGTTTACCAAACGGCTGGGGGCGGGATTCTTCGGCGGCGAGGGGTTCATACTGGAACGGCTGTCCGGCGACGGCCTCGGGTTCATTCACGCCGGCGGGACGCTCATCAAGCACGAACTGGGGCCGGGCGAGAGCCTGAACGTGGACACCGGCTGTCTCGTGGCGTTCCAGGAGTCGGTGGATTACGACATCAAATCGGTGGGGGGAATCAAGAGCATGTTCTTCGGCGGCGAGGGCCTCTTCTTCGCCCGTCTCACCGGCCCGGGGACCGTGTACCTCCAGACCCTTCCCTTCTCGCGTCTGGCGGACCGGGTGATCGCCGCTTCCGGGTTCGGTTCCAAGGGCGAGGTGAAACGCGGCGGGCCTTTGGGCGGGCTGTTGAACGGAGATTGAGGTGCGACGGAAACCCCGGGGAAACCGTTGACGCTTTCCCCCGTCGCGCAAGAAAAGTCTGGACGGGCGCGGGTTTTCCTTACCCGACAGTACGGGTTTGGTTCAGGAGCTGATTGTCTGAACCGGTGATTCGAATGATGCGAATGATACAAGCTGATGGAATGCAGCATCAGCGGTTCATCAGTTCAATCATGCGCATCACCGGTTCAGACAGGCGATGCGCTTTCCGCGCGGACCGGCGGAGAAACGATTCATTCACATACTGCATGTTGTTGTAATTCATCCATCAAAAGGGGAGTGCCATGTCGAAGCTGTCCAGAAGAAATCTTCTGAAATCCGGGGCCGTGCTGGCCGCCGGAACCGCCGCGCTCGGAACCGGAGTGCGCCATGCGGACGCCGCAGACCGCGCGGGTTCGAAGTACAACTGGGGTCATACCATGGATTTCGGGGAGCAGTATTATGTCCGGGTCAACGAAATTCTGGAGAGTATCCGTCGCAACGAGATGAATCTCATCGGCGATATCTCCTCGCGCATGGCGGAGACGAAGAAAAAGGGCGGCACGGTATGGTATGACGCCTACGTGGGGCACATGGGGACCATCGAATGCCTGGAAGAGAACAAGGGCAATCCCCGTATCATCAAGAGCAATCCCAAGGACATCAAGCACGACCAGATGAAATCCGGCGACGTGCTGGTCACCAACTCGGTGAACGAGAATGTGCGCGGGGCGCGTGACAGGGGCGCGTACGTGGTCGGCGTTCCGGTGAACTACATCGACAACGAGTGGACCCCGCGGGGGTTTGTCACCCCCAACGTAAACAACTGGCTGCTCGGCGATGTCTCCAGTGTCATCCTCCAGAGCTACGTTCCCTATACCCAGGGCGTGGTGGACTGCCCGGAAATCCCGGAAATGAAAATCTGCCCCAGTTCCGCCAATTCCGTGTGCTCCCTTTACTGGATGTTCCAGGCGGAACTGGCCAACAAGATGAAGAA
Source organism: uncultured bacterium (assembly GCA_964426865.1). GTDB lineage: Bacteria > Latescibacterota > Latescibacteria > Latescibacterales > Latescibacteraceae > JAWLHT01. The sequence goes on from CAYRTQ010000172.1 coordinate 2,401, forward strand.
TCCCAAGGCCAAGCCGGTGGACAAGTCCGCCGAAATTCTGGACACCGTTCTCAGCCGGGTCGCCGAGGCCTATCGTCTCCAGAAGAACGCCATGTTCGACAATGCCGCCACGGTGGCCAAGCTGATCGGCTCCGGCGGATACTATCATGTGACCAGCGACCACGGCGGTGTCCAGAGCGAGGCCAACGGTGTCGCCATGGGCCCCATGATGACCAACGCGTTCCGGGGCAAGATGAAAAAGGGTGATGTCCATCTGGTGGCCACGATCGAGCCGGATTCGCAGAAGATCATCGACGAGGCGAAGAAAGCCAAGGAAATGGGCCAGTTCGTGGTGTCCATCGCCCCCGGCAATTCCATCCAGATACGGCGGTACAGCGACCTGTTCATCGACAATCTCAGCCCCGAGGGCGGCGGTCTCCTGACCATCCCCGGATTCACCGAGAAGGTCGGCACGGTGAGCGGAGTCATCAACAACTTCCTCATGTGGATATTCACCGCCCAGTTCCTCGACGAGATGGTGCGCCGCGGCTGGGTCCCCTGGTTCTGGATGGGATTCTACCAGACCGGCGGACGGGAGTACGACGAGGCGATCAAGCAGTTCTTCCAGAAACAGGGATTCTAAAATCAGGCGCTGAGGGAAGAGCGGGGCGGGAGGGAAAAGGAAAACGACTTTCCATTTTCATACGTCTCCCTGCCCCCCCTACAATATCCATTCATCTTGTCGGGGCGGGTCTGCGGGCCTGCTCCGGACACCATTCTTTCACCGGAAATTGTCCGGACAGGGTTATACAATGCCGAAATATTCCAGAAGAAATATTTTGAAATCCGGGGCCATGCTGGCCGCCGGGACAGTCGCGATGGGGAGCGGGGTACGCTATGCCGGGGCCGCCGACCGCGCGGGCGGGAAGTACAACTGGGGCCACACCGTGGATTTCGGGGAGCAGTATTATCTCCGGGTGACCGAAATTCTGGACAGCATTCGCCGTAACGAGATGAATCTTATCGGCGACATTTCCTCCCGTATGGCGGAATCGCTGAAAAAGGGCGGCAATGTCTGGATGCAGGCCCAAGCGGGACACATGGGCTACATCGAGTTCGACGAGAAGCTCAAGGGGAATCCGAAAATCCTCCGCAGCAGCCTGGTATGGAACGGCGGCGATTATGACAAGATGAAATCCGGCGACGTGCTCATGACCAACTATGTCAACGAGAATGTGCGGGGAGCGCGTGACAAGGGCGTGTACGTGGTCGGCGTTCCGGTCAATTACGTGGACAACGAGTGGGCTCCGCGCGGATTTGTCACCCCCAACGTGAACAACTGGCTGCTCGGAGATGTCTCCAGTGTCATCCTCCAGAGCTATGTTCCCTATACCCAGGGCGTGGTGGACTGCCCGGAAGTACCGGAAATGAAAATCTGCCCCAGCGCGGCAAATTCCATGTGCTCCCTCTACTGGATGTTCCAGGCGGAGGTCGCGAACAAGTTCAAGAACCCCAAGGCCAAACCTGTGGACAAGTCCGCCGAGGTTCTGGACGCCATTCTGGGCAGAATGCGGGAAGCCTACCGTCTCCAGAAGGATTACATTTTCGATCAGGCCGCCACGGTGGCCAAGATGATCGGCTCCGGCGCCCACTATCACGTGACCAGCGATCATGAGGGCGTACAGAGCGAGGCCAATGGTGTCGCCATGGGCCCCAAGATGACCAATGCCTTCCGTAACGACATGAAGAAAGGCGATGTCCACCTGGTGGCCACGATAGAGCCGGATTCGAAAAAAATCATCGACGAGGCGAAGAAAGCCCGTGATATGGGCCAGTTCGTGGTGGCGGTCGCCCCCGGCAACTCCCTCCGTATCCGTCAGCTCTCCGACGTGTTCATCGACAACCTGAGCCCCGAGGGCGGCGGACTGCTGCAAATCCCGGGATTCGCGGAGAAGATCGGTGTCGCGGGCGGAGTGCTCAACAATTTCCTCGCCTGGATATTCACCGCGCAGTTCGTGGACGAGATGGTCCGCCGCGGCTGGGTTCCCTGGTTCTGGATGGGCGGCTACACGGTGGGCGGAAGCGAATACAACACGGCCATGGAGCGGTTCTTCAAGAAGCAGGGGTTCTGAGACAGCGCCGGAGCAAAGGACGATACCACCGGGACGCTCGTCATGCGCCCCGGTGGAAAGGGAACGGCGCTTCCGCGTATCGGGCGGCGGACCCTTCCGGGCGGTCAGGTCGATACAGACGGGTGGTTCGCGCCTCGACCGGTTCGGATCCCGACGGCTGAACCGAAGCGGGAGATCAACCCATCGCTCTTGAGTTGACTGTCCGCTCTGGTCCGTTTGAGATGTGTACTGGATAATGAATCGGAATCTTTTCACCCAAGGGTCATCCACTATGCCAGTTTGTTCGAGAAGAGATGCCCTCGCCACCGGCGCCACATTGGCGCTGACAGCGGGAGCGGGAGGAGCCGGGGCGGCGGACCGGGCGGACGCGCGGTACGAATACGGCCATACCGTCGATTTCGGCGAGCAGTATTACACGAACATGCTCCACATTCTGGAGAGTGTCCGCCGCACGGAAATGGAGCGTATCGGAAATCTCACCGGACGCATGGCGGAAACGCTGCGGAAAGGCGGGAATGTCTGGTGGCAGGCCAAGGCCGGGCATCTGCCGCTCTACGAATTCCGCGAGGAAAACAAGGGCAACCCCCGTCTCTTCCGGACCTGGCTGCGACCCGGCTCCGGCGGAGATTACGACCGCATGAAACCCGGCGATGTCCTGATCACCAATTACGTTCATCCCGATATCCGCGCCGCGCGCGACCGGGGAGTGCACGTGGTCGGCGTCCCGGTGAATTACGTCGACAACGAGTGGGCGCCGCGGGGATATGTCGTCCCCAACCCGGAAGGCATGCTGCTCGGCGACGTGTCGAACGAGATCATTCAGAGCTATATTCCCTGCACCCAGGGCATCGTGGACTGTCCCCAGGTTCCCGAGATGAAAATCTGCCCGAGTTCCGCCAATTCGCTGGGCGCACTGTTCTGGATGCACCAGGCGGAAACCGCGAACAAGGTGAAGAATTCCCGCGCGAAACCGCTGGACAGGGCGACAGTATATCTCGATACGCTGCTCTCCCGGATGCGGGAATCCTACGGCGCGCAGCGGGACATGCTTTTCGACACCGCGGCGTCCATCGCCAAAAGAATCGGCGGCGGCGCGCATATCCATGTCACGAGCGACCACCAGGGAGTCGAAATCGAGGCGACCGTGGTGGCCATGGGCCCCATGATGCTCAATTCTTTCCGTAAGGAGATGCGCCGCGGCGATGTCCATGTCCTGGCCACGATCGATCCCGATTCCGATGCCATTATCGCCGAGGCGAAAAAGGCCCGCGAGAAGGATATGTTCGTCGTTTCCATCGCTCCCGGCGCCTCGAAGGAACTCCGTAAATATTCGGATGTTTTCGTGGAGAATCTGAGCCCCGAGGGCCAGGGGGTTTTCACCATTCCGGGATTTACGGAGAAAATCGGCGTTCTCGGCGGCATCATGAACAATTTCCTTTTCTGGATACTCACCGCCCAGACCGTGGACGAGATGGTGCGACGGGGCTGGGTGCCGTATTTCTGGATGGGCATTTTCACCAACGGCGGGAAGGAATACAACGCCGCCATGGAGCCTTTCTTCCGGAAACGAGGGTTTTGAAAGACCGGGAACGGGGCTTGTGACGGGGTGTATGCATACCTTTCCCAAAAGACAGCCCTTGTTCCGGCTTTATCCCGAAATTGAACAAACCCGGGCTTACAGGCGGTCCTCACCGGACCGACGCACGCTCCGAATTGAAAGAGAACGCCGGGAATGAACGTGTTTCCCATCCGACCACATCGAGAGGAAATCATGAAACAGCATCGTGCGCTTGCAATAGGAATTCTTCTGCCCCTTCTCCTCGCCCTTTCCTGCGGAGGCGGATGGAAAGGCCTGAAAGGCTCCCCGGCTTCCCCGGGAATCACTTTTGTATCCATTCCCGGCGGCACGTTCCGCATGGGAGACGAGGGCGGGGATTTGTGGGATGGCTGCCGTCCCGTACACACGGTCACCGTTTCGGGTTTCAAGATGAGCGCGTACGAGGTGACCAACGCGCAGTATGCCGCATACCTGAACGCCGCGCTCGCCGCGGGCGGCATCGAGGTGAAGGACGGCGATGTATACGGGAAGACCGGCGTAGGGGCGGGAAAACGGTATCTCGATATGGGGTATGATTACGGGGGCGAGAACAAGTGCTGGGTCAGTTTCACCGGCGTGAAATTCACGGCGGAGGCCGGGAAAGAGAAATGGCCGGTCGTGGCGGTGTCCTGGTACGGCGCGAAGTCCTTTGCCGTTCATTACGCGTTCGATCTCCCCACCGAGGCGGAATGGGAATATGCGGCCCGTGGGGGCAAGCAGTACAAGTACGGCACGGCAGACGGGACAATCGACAGCACCAAGGTGAACTATGGCATGTATGTCGGACACCCGAAGCCGGTGGGCTCATATCCCGCCAATCCCTTCGGTTTGTACGACATGAGCGGAAACATCTGGGAATGGTGCAATGACTGGTACGGCCCCTATCCGGCTGGAAGCGTGACCAACCCGGCCGGCGCACCCTCCGGCGAGGTCCGGATCATTCGCAACGGCACTTGGGACAATACGGAATTGAAGTGCCGGGTGATGTATCGGGGACGGTTCATCCCGACCGACGGCGATTACGGGCTCGGGTTCCGCGTGGTCAGCAGGGGATAATCCCGCTGGCATCGGTTTGCTCTTTTCCCTCACTCCCCGCCCTCTCTCCCACGCGAAACGACGCGCGGGCGAGAGGGAAAGGAGGACTTTTCAAAAGAAGGCCGGGAGCCAAGAGCGAGCATGTTTTTCATATACGGGAAGAATACATACTGATTGTCTGAACCGCTGATTCGCATGACGGGAATGATGAAAAGCTGATAAAAGCATTTTCTATCATCTGTTCAGACAGGCGGTTCGCTTTCTTTCCAGATAGAATTGTGCCTTGCCCCTACTCATATATCCATATTTTTATTCCGGTTACCCACGGTTCGGGAACGCTTGACAGCCGGACGCATTCGATACGATACATCGGCGGGAGGATTGGATTCATGGAAGACAGTCGGAGCGATCTGAAAGCGGTTGGGGCCGGAATCGCCGGAATTGTGCTGGCGGGACGGGCGCCCGCTTTCGCGCAGGACATGAAGGTGCTGAAACTCGGCGTGCTCGGAGTCGGCTCGCACGGTTTCGCGGCGATGTTCAAAAACCCGCCGAAGGACTTCCCCAAGGAGGTCCGGGCGAGAACCTACGCGCTGTGGGACGATCATCCCGGTCTCGCGGAAGCGATGAAGGGGAAAACGTACGAAAAAATCTATGACGATCCGGTGAAGCTCTCCAATGAATGCGACTGCCTGTACATCGAGCACGCCGATTACCGCAAGGCGTTGGAACTGGCGAGGCCGGGGCTTGAACAGGGAAAGCCCACCTTCATCAATCGTCCTTTCGCCGGCTCCATAGCGGATGCCGAGGAGATAATCCGGCTCGCGAGAAAATACGACGCCCCGGTCATGAGCGCTTCGGAGCTCGAATTCGGCCCGGAAGTGTACGAGATGCAGGAATTCGTGAAGGAAAAAGGCCCGGTCCGCGCATTCGAGGGATATGGGGCCGAGGCGCATTTCACCTGGCATTTCCCCCATGTGGTCAATTACGCCCATGCAGCGCTCGGCGGAGGAATCGAATCCGCCTGGTTCACCGGGAATTTCGAGATCGACATGCGCCGTCACCGGGTGGACAAGACGCCCATCGGGACATCGCTCATCGTGCTCACTTATGCGCCGCGCAATGGCGAACCGCCCGCCATCGGCATGTGCCACATCGGCACCTACCCCACCGAGAACGGCTACCATATCCACGTTTACGGCGCGAAGGAGGATCGTAATTTCGTGCTGAAGGGCAACTGGGATCTGAACATGTTCGAAAAGCTGAACGATTTCTATTCGTTCCGCAAGATTCCCCGTCCCTATGAGGCGATCCTTGAAATGCACCGCGTCCTGGTGGCCGCCAATGTCTCACGGCTCACCGGGAACACGGTCAAACTCGCGTCTCTCGGCGGAGAGGACGCCCTGCCGTGGTCCGACGCGATTCGAAGGTATGTCATCGGACGGTCGCTGAACCGGCTGTACTGAACGGCGGTGCGGTTTTCGCCCGTCCGGGAAAAGACTTCTTTCGGTACTTTTTTGGCGTTCGGGAAAAGTACACGGGAGGCGGGAAGGGTGCGGGCTTTCTTACCCCATGAAAGCGCCTTTGCAACGGGCACATGCCGCCGATGCCCGGTCAATGCATGTACCCATTGAGAACCGTGAAGCGCCAACAAGTTTTTGTTTCCGGCGGGCCGGCATGCAAGGCCGGGAATCAGGTATCCAACCAGATTGTCACCAACCCCATATTCTGGAGGGGAAATGAAACGCAGATTTTTTCTGAAAGGCATCGGAACCGCCTCGACCGCGCTGCCCTTTGCCGGCTGTTCCGTTCTGACCGGAAAGAAATCCCGGGAATTCGCGCCCACGGGGGAGATGCCGAAACGGACGCTGGGGAAAACCGGTATCGCGGTTTCCATCCTCGGATTCGGATCACATCTCAAGAAAGAGCTGATAGAAAAACCGGAGGAGCGCGACCGTATCATCCGTCTGGGCTTCGAGGGCGGCATCAACCTGTTCGATGTCTATGAGGAGGGGTTCCACCAGTTCATGCCCATGGGGAAAAGCCTCAAGGGCGTCCGTCAGAAAGCGGTCGTTTCGCTCTGCTTCGAGCTTGCGACCGACAAGATGCAGGGCGAACTCGATTACGCGCTGAAAAGCTTCGAAACCGATTACATCGATTTGTACCGCCTCTACACGGTGGACGACGACCGGTTCGCCATCCTGGAAAAGAACAAGAAGGCGGGGAAGATACGGGCGATTGGCATAGTCGCCCACGATGAACCCACCATGTCCAAGCATATCGTCCGGTACGGCGATGCGCTCGACTATGTCATGATCATTTACAATTTCCATCACAACAGCGGGTTCAGCAGCAAGGATTATCCCCCCAACGATTATTCCGCGCTCATTCCGCGCTGCGAGCGCATGAATCTGGGCATTCTCGGCATCAAGCCCATGGGGAGCGACGCCATGGTGGCGCTTGCCCATAAAAAGGGATTCTTCAAGGATAACCGGGCGAGCATCGCCCAGGCCATGCTCCGTCACGTGTACAACACCCCGGAAATCGATTCGGCCCTGCCCGCGATGAACACCCTGGAAGAAGTCATGACCAATCTGGAATCGGCCTATCGTCCGGAACTGTCGACGGCTGAAAAGGGCCTCTCCGGGAACTGAGCGAAGCCGCGGCTTCCACCAAAAGCGCATACCTTCCGGATCATTACAAGTGGCTCGAGAACTGGGCTTCGAAAACGGTCTGACCGATACTTTTTTGACGCTTCGCGGTTTCTTGTGGATAGCTGCCAGACCGGACATGGCCTGCATGTGCCGGTTACACAGGCGCTTTGGCGGGGTAAGGAATCCTTCACCCCTTCCACTTTCCTTGTACTTTTCTGGTGCGCCCA
>CAYRTQ010000173.1:0-9990 GCA_964426865.1 uncultured bacterium
TCCTCTTCCCGCTTCCTCGGAAAAAACGCCTTCAACATTGCCCTTGCTCCTTCCTGTTTGTGCTTCGTTATTTCCGGGCACCTTGCCCGTTATATCTTCTTCACCGCCTCCCCGAACTATCGCAGGTATCTCCGGTAGCAGTAACACGCGATTCCCACCGGAGTCATCACCCCTCCGATGAACCCCAGCGCCGCCGCTACAATCCATCCGGTCATTTCGTGATTCCTTTCGCATTCATGATCTGGTAAACTCGCTGCCGGGAAATCTTTTCATCCTTTGCGACTTCCGTGACTTTCTTCCCCAGCCGTATTGACAACCGAATCCGCTCTTCCAGTGTGTCCGCCCGCTCCTTTCTCGGCTGTATGTTGTTCTCTTTCAGGTATTTTTCCACTGTTCTAATGGTTATTTTGTGCTCTTTTGCTATCGTTTCCTTGTCTTTTCCACCCAAAAAACCCGTGCATACCGCCTTCTTTCTGTCCGCCAGGAAGAATGGATTATGTTTCGATTGCAGAGGGGGGATTCTGAAACGCCCGCCCGTGGGGTTCCGCGCTATGAATTCGCGCGCCATTTCTTCCGAGAACAGCTTGAAAAACCTCCCCGACAAGTCATTCCCCCCATGTTTTACGATATTTCTATAATAGCTGTAAAGTTTTGCGAACTTTCTGGCGGATTCGCCCCTGCGTTTTGAGCAATTCCTTTACATCACAAATCCATTTCGATCTGATTCCCGCTCTTCACTTCCTCTATCATCTCCGCCGTTCCCTTCAGCATCCGGTGCAGCGTATCCGTGGCTTCCTGCTCGCTGGCCCCGTCATCGATGAGCCGGCAAAGCACGTCCACCGCCGCCGCCGTAAGCTTCTGATACTCTGCCACGCTCCCGACCCGCTCCTTCTTGGACTTCCCTCCCCGGGGAACCGGGATGAGGATGAACCCGCATCGATGCGCCAGGTGTTCCAGGATGCTGTAATCGTCCTGGGCCTTCATCAGCGGAACGAGCTTCCGCAGATTGAACCCCGCGCCGGAGTCGCCATCCAATCCGGCCCGCTTCAGCGCGCTGGCGGAATAGTCGATCTCATCCTCCAGTTGCTCCGGAGTGAGCCGCCCCCGGTTTACCGTCTGCCAGATCGCCTCGGTAAGCGTCATCGAGGCCCGGAATTTCGTTTTTTTTCCCATAAGTCACATCCTTCTCATGCTTCCCAGTGCTGAAAAAGGCATGGGATACCCGGCTGGCACGCCGTTGTATCCATTTCACTGCAATCCGTTATGTAGTCGTTTGGGGTGGGGTAACTTTGATGCCAAGCTTTTTAATTGTTTTGTGATAGCACGTGTTATATTTTGGAACTATATTTCAGGAATTAAAATGGCGAGGCCCCCGACATCTTGCCGGATAAGGGGCCTCGCGGATTAGGCCGCCTTACGGTTGGAGGCGCGGGCTATTCTCAGCCTGCCCGGCTTCCACCCCAGCAGCCTTTCTATGTGCGCCACAATCCTCTGTGACGCATCCAGCCCCCAGATGACCTGCCAGACCGCTTGGGGAGTTACTTCCAGTTCGCGGCCTACATCACTGAGACTGTACCCTTTTTTTTCAAGGAGGTACTTGATATCGGAACCGTCGTATTTCCGCACGTTAACCACATCCTTTCGGGCTTTAATTTTCAAGGGCAGAAGTATAATAATCGCAGGGTGAGATAATGTCAAGCGATAAATCGCAATATGCGATTGATTTATTAAAAAGGTTGGCTTACGTCAAGAAAGCAAAGACAGATACTGATCTTTCTGCCATGCTTGGTGTTAAGCAAAATACTTTGTCAACCTGGAAACAGCGTGGTACAATAGATTACGAAAAGGTGATCGCATTATGCGATACCCCGGATGATTTGGCATTTGTTATTAGAGGGGAACATTGCGAAGTTTCTGTTCTTCCGAATTCGGTTTCTATTCCCGTCTATTCGGAAGTTTCTGCCGCAGCAGGCCATGGTGCAGTAAATCATGTAGAGCAGCCGACAATGTTTTTATCGGTTCCGGTTGAGTTCCTGCCGCATGGAAGGCATGGAGAATACAAGATCATTCTTGTTCGGGGGGACTCAATGGAACCGACTCTCCGTCCGCGCGATCCGATTGTGATCGACTTCGGAGTGCGTTCCATCATGGGGACGGGGGTCTATGTGATACGCATCGATGAGGAGTTGTTCGTCAAGCGCCTGGACAGGTTTCCAGACGGATCGATCCGGGTCTCATCCGACAACGCTTTTTACGCGCCATACACTATTCAGCCCGGAAGCGGCATATCTCTTGATATTGTGGGGAAAGTAGTTATGATCATCAAATTCATGTAGCGGGGCGCGAGGGGGAATAACTCAAATTCCGCACAGTGCGGTATCTTCCCGAAGGAGGATTTATAATGAACTTGCCAAAACTGAAATGGTGGCAGTGGGCTTTGGTGATCTTGGCCGTTGGCTGGTTCTTTGGTCATTTCGGGAAAAAATTCACCCCCCCATCAGTGAGCGCTCCGATAAAACAGATCCAATGGTATGAGGGGGGTACTCTTCATAAAGCCACTGTTGCTCAATGGAATGCCGCAACCAATCAAAACAAGTTAGCCACCGCCGCAGACTGGCTTGCTGCCACCAAATGGAAAAACCATCTCAATTCACCAGCTGATTTCAACAAAATGAAGGTAAAAGCTCAGATATTGGTCAATGCAATTAATGAGGCCGCGTCAGAGAAGCAACCGGAATCCTGGCAGATAACCGATGTTGCAACACCTATTATGCTGATCGCGAATGATATCGGTCCAGAGTGATACTCCATTTGCCACCGAAGGCGGTAATGGAAGCCTTTATACTTCCGCTATGCTTTCACTGTCAACAATGCGTCCTTTTCCGGACCATCTCATATCTGTCAACAACGCTTCCAGTTACGGTCCATTTTTAGCTGTCGACGTTACGCATTATTCCGGCCCGTTTATTCCTTCATCCCTGTAAACCATAATGACTTTTCCGGCCCTCATAATACCTGTCTACTTCTCGCCATACATGGCCCGGTTATATCTCGCGTTTGTAAATAGTTCTCCCTTTTCTGTCCCGCATTTCGTATATAAAAAACGAGACGTTTTTCTCTTCGTCTCGTTTTTTCGCATTTAATTTGTCTTGAGCCTTTATTTATCTCAGCTTCTTATATTACGGGATGAACATGGGCGCGGGAAACATCCCGCACCCCGCATTTCACTTCTTCGACATCCCCTGACGGTATTTCTCCCGGTATTTACGGTAGAGGGTCTTCTGCTTGTCGGATAGGTCGATGTCGCGTCCCTGGATATAGAGCTTTTCCACCACGGTGGCGGGTTCCAGCGGGTCGCCCGTGGTGACCATGATTGTGGCGTCCTTCCCCTTCTCCAGCGTTCCGGCGCGGTCCCCGATCCCGAGTATCTCCGCCGCGTACTGGGTTACCGCTCTCAATGCCTCCTCGCGGGGAAGGCCGTAGGCGGCGGCCAGACCGGCGTGGTAGGGCAGGTTGCGTTCCTCTCCGCCCGCGATGCAGAACCGTACTCCGGCGCGGTGAAGCCGCGACGCGAGCGTGTAGGGATCGTCGTACCCCGCCTCCGAGCGGCCCGGTTCGCGCTGCACGGTGGTGACAATGACCGGGATGTTTTTCCGCTTCAGGAGGTCCGCCACCCGATGGGCCTCGTTTCCGCCCAGGATCACCATTTTCACCTGCTCGCGATCCGCCCATTCCACCGCGGACTCGATATTGCGCGCCCCGTTCACGGACACCCACAGGGGAAGCTCGCCGCGCAGCACGGGGAGCAGGGCCTCCCATCGGACATCGGCCTTGTGGAACGGCGCATTCTTCTTCTCTCCGGCCTCGTGGGCGGCACGGTACGCACGGGCCTCACGGAAGGCTTTTTCCAGTTCCTCCCGCCCCTCTTTCCCGCCCGGCCAGTTGATCACCATTCCCGAGGGTGCTTTTATCGTCATGTCCTCCCATGTCCAGCCATCGAGCATGATCACCGCCGCCAGCGCGACCCCGTTGGAGCGGGTCACCGGGATGCGCTCGGAATCGGGGTTGATGGCGGTTTCGGCCCGGATATTGGGATTGATGTTCCCGAGTTCCGCGACATCCACCGTGCCGCGCACCGCGCCGATCTCGATCAGCCCCAGACGGGAACCGGCTTCGATCATTCCGGGATAGACATGTTTTCCGGTGACATCCACCCGTACCGCGTCATCGGGAATGTCCACCCGGTCGCCCGCTTCCACGACCTTCCCCCGGTCGAAAAGGATGGTCCCCCGTTCGATGACCGGGCCGCTCACCGTATGGATGGTTCCGCCCACCAGCGCGATGGGTCCCTTTTGCGGCGGCGCGGGAATCTGGTCCGATCCGGATGCGGCTCCCGCGATGAGGAGAAGCAGAAGCAGGAACGCCGCGCACGATGGTACAGCGGATGGGACGCATGGCCATTTTTTCCGCATCGCTTCGATGCCTCTGTTTTTGAAACTCCGGCGCTCGGACATTTTGGCGTTTGGACATTCCCTTCTCATCTCTTCCCTCCCGCGTTGAGCGCCTTTTCGAGGAGCACGGCGCGTTCGCGATCCGCTTCCTCACGCATGCGGCGGTCCTCCTCCGCATCGAAATACCGCCGCCCGTCGATCCAGGTCTGCTCGCAGGCGCTGTATACGGAGAGCGGGCTTTCGTTCCAGATCACCAGGTCGGCGTCCTTGCCCTTCTCGATGCTCCCGATACGGTCCTCGAGATGGAGCTGGCGCGCGGGATTGATGGTGACCAGTTCGAGCGCCCCGTCCTCCGGCACGCCGCCGTACTTCACCGTTTTCGCGGCCTCCTGGTTCAGACGCAGGAACATCACCGGATAATCGGAATGCAGGCTCACCAGCACCCCCTGTTCGCGCATGAGCGCGCCGTTCCAGGGGATGCCGTCGAACATCTCCGCCTTGGACTCCCAGGGATCCACGAACACGGTGGAAGCCACTCCCCGGGCTTTCAGTTCATCGGCGACCTTGTATCCTTCCAGGGTGTGGATGAACATCCCGATCCTGAATCCCAGGTCATCGGCAGTCCGCATGAGCGCCAGAATTTCGTCCTGACGGTAGGCGTGGCACTGGATCAGGCGTTTTCCCTCCAGAATTTCCACCAGGGGTTCGAGCCGCAGGTCGCGACGGGGCGGGATGAGGTTTTTGTTCTTCTTCACCCCGCCGGTGTAATCCTTCCATTCGCGACTGTAATCCTGCGCCGCGCGGAAGGAATCCCGCATGAGCTGTTCCGCCCCCATGCGGGTGGACGGGTACCGGGTGACCCGTCCGGTGATATTGGAATGTTTCACGTTCTCACCGAGCGCGAATTTCTGCATGGGCGTCTGGCCCTCCAGGACGAGTTCGTCCGGGAGCGCGCCCCAGCGAAGCTTGATAACCGCGTTCTGCCCGCCGATGGTGTTGGCCGAGCCGTGGCAGACACAGGCGGTGGTCAGCCCGAACGCGAGATGATGGTAAATGGCGATGTCCTCGGCGTTCAGCACATCCCGTATCCGCACCTCGGAAGTGACCGAATGGCTGCCCTCGTTGACAGCGCCGCTGATGGCCATATGGGAGTGGGCGTCGATGAATCCGGGAGTGACATGCTTTCCCTTGGCATCGATGAGCACCGCGCCTGAGGGAGCGTCCAGTTTCGCGCCCACCTCGGCGATCTTCCCGCGTCGCACCAGAATATCGGCGCTTTTGAGCGTTCCTTTCGGCCCGCAGGTCCAGACCGTGGCGTTCTGAATCAACAGCGCTTCCGGCTGGACCGGGAGCGAGGGCCGTCCGAAGGGGCTCTCCGGATATACCACCGGGAATTCCGTCGCGCGGGACGGTTCGACTTTCACCGTGTCCGGTTTTTCCTTCCAGGGCTCGGTCAATTCCCCCGCCCAGGTGAAATCACGCCCATCGGGCCATGTTCCGCGTCCGGAAAGATTCCCGGTCTCCAGGATGCCGCTCAGCCGCGCCACCCCCGGTCGTCCCAGGGAGTCGGCGGGGAACACCACGGTGAGCAGACGCTTGTCGAGCGTGGTTTTGAGCGCCTTCACCGTTTTTCCGAGAGCGGACACCCGTACTTCCGGACTTGCCGCTGCTCCGGCGATCTCCATCCGGAGCGGGCCGAGAGAATCCGCCGGGGCGATCCGGAGTGTCCAGGTTCCCCGCGCATCGGCCTCCGGAACGGGGGTGATCTCGTACCATTCTCCCGCCACCCAGGTATCGAGGATTTTCGTCTTTTCCTTGAAAATGTCGCCATCGGTGACAATGAAATTCGCCGTCTTTCCCTTTTCCAGCGTGCCGATCCTTCCCGATTGTCCGATCCATGCGGCGGGTGTCACGGTAAGCGCCCGTAGCGCGGTTTCGGCGGAAAGGCCGCGTTTCACCGCGAGCCGCACATTGCCGAGAAAGGTCTCCGGCTTGTCCAGCCCGTAAGAGGTCAGCGCGAACTCGATTCCCGCTTTTTCCAGACGTCCGGGGTTCTCCGGGGCGAAATCCCAGCGCCGCAGTTCCCGCAGGCTCGTCTCGTCCGCGGCGGCATCCGGCGCCACGGGGAAATCCACCGGCAGGATGAGCCGTACTCCCGCCCGTTTCACCGCATCGATACGCTCGTATTCCACGCCGCTGCCGACAGCCAGGAGATTCAGCCCCAGTTCACGGGCGAAATCCGCCGCGCGGAAGAGGTCCGGCAGGCCGCCGGTCTCCGCCACCACGGGCGCGACTCCCATCGCGCAGGGCAGGAGCGCTTCCAGCGAACGGTCGCGTTCCGGGGCCTCGCGTCCATCGGGTGCGGCTTGCCAGACAGCGCGTGCCCGGGAATACCAACGGGCGTCGAGTAATGTCTGACGGATGAGCGCGATGCGTCCCATGAGCGATTCGGGATATTCGTTCCCGCCATAGGAGAAGGAGAGCGCCTGCCCGAGGGAATCGGCGAGCACCCGCGCGGAAGGCCCCTCGTTCCCGGTGAGCGCCAGCGCTCCGCAGCCGCGGAACACACCGCTCCGGGGGAAAACGGCCGCCGAGGCGAACCCGTTCCCGCGCAGGGCCGCGGCGGGTTTTGCATCCGGACGGAACTGCTCCGAGGCCCGCGTTTCGGGACGGACCCCGCTGTTCCAGTGACGCTCGCCGGGATTTTCCGCGGCCCGTTCCGGGAGACCGTACCGGGTATACGGGTCCACGAAACCGGGATACACGGTCTTCCCGGAAAGATCGCGCACCACGGCGTCGGAGGGCGCTGTCACCCCGGTTCCCACCGCCTCGATACAGCCGTCACGCACCACCATCGTGGCCCGCTCCAGCACCGTGCCGGGCATGATCACGATACGGGCGTTGACCAGAGCGGTCACCCGGGGGGTATTCTTGTGCAGCCCGATGACCGGGGCGACCCCTTCCGTCGCAGCCACAGCGGGCCAGAGCCACGGCAGCAGGAGCGCGAGGAGGAACGCCCCGTTCTTCACGATTCGATTCATGCATCTCCCTTTCACGGCGATTGTCGTTACCGTTTGGAGCGGAATGATATTCGGGGAAATATATTTCGATAACCGGTAATCAACAGCATGGAAAGAGGCGGACGCAAGGGGAAAATGGATGGGGATGGTCAGAATCCGGTATGAGCGGGATGAGGATACCGTGCGGTCTTCATGCGAACCGGGAAAGAATGCGTTCGAAAACGGCCTGATACGTATGGGTGGTCAAACCGGCAAGAAAGAATTTGAAACCTGTCCGAACCGGTGATGCGCGTGATGAAAATGATAAAGGATGATGAAAAGAAACGGGTGTATCAGTTTTTCATCAGTTCAATCATGCGAATCACCGGTTCAGACAAACGCTTTCCCTCAGAATCTTTTCATCATATCCGCCAGGACATGCGAGGCGCGGTCCACTTCCTCCAGGCTGATGGATTCGTCGGGGGTGTGGCAGTCGTTTTCCGAGCCGGGACCGAATACGATGGTGGGGATGTTCACCCCGCGCATGAGGAACGCATCGGTGCCGTAGGGCTTGCCCACCAGACGTCCGGGATAGCCGTGGTCGCGGAGTGTTTCGAGCGTGGTCCGCACCACCGGCTCCTCCGGAGAGGTGTTCAGGCCGTCGGTGAGAAGGTAGTCATCGGAGATTTCCAACTCGATGCCGGCCTCTTTGGCAAAGGAGCGCAGACGGTCGTTCACCAGATCCATGAACGCTTTCGAGCTTTCCACCGGGGAATTGCGGGTGAGCAGCACCGCCTCGCAGAGATCGGGAACCGTGTTGTGCTCTCGCCCGCCGGAGATGACCCCCACGTTCACATTGGGCAGACCGCAGAGAGGGTGTCCCCGAAGTGCCAGTTCCGGGTT
Organism: uncultured bacterium; assembly: GCA_964426865.1. Classification (GTDB taxonomy): domain Bacteria; phylum Latescibacterota; class Latescibacteria; order Latescibacterales; family Latescibacteraceae; genus JAWLHT01. The sequence goes on from CAYRTQ010000173.1 coordinate 8,354, forward strand.
GAGCGTGTCCTCGATGAACGCGAGCACCTTTCCCATGCGGGTGATGGCGTTCACCCCCTCATGGGCGCGCGAGGAATGCACCGCTTTTCCGAGCGTGCGGATGCTCCACCGGGCGGCCCCGTTGTGGGCGATGACAATGTCGAGATCGGTGGGCTCCATCATGACACAGGCATCACACCGGTATCCGCTCTCGATGAGATGACGGGTCCCCAGGGTGCCATACTCCTCATCCCCGGCGAAGATGACATGCACGGTGTTGCGGGGTGTTTCTCCCGCCCGGTGCAGATGGTGCAGCGCGAGAAGGAGCGCCGCCGCGGGGCCCTTGTCGTCCGCCGCTCCGCGCCCGTAGAGACGCCCACCGCGCACGTTCGCGCCGAACGGCTCCACGGTCATCTTTTCCACCCCCACGGTATCGAGGTGGACATCGAACAGGAGCTTCCGCGCGTTCTCCTTTCCCGCCACCGCGGCGAAAAGGGAATACCGTCCGGGAGCGTACTCCTGGAGCGAAGAGGGAATATCCATATCGTCCAGCAGACCGGCGATGTGCTCGGCAACCCGTTTTTCCCCGAACGCGGGGTCGGAATGGAGCGGGCGGTCGCAGGGATTCACCGAGGGAATCTTCACCAGTCCGGAAAGAATTTGTTCGGCGTTCATGGGATCTCCATATAAAAGGAATCCGGAATTCGGAACAGACCTTCCCTCTCAATTCCCCTGCCCGCTGTCGGGAAGCAATGGCCCCACGACCGGAAACAGAAGGGAAACGCGGGTGGAATGGCGCATATTCCGGATTCCGGATTCTGTCTGGTTACTCTTTTCCTTTTTCACGAATGGAGAGAATGATCACCGGCTGACGGGGGACATCCTGCGCCCCGGTCGCCACCGCGGCGATCTTGTCCACTACATCCATGCCCGCGGTAACCTTCCCGAAAACGGCGTATCCGAATCCCCGGGGGGTCTCGTCGGTGTGGTCGAGAAATTCGTTGTCCACATGGTTGATGAAGAACTGGCAGGTCGCGGAATTCACGACATTGGTGCGGGCCATGGCGACCGTACCGCGCTTGTTCTTGAGTCCGTTGCCCGCCTCGTTCTTGATGGGGGGCTTGGTCGGCTTCTGGGTCATGCTGGAGGTGAATCCGCCGCCCTGGATCATGAAATTGGGGATAACCCGATGGAATATGGTGCCGTCATAAAACGACTCGCTCACATAGGACATGAAATTCTTCACCGAAATGGGCGCCCGTTCAGCGTCCAGAGTCATCTCGATCGTTCCCATGTTGGTATTGATGACCACCACCGGGTGCTTGTTTTCCGCGGGCTTCGCGGCATCCTGGGCCAGAACCGACGCGCAGGAAAGCGCCAGCGCCGCACCCACCGCAAGGGAGAGAATCTGCATGGATCGTTTACCTTTCTTTTTAAAATACAGTGCTATAACGTATTAGAGCCTGAGTGCCAAAGAAAAGATGGTACTTCGCGGTTTCTACCGGGTAGAGGCGATGACCGGACTTGGCCTGCATCTGCCGGTTAAATCTCTTTCGTGGGGTAAAGAATGCCCTTACTCCTCCCATCTCCTCTGTACTTTTCTGTGCGCCCAGAAAAGCGCCAAAAGAGGGCGGTCCGGGAAAAGCCAAAGATTCCCC
>CAYRTQ010000174.1:0-5493 GCA_964426865.1 uncultured bacterium
CATTGTAGTCGTTGCAGACCCAGGGGAGGTCGGCGTCTTCTTCGTCGTTGTGGTCGCCGACATGATCGCCGTTGCCGTTGGTCCAGAGGACGGCGTTGTCCTCGTCCGTGTAATAGGGATCTATGCACTGATTGATACAGGTGGAATGAGATCCCAGGAAGAGCATATTGTTTCTCAGGTAGACCTCGGAGGGACCGCCGGTGGCCTGTCCGCCCGCCAAACCGTCATTCATGTCCACCCACCAGGGGGACAGGTCGAGCCGTTTGATCTCGCTGCCGTCGTTGATGTCGAGGTAGATGAGTTCGGAAATGGTGGTATTGTTGGAGTATCCGTCCGCGTTGACCGCCCAGAGGTAATCCTTGCCGTCGCTCACCGTGCCGGGGCCCCATACTCCTTTGGGCGCGTGGGTGGTGGTATAGAAGAACCGGCCGTTATCGCCCCAGGTCTGATCCTCGGCGTCGGATATCGCTGCGCCGTTGGGAACCCAGGTCATCTTCTTGATTTCAATGCCGCCGGTGATCTGGTCGAGGATGAAGAAGTTGCTGGAGTTTTGGGGGTCGAACGACAGACCGCCGCACCCGAATATCTGCATGGTGGAGGTGGTTTCAAGCATCAACGAGTCGGCGGGGTCGCTTCCGATAACCCATCTCTTGTATAACATTTTGATGGGTTCAACCCGTGTCGCGCTGCGGCTGCCGGTGCCCGTATACACGATCGGCTGAGCCAGCGGCGCTCCCTCCATATCCGTGGTGATAAAGGTGCGGTAGTTCCAGGGGTCCATCTTGAACCACTTCGTTACCTGGATACGGGAGGTCATGTTGTCATAGCCCCAGATATAGTAGGTATATTCGCCGGCGGGAACGATTCCGCCATCATTATCCTTGCCGTCCCACGTGAAAGCGTTCGATCCCCTGTCCATCTGGGTCATTTTCGAGAGATAGACGCAGGTGTCGATCTGGTTGACATGATGCCACCCGAGGTAGCCGTTGACAACATTGGAGATGGACGAACCCCGGTCTTTGGTGAAAACGGTGAACAATGCGCTCGCCGGCTTGCCGGTTACAGTCACCGGAATGTTCAGTGCGCTCCCGTCGAAATCATAAAGGATCGTTGGCTCCGCGCGGAATTTCAGCAGTTCCGGAGCGAAGGGAGTTGCGAACGCGCTGGCGGTGATGAGGGTAAAAATGGAAATCACAGCGATGATTCTCTTCATTTCCTCCTCCTTGCACAAGTCTGATGGAATGAACAATGGCGGGTGTTTGTGATTTTGGGCTGAAAGCTCTCCTTTCCCTTAAATTCTGTCCGGGAATGTGGATACAAAGTACCAAAAAAAATCTCCCCCCGCATGGTTCGCCGTAAGGGATATTTTATCGGGTATGGCCGACCGGGATACATGTGGGAATATTGATGAGATTTCATGCTGAACTGAAAAAGTATGATAATAGAGGTATGAATGTCAAGAAAAATAACAAAAGCTAAAAACATGCATATATAATAAAAATAAATAAATACAGCCAAGCTGCCGGCCCCGTCTATCGAAAGACAGCCCCCATAAAAGCTCCGGCGAGGGACTTCAAAAACCGTTTCCGACGGGCGATTCCTTTTTTTAAAAGGAGGTTTCCGGAATCATCGGGGTCTGCAAAATTTCTTGATTGGTGTGCGCAATACCGGAGTCTCATGCAAACAGGAAGGGCCGGTTCGAACCGGCCCTTCCTGTTTGTTCACGCTGATTTCTGCCGCACTCTTCTCAGAAATTAATCGGCTCCTCGCTCATGACCCGTTCGTCGCGGGTGAGGTCGAAAACCCGGCGGGTGAGTTCGATGTCGTAATGGGTCTGCTCGGTACTGCGTCGGGAGAAAACGCGCCGCTGGGTGGTGATGACCTGTTCCAGGCTGATTTCGGTGACCTGGCCGAAGCTGCGGGCGTAGTTGGTGAAACAGGGGACGTTGGTGGTCACCGTGCCGTAGAGCATGGAGCACACTCCCACGATCTTTCCGGTGAAAAGGGAGGTATTGACCGCGGACTTGGAAAAATCGCCGATGATGGAGCCGAGGAACTGCATGCCGGTTTCCACCCGCGCCCCGCGATAGTAGACCCGCACCTTGCCATAGGTGTTTTTCAGGTCGCTGGTGGAAGTCCCCGCGCCGAGATTCACCCACCGACCCACCCAGGAATGCCCGAGGAAGCCGTGATGCTGCTTGTTGGAATGGGGTTCCATGAGGGATGCCTCGATTTCGCCGCCGATCTTGCATCCTTCGCCGATGGAGGTGATCTCCTTGATCGAGGAGTGCTCGATGACCTTGGTCCCCGCGCCGAGATGGATGGGGCCTTCCAGGTAGGTGAAATGCATGACTTTCACCCCGTCGTCGATGACTATCGGGCCTTTCGAGGTTTCGAACGCCGCGGTGGGGGCGAGGTCCACATTTTCGCCGACGTAGACATCCTTATACACCTCACGATATTTCCCCGATGAAATGATGTGCTCCAGGTTGGAGGGGAAAATACGCAGGTGGGAGTCCACCACCTGGTGCGGCCAGTCGATGGTACGGAACATCTCATCCTCCAGCGGGAGGCCGAGTTCCAGCAGACGTGCGCTGATGTTGCACCAGGAAAGGTCCTCGCCCAGATTCTTCCCCGCAGGGACGAGCGCCGCCGATACCCGGTTTCCGCTGGTGGTGAGAAAGGGATCGCCCGCGGCCAGGAGGTCTCCGAAAATCTTGCGGCTCCGGATGTCCGGCGCGAGGGACGCATTGAGAAAGAGGGTCGGCCCTTCGAGACGCGGCAGACGGTCCGGGGTGTCGCCCGACGGGAAGAAATGCTCGCGCCGCAGGCACACCGTCTCGGGATCGAGCGTTTTTGCCACATCCAGCAGCGTGAACGATCCCACCTGCAGCTCGCACAGGGGGCGGAACAGCCCCACCGGGCGCAGTCGGTCGCACTGGTTATCCTCGAACAGGACGATCTGCATGGAACCTCCGGGAAGAAAGACAGGAGATGGAAGAAAGGGAAGGGCCGCTCTGAACCGGGATGGCCGGGATACCGATGGATAGCGGGGAAGGCGCGGCATCCGCCATCCGTTCATCCGCGGTTCAGAACACCCTATTCCACGGTTACACTTTTCGCCAGATTCCTCGGCTTGTCCACGTCGCAGCCGCGCGCCACCGCCATGTGGTAGGCGAGCAGTTGCAGGGGGATGGCTCCCAGAATGGGAACGAGCGGATCGAGCGTGGCCGGAATGGTGATAAGGTCCTCCGCGAGGCCACTGATGCCGTCGGCGCCCTCCCGCGCCACCGCGATGATACGGCCGCCGCGGGCGCGGATTTCCTCGACATTGGAGATCATCTTCTCGAGAATCTTGCTTTGCGCGGCGAGCACCACTACCGGCATATTCTTGTCCACCAGCGCGATGGGGCCGTGTTTCAGCTCCGCGGCGGGAATTCCCTCGGCGTGGATGTAGGAGATTTCCTTCAGCTTGAGCGCCCCCTCCAGCGCGAGGGGATATTCGAACAGGCGTCCGACATAGAGGAAATGATTGAAGTCCTTGTACTTGAGCGCGATGTCCCGGATGTGGCTGTCATCGGCGAGAGCCGCCGATACCTGGTCGCTCAGACGTTTCAGGGCGTCGATGAAGATGAGACCGTCGCGCAGGGACATCCCGCGCATGCGGCTGGCCTGGAGCGCGAGGAGGGCGAGCACCGCCACCTGCCCGGTGAACGCCTTGGTGGAGGCCACCCCGATCTCCGGCCCGGCATGGAGGAACACGCCCCGTTCGCATTCACGGGCGATGCTGCTGCCCACCACGTTCACGATTCCCATGACCGACGCCCCGAGCCGTTTGGCCTCGCGAATCCCCCCGAGAGTGTCCGCGGTCTCTCCCGACTGGCTGATCCCGATGACCAGCGTTCCCGGCTCGATGGCGGGGGCGGCGTACCGGAATTCCGCGGCGTAGCCCACTTCGGTGGGAAGCCCCGCCATGCTCTCGAACAGGTATTTCCCGATGAGACCGGCATGCCAGCTCGTGCCGCAGGCGATGATTTTCAGCCGCTTCGCCTTGAGCAGGAGGGACTCGTCGATGCCGCCCAGATGGATGGTGCCCTCGTTCTGACGGATACGTCCCCGCAGGGCGTCCTGGATGGTCTGGGGCTGCTCGTGGATTTCCTTCTCCATGAAATGGCGATATCCGCCGAGCTCCACCGCCTTGAGATCGAACGTGAGCTTCTCCACCGCCTTGACCGTGGGGGTCTCGTCCAGGCTGAAACTCTCGAATCCATCGCTTTTGAGAATGGCGCATTCGTTGTCGTCGAGGTATACCACGTACCGGGTATGGGGGATGATGGCGGAAGGATCGCTGGCCACCAGGTTGAATCCCTCGCCGCGTCCGATGACCAGGGGGCTGCCGCGTTTGCCGAGGAGAATTTCGCCGGGCTTGTCCTTGGCGATGAGCGCGATGCCGTAGGCGCCCTCCACGCTTTTCAGCGTTTCGAGGAAGGCGAGGCGCAAATCGAGGCCGTCGCACACGAGCTGCTCGATGAGGTGCGCCGCCACCTCGGTATCGGTCTCGCTCTGGAACGTGTGGCCCATCTTCTGCAATTTCTGCTTGAGCGGCTTGTAGTTCTCGATGATCCCGTTATGGACGAGCGCGAAAGACCCGCCGCAATCGGTGTGCGGATGGGCGTTCACTCCGGTGGGAGCGCCGTGGGTGGCCCAGCGGGTGTGGGCGATTCCGCATTCGAACGTCTCCGTGGAGAAATAGTCCGGCAGAACGCCGCTGATTCTCCCCTCCGATTTGTGCAGGCGCAGGGTTCCCCCGCAACCCGCCGCCACTCCCCAGGAATCGTATCCCCGGTATTCCAGGCGACGAATGCCGTCCACGAGGACCGCGGGAGAAAAATCCTTGCCGACATAGCCGAAAATTCCACACATAACGACCCCCTGGCTGGCAAATGAGCACGACGAAAACAGACATCATAATTTACCGAAAAAATAATTCCCGGGAAAGGGAAATACATTCGGGTATTGTACTGATATTCAGTATGGTGAAATACGGATGCGGGACGCCGGGTTTACTTCCGGCAATTACGGATTCAAAACGGGCGCATGTTCAGCGGATGGTTACTTCTCCTGCCTCGGGGAAAGGATTGCGGCGCTGCGATGAGGGGGTACGCGAAGCCGGGCGAAACGATGGAACCGGCTCCTGGCATATCCAGACAACTGGGCCCGGAAGAGCGGACTCTCCCGGGCGGTGTCGAAGGCTGCGGGGCGCTCGAAGACGTTCCTGTCAATCCCGCGACATGTTGCGCAGGATGAGGAGCCGTACGAGGGTGAGCACCGCGGTGGCCGCGGCGGCCACATAGGTCCAGGCGGCGGCGCGCAGAACGGCCTTGGCTTCGGGAATCTCGTCCCGGGTCAGGTACCCGCCTTTTTCCAGAACGGCGATGGCGCGATTGGAGGCGTTGAATTCCACCGGCAGGGTAATCAGCGTGAACACCACGC
>CAYRTQ010000174.1:5503-9962 GCA_964426865.1 uncultured bacterium
CGCCCACCGAGAAGAGAATGATACCGACATCGAGCAGCCAAATCATGGAACCATGCGCGAACATGGAAATGAGCAGGCCGATCATGAAAATCCAGACCCCGAGCTGCGAGCCGGTGGCCGCGGCGGGGGCGATGGCGGTGCGGAGCACCAGAGCGCCGTAATGCTCGCCGTGCTGGATGGCATGGCCCGCTTCATGGGCGGCGATGCCGAGCGCCGCGATGCTCTGGGAATTGTATACTCCCTCGGACAGCCGCAGAACGCCCGCCCGGGGATCATAATGGTCGGTCAGCTCGCCGGGCGTGGGTTCCACGTTCACCCGCTGCAATCCGGCGCGGTTGAGGATGTCGCGCGCCACCTGGGCTCCGGTGACTCCCGAACGGGAGCGCACCCGGCTGTACTTGGCGTACGCGGATTGCACCCTGGCCTGCGCCCAGAGGGTGAGAATGATGCCCGGAATAACCAGGATCATGGTGGGATCGAAAAAGAAGCCGAACGGCATGATGAAACACCTCCATGGAGGAAGAGTGCTGCTTGTATGGGAAAAACCGGAGTGAAGCCGATATGTCAATTCCGGAGCCGGATGACCGGCAAGCGGAATTTCATTGTCATATTATACTTGGGAACGCCGCGGAAGTTCCCGGGTTCCCATCGTACGGAGCATTTCACCCGCTTCTGTAAGATGCGTATTAATAAAGGCGGGGGCAATAGAAAACGGACAGGGACGGGAATTGAAACACAGGGGGCCACCGTGAATGACAGGGAAAATCAGGGGCGAGTCCGCGCCTGCCCGGGAAAGGGGGAAAGGGAGAATATCCGCCGGTTTTCGTCCTCATTTCCGGATTATTCTTCCCTCTGTCAACAGGGAGCGGAGAGCGTAATTCCTGGCTCGATACGGTATCCCCGGACGAACGAAGCGCCGTCCATGGGGCGTTTCCCCGAGGGCTGGAGTTCCAGAATTTCCACGCTCCCCCGTCCGGTGAAAACGGTCAGGCCGCGGGAGGGCGAGGCCTCCGCCACCATGCCGGGAGTTCCCCGGGTTTCCTCGTCCGCCAGACGGGTGCGATGGATTTTCAGGGGACCCCGTGACCAGCCGGTGAACGCTCCCGGCGCGGGGTTCATTCCCCGCACGAGATTGTGGACGGTCCGGGCGTCGCGGGTCCAGTCGATGCAGCCGTCACCCTTGCGCAGACGGGGCGCGGGGCGTCCGCCGGACATGGGCTGACGGATGCGCGGGGCATTGCCTCCGTCGATGGCGTCCACGGTCCGGAGCGCGAGGTCCGCCCCGAGCACGCTCATGCGGGAGTAGAGTTCGCCCGCGGTCTCGTCCGGGCCGATGGCGACGCGCTCGGTGAAAATGATGTCCCCGGTGTCCACCGTTTCCTCGATGTAGAAGGTGGTCAGCCCGGTTTCGACGTCACCGTTGATGACCGCCCACTGGATGGGGGCCGCGCCCCGGTAGTCGGGCAGCAGGGAGCCGTGGAGATTGACCGTGCCTTTCGAGGGCATGGAGTACACCGCGGGGGGAAGAATACGGAACGCGGTCACGAAAAAGAGATCGGCCCCGAAATCGCGGAGACGGGCCAGGAATTCCGGATCCGTGAGTTTTGCCGGGGCGAGCACGGGAATCCCCAGGTCCGCGCCCGCGCTTCCCACCGGGGGGCATTTCAGACGCAGGCCCCGTCCGCACTCGGCGTCCGGACGGGTCACCACCGCGGCGACCTCATGACGCTCATGGAGCGCTTTCAGGCCGGGCACGGCGAATTCCGCGGTTCCCATGAAAACGATGCGCATTTAGAGCCTATCCATAAATAAAGAAATCGTATGATTCGTGAGATCCCGGCCCCCTAACCCTCAATCCCTTGCCGCTTCGCGGGAACTGCGTTTACCCCCGAAGGGGGCAAGGGAAGTCGGTGCGCCACAAGGTTATACTGCCCCCTCCGGGGGAAGGTGGCCCGGAGGGCCGGTAGGGGGCTGCTTTCCCGGAGAAGGCGATATCCTTATTCATGGATGCGCATTTATTCCTCGGCGCCCTCGCGTTCCGCGATATCGCGGAGCGCACGGGCCAGAAAGGCCTTCTTCACCGTACCGAGACGATCCACGAAAAGGATTCCCTCCAGATGGTCCGTTTCGTGCTGGATCACCCGCGCCAGCATGCCCTCGGCATCCTCCTCGTGAACCGTTCCCTCCGGGTCCTGATACCGGACCCGTATCCGTTCCGGACGGGTGACCTCCTCCCACACTTTCGGGATGGAGAGGCAGCCCTCCTCCAGCGTGCACTCACCCTCGCCGGACAGGATTTCCGGGTTGATCAGGGCGATCACTTCGTCCTCTTTCTCGCCGCAGGAGGTGTCGATGACCACCACCCGCTTCGACACGCCCACCTGGGGCGCGGCCAGACCGACCCCGTTCTGTTCGTACAGGGTGTCGATCATGCTCTCGATGAAATCCAGCAGCGAATCGTCGAACACGGTCACCGTCTCGGCTTTCCGCCGCAGCACGGGATTGCCGTAATACTTCATTTTCAGAATGTCCCTCACGCTCACTCCTTGCCCGCTTCTTCTTCTTTGGCGATCACCCGCGCGATGGCGGAACGGAGCATTTCCAGTTTGGTTGTCTCCGATACTCTCAGAACGACGATATCATCCGGGGAATTCTTCTCTCCCTTTTTCTTGATGCTCGCGATGGCGCCGTGGATGCCCCCGATGGTGACCACCCGGTCTCCCTTGGACAGGGAATCCATCATGTTCTGGGCCTCTTTCGATTTTTTCTGCTGCGGGCGGATGAGGAAGAAATAGAATATCACGAAAATGGCCAGAAACATGGGCCACATGGGCGGCGCGCTCTTCGTGGCGGGCGCTGCGCCCTGGGTTCCCTGGGCCAGCGCGGTGGAAATGAATTCAAAATTCATGGATTGGTCCCCTCGTTTCGGAATCGGCGCAGAAATTCATCGCGCCACTGTGGATATCTGTCCTGAAGTATGGACGCCCGCATATCCCGCATGGTTTCAAGATAGAAATAAATACTGTGCAAAGTGGCAAGCCGGGGCCCGAGTATCTCCCCGGTCTGGAACAGGTGACGGATATAGGCCCGCGAGTAGTTGCGGCAGGCCGGGCAGCCGCATTCCGGATCGATGGGGCCGAACTCGTGCGCCTGGTAGGCCTTGTTCAGAATGACTTTCCCGTTACGGCTGAACACCGAGCCGTTGCGGGCGTTACGGGTGGGCATGACACAGTCGAACATGTCCACTCCACGGGTCACCCCCTCCACGATATCGTCCGGGAAGCCCACACCCATGAGATACCGGGGCTTCTCCACCGGCAGCATGGAGGTGGAAAGCCCGATCATGTCCAGCATCTTCTCCTTGGGCTCGCCCACCGCCAGACCGCCGATGGCGTACCCCGGAAAATCCATCGTCACCAGTTCCCGCGCCGATTTCTCCCGCAGGTCCTCGTACACGCTCCCCTGACAGATGCCGAAGAGGGCGTGCGAGCCGTCGTTCAGCCGCTCGTGCGCCTCACGGCACCGCGCGGCCCACCGGGAGGTCATGTCGCAGGATTTACGGGCGTACTCGTGCGAGGCAGGATAGGGAATGCACTCGTCGAACGCCATGATGATGTCCGCCCCGATGGCGTGCTCCACCTCCATCACGCGCTCCGGAGTGAACAGATGCTTGGAGCCGTCGATGTGCGACCGGAACGTCACCCCCTCCTCGGTGATCTTCCGGAGGTCGTTCAGGCTGAATACCTGGAACCCGCCGGAGTCGGTGAGAATGGAGTTCTTCCAGCCCATGAACCGGTGCAGTCCGCCCGCCTCGCGGATGAGTTCCGGCCCCGGACGGAGGTAAAGATGATACGTGTTGCCCAGGATGATACGGGCGTCGTATTCCTCCAACTCCTGCTGGGACATGGTTTTCACCGTGGCCTGCGTCCCCACCGGCATGAAAACCGGGGTCTCGATCACCGAATGGGGGGTGCGCAGAATCCCCGCCCGCGCTCCGGTGACCGGGCAGGTTTTCACCACTTCGAAGGAAAAACTGTTCGTGCTTTCTGTTGCCATGTCTCCCCGTTTCATCGCCTTTCTTCGCAACAACGCAATAGCATTATAAGATAATACATTGCGGGAGAGGGGGCAAGGGGAGATTGCATTCCCGCCGCACGTTCATGTGTCTCATGGTAAATCAAATGGATGTTGCAAGGGGTTTCCTGATTGACAGGCGTTTTACCGGAATATATATTGAGAAAAGGATACTGATCGTACTATCGCCGCCATCTCATGTGAGGGGGACGCCATGCCTTGGAAACCGTTCCTTGCGTTTTTGACCGGTCTGATGCTGTGTTCGTCAGTTTATGCCGCGGATGGGACATGGCGAATGATTGATCAGGGGCAAGTACTTGGGCTGGCGGTAACAGATGATTATGTATATTCCAGCACTTTCGTGGACATGCACTGTTTTGACCGG
>CAYRTQ010000175.1:0-9959 GCA_964426865.1 uncultured bacterium
CACGGGGAGTCCTTGGCTTTTCCCGGACCGCCCTCTTTTGGCGCTTTTCTGGGCGCACCAGAAAAGTACAGATGCGGGAGGGACAAAGGCATTCCTTACCCGCCAAAGCGCCTGTCTAACAGGTACATACATGCCATGTCCGGTCAGTGCATCTACCCATGAAAAACCGCGAAGCGCCCGATATTCGGTATCACTCCCGAACCGCACGGGGACGGCCGATCCCGTGGGATTCACGATCCAGCGATTCCGAATGGTTTACGATCGCCCGGATGTCGAGAATGAGCCCGATGCGTCCATCGCCGAGAATGGCGCCGCCCGCCACTCCCGGAAGGTTGCGGAACTTGTCCCCGAGACTCTTGATGACCACCTCCTGCTTGCCCAGGAGCGCATCGACCTGAAGCGCCACTTCCCGCTGTCCGTCTTCCACCACGATCAGAACAGCCTCGCTGGGATCGGTCCGCGCTCCCTCCACCCCAAGCGCCCGGTCCAGGCGCACCAGGGGGAGAAGCCGGTCCTTGATGTGAACGAGTTCGCCCTTCCCCACCACCGTACTCAGGTCGGCCCGCTCCGGACGTATGAGCCGCTTGACCGAAAGGGTCGGAATGATGTACCGCTCACGGCCCACCTGCACCATCATCCCGTCGATGATGGCCGTGGTCAAGGGAAGCTTGATGGTGAATGTGGTGCCGAGTCCCGGCTCGGAGGCGATCTCCACCGTGCCGCGCAGTTTCTCCAGGGCCTGTTTCACCACGTCCATTCCCACTCCCCGTCCGGAAATGTCGGTGACCTGACGGGCGGTGGAGAATCCGGGCAGAAAGATGAGATTGAGCACGTCCTTGTCCTCGAGTTCCTCGTCCGGCTGCACCAATCCCCGGTCTATGGCCTTGGCGAGGATCGCCTCGCGATTGAGCCCGCTGCCGTCATCACGGATGGTGATGACCACCCGTCCCCCGGCATGCTCCGCCTTGAGCAGGACAACGCCTTCCTCCGGCTTTCCCTTGGCCGTGCGCTCCGCGGGAGTCCCGATGCCGTGGTCGCAGGCGTTCCGTATCATGTGCACCAGCGGGTCGTAGAGTTCTTCCACCATGTTGCGGTCGATTTCGGCGGACTGTCCCTCGATGTTCAGCGCGATCTTTTTGCCGGTCTTTCGCGCAATGTCCCGCACAATACGGCTCATTTTCTGGAAGGTCGCCCCGATGGGCACCAGTCGCATGGACATGGAGATGTTCTGGAGCGACGCGGTCACCCGGGTGAGCTGGGCGATGTCCCGGAGGAACAGGGGATCGGTGATCCGTTTCACCTCGGCATTATGGGTGACCAGACTCTGGGAAATGACCAGCTCGCCCACCATGTCCAGAAGCTGGTCCATTTTGACCGTATCCACCTTGAGATATTTTTCGACCGCCACTCTCCCCGAGTCCGCCTGTTTGCGGATGGCGTCGCGAACATCCCGGGGGGAAACCATGTTCTCCTCGATGAGCAATTCGCCCAGTGGCTTGGAGGGGGATTCCACCGCCTGCTTGCGGAGGGTTTGCCGTAGCGCCTCCCCATCGATTTTCCCCTCGCTCACCAGAATGTCGCCAAGCCGTTTCCCTCCCTTCGACTCCGGAACGGTTTCCGGAAGCGCGACCGCCGGGGGCTCGGGCGCGGGGCTGTTGTTTCCCGAGATGAACCGCTCCAGACGATGGTGAATTCCCTCCAGGTCCACGTCGTACCTGACCGGCGCCTGATCGTGGATCGCCAGTTCGAGGGAGGCGAGCATACGGCGGAGGGTGTCCACGCCGTCGAAAATCAGGTCCGAGATTTCCGGCCCCAGACGGGTTTTCCCGTCCCGGGCATCATCGAGCATGTTTTCCAACTGGTGGGAAAGGTGGTTTATTTCCTGGAGGTTCAGGAAACCGGTCACCCCTTTGATGGTGTGAAAGGGACGGAAGATGGAATTGATGATCTCACGGTCCTCGGGGCTCTTCTCCCATTCGACCATGTTGATCTCGATTTCCTGAAGATGTTCCCGGGCTTCGGCGATAAAATCCCGTATGAGGCCGGTGTCCTCGCTCAGTATTTCCATCCCCCCGGCGGGTTCCGCGGCCTTGGGCGCTTCCGGAACGGCTTGGGGAACGTCGGGGATATCGGGGCGGGAAACCGGCGCGGGCGGGGGATTCCCGCCTTCCAGCGCTGACCGGAGATGCTGCTGCATCGTCTCGACCACCTCGATCACCGTATTGAGATCCGGACACTCCCCCTCTATATCGCTCATGATGATCGCTTCCAGATATCCCCGCAGAAGACGGGTATCCTGCTCTATCGCGGGATGATCGAACGCATCGAGCAGGGTGAGCATTTTCCCGCACGCTTTCAGGTTGCCGGTGTCGAGCAGGATTGCCTCCTGAATCAGGAGGTCCATCTTTTCCATTGAAGACATGGCCGTTTCCCTTTTTCTTCGCCCGTGATACCTGACGACGGCTTTTCCATCGAGAGATAGAGTATCGGAAAATCATCCGCAAGAAACAAGCCATTTTACAGGTGAAATGAAACCCATTGTATTCCAATGTGTTCGTATATCTTCCCATAAGCCGGGCAGGCGGGAAGGAACAATTTGTCCGGGCAAAAAGGCTTGTTCCGGGACTGTTTGACCACCCCCCCACTGGCGCGCGGGCCGGGGTGACGGTCCCTAACAGTGAACTTACCCGGACTATCGGGCGCTTGTCCCCCGCGTCCATTCTGACGCCAATCGCCGCCCCATCGCAATCCGGAGAAAATCGGGAACCATATCGATGTTTTACTGTATAATGTTATAGAAGGGGGAAGGTGAGAGAGCCTCCTTCGGTGATTCCTTTTTGCACGCAGACATGCCTCCGGTTGCGGACGCCATTATTACGGCGCCGGGAACGGAGGCTGTTTTTTTGGCGGTTTCGACAGGCTCGCCCAGCGCGGTCGCTGAGCTTGTCGAAGCGGTCCCCACGCAACGTGAACCGTATCCGCTCCTTACCCCACGAAATCGCCCATGAAACCGTCAGTTTGCTTTTTCAACTGGATAGTGTTTGGTTCCGACTGCCGGAAGCCCCCTTCCGGCCCTCGCTTTGGCTCGCGCCACCTTCCCCCGTGACCGGGGGCAGGTAAAAAGTGTTTTCCTGGCCATACCCGCCCGGAGTGGGATGTCTTTCCTTCCCCGCCGTTTACGGTGGGAAGGTGGCCGCAGGCCGGATAAGGGGCCGCGGGTCACCAAGTGTCACCAAACTTTTTCCAGTTGAAAAAGCAAATTGCAATCCGCACCCGGTCATGACGCATCCGCCCGGGGAAACCGAGAAGCGCAAAAAATCCGCTCTCGTCCGGGGAGATGATTGAAATTCCGGTTCCAACCGGATACATTATGCGGTATAATACTCGATAAACGTGTATACGGACAATTACCCATCACACAAGGAGGCGGAAGCGGTGAAACCGGTACGATGGGGAGTGCTCGGCATCGGGAGGCATTTCATCCTGCGGGCGCTCCTTCCCATGCAGCGGGCGTCCTCGGTCGAACTCTACGGCGTGGCGTCGCGCGACCCGAAAAAAGCGCGGGAAACCGCGGAGCGGTTCAACATTCCCCGAGCCTTCGATTCCTACGAGGCGCTCCTCTCCGATCCCTCCATCGAGGCGGTCTACCTCCCCATACCCAATAACATCCACACCGATTGGATACGGAAAGCCGCGGACGCCGGGAAGCACATCCTCTGCGAAAAGCCGCTCGCCCTGGACGCCGCAGGAGCGCGGGAAGCCTTCGATTACGCCGGACGGAAGGGCGTGCTCCTCATGGAGGCGTTCATGTACCGCTTCCATCCCCAGTGGACACATACGCTTGAACTGGTCCGCACCGGACACATCGGAAATCTCCGGGCGGTCCACACCTTCTTCGGATACAACAATCCGGATCCGGGGAATTTCCGGAACGTGCTCGAATACGGCGGCGGCGCGCTCTATGATATCGGCTGTTACGCCGTATCCGTGGCGCGCACCCTTTTCGGCCGTGAGCCGGAGCGGGCGCTCAGTCTCATCCAGCGCGATCCCGCGTTCGGAACGGACATCCTCACCTCCGGAATTCTCGATTTCGGCGGCCCGCGTTCCCTTTTCACCGTGGGAACCCAGATTTCCTCCGGGCAGAAAGTCGAACTCCACGGCACGGGCGGCAAAATCCGCGTGGAGATACCGTTCAACGCCTACGACGATGTTCCCTCGCTGGTCACCATCATCACCGGGATCGGAGAGCGCGTGACGCCGGTCGGTCCCGCGGACCAGTTCCGGCTGGAGTTCGAGGCATTTTCCGACGCCGTGCGGAACGGCGGTCCGATCCCCGTCCCGCCGCAGGATACCATTCGCAACCTGACGGTAATGGACGCGCTCTTCCGCTCGGAAAAGAGCGGCGGCTGGGAAACAATCACGGAGCCATGATCGAAACCATACATGAACACCGATAAACACGAGAGAGGATTCCGGACTCCGTTATCTTTCCCGTGTTTTGCCTGTGTTTCCCTATTACCTTGTCAACTGGATAGTGTTGGGTGGTTGCGCTTCGACACTTCGACACTTCGACAGGCTCAGTGTCCGCAGGCTTAGTGTCCGCAGGTTCAGTGTCCACAGACTCAGCGCCAGACACTGGCTGAGCGCCCCCCGTGGCTGAGCTTGTCGAAGCCAGCCAACCATAGATAACACCCTTTCCGGTTGACAGAGTACGATATCCTTTCCCAAAGCAAAGGAGCAAAAGATGGGTGGAGAGAGCATTTCACGGCGTGATTTCACCGGAAAACTGACCGGATCGGCGCTGGGGATCGGGTGCCTGGCGGGACTGCGGAGCGTAAGCGTGGAGGCCGCATCGAAACATCCGCTGCCGATAGGGCTTCAGCTCTATACGGTACGGGATCTGGCCGCCAAGGATTTCACCGGAACGCTCCGGGAAGTGGCGAAAATGGGCTATGACGGGGTGGAATTCGCCGGATATGGCGGCCTTTCCGCGGATGAACTGCGGAAACGGATCGATGATCTGGGGCTGCTCTGCGCCGGAACGCACGAGGGATTCGAGCGACTGGAAAAGAATCTGAACGAGGTGATCGAGTACAACAAGACCATCGGCAACCGCTTTCTGGTCTGCCCCTCCATGCCGGAGGAATGGCGGAACAAGGGCGCCGATGGATTCAAGGCGTTCGGAGAGAAGATGAACGCCATCGGCGAACGGGCGGCCCAGTCCGACATGCAGCTCTGCTACCATAATCACAGTTTCGAATTCAAAGAGGAGAACGGCCAACTCCTTATCGAATCCCTGCTCCTGGCTTCCGACCCGAAACTGGTCCAGTCCGAGGTGGACGTCTACTGGGTCAAGTACGCCGACCAGGACCCCGCGGCCTGGATACGCCGTCATTCCGGGCGCTGCCCGCTCATCCACATGAAAGACATGGCGAAGGAGGACCGGAGTTTCGCCCCGGTCGGAACCGGAATCCTCGACTCGAAAGGCGTCATAAAAGCCGCCCGCGCGAACAATGCCGCCTGGTACATCGTGGAGCAGGACAGCTCGAAACGGCCGATTCTCGGCGAGGTTGCCACCAGCCTGAAAAACCTCCGTCAGTTGCTGAAAGGGTAACGCGGCAGACGGAAAAGGAACGGCTGTCCGGATTACACAAGTTCGCATCACCTTTGCCGGCATGATCGGTCCCCGATCATGCCGGCGCCGTATCCGGGGCAATGCCGTTCCCCGCATCCCGGAGTCTCCCCGCGCCCCACCTCCCCTCCATTCCCCTTTGCTCCTTTGCTCCTTTGCCCCTTCCAGAAAACCGTTGCATCCGGGCGGGAAAGACATTAACTTTATTATTATATTATATTGTTTTAACATATGGCCGCTTCCCCTTCCCCCACGCCCATTTTCCCGGGGTTCCCGCCCCGATGCACATTTCCCCCTTCCTCTTCGTCTCTTCAGGAAGAGGCCCAGCAGGCGGCATACTCCGGGCCATTTCTCCGGTTACCTCGAATTCGAAGGAGACACCCATGGGAGCACACACCTGTCATACACGGACGGCGTTCCTCCTGAGCATCCTGCTCCTCTGCCTGACCGGCGCGCTTTTCTCGGACGCCCAGAGTTTCGGGCAGAACAAAGTCCAGTACAAGACATTCAAATTCAAGATTCTCTATACCGAGCACTTCGCGATTTATTTCTATCCGGAGGAAGATGAAGCGGTCAATGATGTGGCGCGCATGGCGGAACGCTGGTACTACCGGTTAAGCAAGCTTTTCAATCATGATTTCCGGCGGCGCAACCCCATCATTCTCTATGCCGGCGACACCGATTTCCAGCAGACCAATGTCATAAACGAACTCATCGGCGAAGGGGTAGGCGGGGTAACCGAGGGGATGAAAAACCGGGTGGTCATCCCGCTCAGCACATCGTATCGCGATATCGACCATGTGCTGGGGCATGAACTCGTCCATGCCTTCCAATACAACATCGACCGGGGGACCTCCTCGATCGGGGATGTCACCAGCCTGGAAAGCACCCCGCTCTGGTTTGTCGAGGGAATGGCCGAATATCTCAGTCTGGGGGGAGTGGACGCCCAGACCGCCATGTGGATGCGCGACGCCGTGCTCCGCAACAAGCTTCCCTCCCTCGAGGATCTGGAAGACACATCCGAATACTTCCCCTACCGCTGGGGCCAGGCGCTCTGGGCCTATATCGGCGGGAGATGGGGAGACGACGTCATCCCCCGTCTCTACCGGCTCTCTCTCGGCGGAAATGTGAGCAGCACCATCTCACGGGTGCTGAAGATATCCTCCAAGGAACTCATCAAACAGTGGCACGAGGATCTCCGGGCCACCTACAACCCGCTCATGAAAAACCGCGACCTGCCCGAAAAGATGTGCCGTAATCTCTGCATCACCTCCGATATCAACGTCAGTCCATCGCTCAGCCCGGATGGAAAAACGGTGGCGTTCCTCTCCCAGCGCGATGTTTTCACCATCGACCTCTTCCTCGCCAATACCCGCAACGGCAAGGTCTTCCGCAAGCTGGCAAGCCAGGAGCGTGACAGCCATTTCGACGCCCTGCGGTTTATCGATTCCTCGGGGTCGTGGTCTCCCGACGGGAAAAAATTCGCATTCATCGTGTATGCGGAAGGATACAACCGCATCGCCATTTTCAACACCCGCGACGGGAGCATATCCCAGGAAATTCGCGACAAATCGCTGGCCGCCATGTATAATCCCGCATGGTCCCCCGACGGCAAATACATCGCGTTCACCGGGCTGAGGGAGGGAATGACCGATCTGTACCTCTACTCGTTCGCGGACAAATCCATACGGCGGCTCACCAACGACCGCAACGCCGACCTGCACCCGGCATGGTCCCCCGACAGCCGGACCATCGCGTTCATTTCCGACCGCGGTCCCCGCACGAATTTCTCGCGGCTCGAATACGGCCCCATGCAGGTGTCGCTTTTCAATCTGGCTTCCGGGGATATCCGCATCCTGACACTCTTCGCCTTCTCCGATCATACCAACCCCCAGTTCTCGCCCGACGGAAGTTCCCTGTACTTTCTCGCCTCGCCCCAGGGCTTTCCGGATATCTTCCGAGTCTCCCTGAATGACAACCGGCTGTTCCAGGTCACGAGCCTGGCCACCGGGGTGAGCGGAATCACCCCGCTCTCTCCCGCGTTTACCGTTTCTCCCGGAAACGGCATCATCGTGTATTCCACCTATCGGAACTCGGATTACAATCTGATGGAACACATCCCCGATCAGTCAGAGGACAAACCGGTGGGACGCGACGGCGATCCGGTCCCTCCGGGCGCCCAGCTCCCGCCGCTCGAGGCCTACAAGGAAAGCCCCATTTACGCCTACCTGGGGGACCCCGACACCGGCCTTGTCACCGTAACCGATTTCAAGGTTGCCGATTACCGGCCCTCGCTCCAGCTCGACTACATCGGCCTGCCCTCCATCGGTCTCACCTCCGACCAGTTCGGCACCCAGCTCGGCGGGGGAATCGGCGCTCTCTTCAGCGACATGCTCGGGAATCATGTGCTGGGAGTCGACGCGATCCTGAGCGGAAGCCTGAAAGATCTCGGCGGCCAGGTATACTATATAGACCAGCGACGCCGCACCAACTGGGGAATCTCGGCAAGCCGCATTCCGTATATCAGTTCGTATATCAGCGCCCAGGACAATACCGACGGCTCGCTGCAGATCACCCAGGAAACGTACAAGGAATATGTCACCCATCTGACCTGGAACGTGCAGCATCCTTTCTCCACCTTCCGCAGGGTGAATTTCAACACCGGACTGATGCGCATCGATTATTCCAATACCGCCGAGACGATTGTCATCGAGAACGGCAGCGTCGTTTCGGATATCATCGGGACCATCGATGCGCCATCCGCGCTCAACCTCTACCAGGTATCGGGCGGGTTGACCGGAGATACCTCGTATTTCGGATTCACCTCACCCATGCGCGGAAGACGGTACAACATTTCGGTCGAGCAGAACATCGGCTCGCTCCTCTTCCACAATATCCTCGCCGACTACCGGCAATATTACTTCAACCCCTATTTCACCATCGCCATGCGATTCCTCCATTACGGTTATTACGGCAAGGACGCCGAAAGCGAGCGTATCGGCCCCATCTTCATCGGAGACCCCACCCTGATCCGGGGATATGAACTTGACTCGTTCGACGCCTCCGAAAGTACCATAACCGATTCCTCCTATCCCCAATTCAACCGTATGCTGGGCAGCCGGATCGGGATCGCAAACCTGGAGTTCCGCATCCCCCTGATCGGGATTCCGCAGTACGGGATATTCACCAGCAAATACCTGCCGGTGGAATTGACCGCTTTTGCGGACGGGGGCGCCGCCTGGTCGAAACACTCCACGATGAAATTCAGCGGTTTCAACCGTAATTCGACCAGCCGCATCCCGGTTTTCAGCTCGGGAGTCGCCACCCGCATAAACATTCTCGGATACCTGGTCGCGCAGATTTACTGGGCCTATCCGTTCCAGCATCCGACCGAGCGCGGGCATTTCGGGTTCACCATCGCGCCGGGTTGGTAAACAACGAATTACACCGCTGGGCAAAAGAGGACATGGAGGAAAGCCGTCCGAAAGAGAATGATGGAACTGCATGGCGGATAACCGGTTCCCCCGGAGCGTGCCGTGCGGGTGTGCGGGAAACGAGATTCGGGATGGACACGCGATTGATGGCGGCGATCCGGCTCTGTTTTTGGAAAAGGACTTTGACCCATGATTCTCCGGTTTTCCGGCACGCGGGGGTATATCCGGATCAGTTCCCCGCTCCATCGCATGCACAGTTCGCTCCTTGTGCTGCACCGAAGCGCGCGGGTGATGATCGATTGCGGCGAGGACTGGCTCGGGGTGTTCCGTGAACTGCGCCCCGACGCCATATTCATCACGCACGCCCACCCCGATCACGCCTGGGGACTGAAAGGAGGCGCGGACTGCCCCGTTTTCGCCACCGCCGCATCGTGGGAAATCATGGCGGGCTATCCCATTCCGGATCGCCGGACGGTGGAAGCCGGGAAACCGGTCGCCCTGGAGGGCCTGACCATCGAGCCGTTCGAAGCCGTTCACTCCATACGGGCTCCGGCCTCGGGATACCGGGTGACCGATGGAAGCGGGTCGTTCTTCTATGCTCCGGATGTGGTGTACCTTCCCGACCATTCCCGGGCGCTCGCCGGGATCGGCCTGTACATCGGCGATGGCGCCACCGTGACCCGCTCCATGGTACGCCGCAGGGAGGACGTGCTCTTCGGGCACGCGCCCATACGCACACAACTCACTTGGTGCCAAAGAGAACGGGTCCCCCGTGCGATTTTCACCCACTGCGGCACGGAGATCGTTTCCTCCGGAGAACGGGAGATCGCCGACCGGGTGCGGCTCCTGGGCGAGGAGCGGGGGGTAGGGGCGGAAATCGCCCATGATGGTCT
>CAYRTQ010000176.1:0-9956 GCA_964426865.1 uncultured bacterium
ACCCTGCATTGGGAGGAATTCGGCAACATCTCATATCAGGAGATGTGCGAGGAGTTCAATCGCGCCCAGAATCACACGGTGGTGGACTACATCAATCTGAACGATGATCCCTACCGTTTCGTTCCGGTTCCCGGAGGGGCGTTCCAGCGTGGGGGGGTAAAATTCCGGGGTGGGAAATTCGCTTACGGCGCCACGATCCCCGGAACCGGCAAGCCCCGCGAGGGCTACTACATGCCGGAAACCATGCTCAAGGCGGACAAGCTGGTGAATATCCCCGCGTTCAAGATGAACATCGGCGGCGGGACGCTCATTTTCAAGAATTACGTGGGCGCGTTCTCCTCGATCCCCTATGGCGATGGCCTCGGAAAGAGCCAGATGGACAAGTGGGGGTTCGCCCAGGGTATGGTGGACATTTTCAGCTATCTTCCCACCAGTTACGCGGTCATCGCCGGATTCTGGGCCTCGGAAAGAGATTGGCCCACGAACACGCAGAACCTGCACCATAACGTGGTGATAGCGGGAGGAAACCCGGTGGCGACCGAAGCCACCGCTCTGCGGGTGATGGGGACCAATCCCGCCGAAGCAATGCAGATGCATCTCGCCCGAAACAAAGGCTTCGGCAGTTGGGAGGAGCGGGATATTTCCGTGGTGGGAAGCCCGGTGCGCTCGGTTCGCCATAACTTCCTGAAACACAGTGCGTACCACGGCATCGGATTCCAGAACTATCTCCTCTGCGGCCCCTGGAA
This sequence comes from uncultured bacterium, assembly GCA_964426865.1. Taxonomy (GTDB): domain Bacteria; phylum Latescibacterota; class Latescibacteria; order Latescibacterales; family Latescibacteraceae; genus JAWLHT01. The sequence continues at coordinate 747 of CAYRTQ010000176.1, forward strand.
GGAAACGGACCTGGACAAGGACCTCCTCGGCGGCGAAGCATCGATCAAGCCCCGGGACGGCGGCACGGTGAAAGGCAAACCCTGGCGGGTATTCAAGCACCCCTTCGGTTTCCCGGAAGCCTATGTGAGCCTGAATGAAACCTTCACGGAAGACCTGGCGAACACCATCACCTACGCCTACGTCTGTCTCCGATCCCCGCGGAAGCAGGAGGGAATTTTCACCTTTGGGTACGATGACGGCGCCAAGGTCTTCCTCAACGGGAAAGTGGTCTTCCGCGATGAGGGCCCCCACGAGTACGCCATACGGGACAAGGCTGTTCCGGTTGTCCTCGAAAAGGGCGACAACCACCTGCTCATCAAGCTGAAGAACCGCTACGGGACGACGGGGTTTTCCTCCTGCATCGAGGACAGCGCAAAGACCATGCTCTATGATCTGGAAGTGGTGGTTCCGAAAGAGAAGGGGATGGCGGCGCGGTAAGCCCGCCCCAGTGGGGCTTCCCCGTCCGGTATACAGCCGGTTTCCATCTTGCGCAGTCAGCGGACAAACGTCGAAGAAGAGCGGAATACTCAGCACGGAAACGTCGGGGGCGGGCGCGAAGGCCCGCCCCCAATCTTTTCCCTCTACTCCTTTGCTCCTTTATTCCGGCGGGGTCGCTTCGACAAGCTCAGCGACCGCGCTGGCTGAGCCTGTCGAAGCCGGCGCAAAGAAGCCAAAGTGAACCGTATTTACCCTTTGCTCCTTTGCTCCTCTGCCCCTTTGCTCCTTCCCCTACACCCCTTCCGCCGCCCCCACCGCCTTCGGCTTGCTCAGCGCCCGCGACACCGTCATGATCAGGACCACCAGCGCCAGGGTTGCGGTCAGGTAGAGCAGTCCCGTAATCTGGGACGCCGCCGGGACCGCCGCAGCAGATGGCGCGGGAACCGCGTTTCCCTGCGCGGGAATGATCCCGGTAAAAATGTACGCTTGCAGGCACGCCATGATCCCGATAACCGCGGTGAGAATGAGCGAGTGTTTGATGGTGAACCGGAAAATATTGCTCTCCTGTCCCACCAGGCCGACCGCCGCGGTGGCCACCGCCAGGGACTGCGGCGAGATCATCTTTCCGCATACCCCGCCGACGCTGTTCGCGGTGACGGTCACCACCGGATCCACTCCGATCTGCGTGGCGGTGACCTCCTGAAGCTTCCCGAAGAGAGCGTTCGAGGATGTGTCGGAACCGGTCATGAACACCCCGAGCCAGCCCAGGAACGGCGAGAAGAACGGGAACAGCACCCCGGTGGTGGCGAACGCATACCCCAGGGTATTGGCCATTCCGGAAAAGTTCATGATGTAGGCGAACCCCAGAATGGAGGCCATGGTCACAAACGGCCACCGCATGGATCTGACCGTGTACATGAACACCCGGAACGCGGTCGACAGCGACGCCCCCATCACCGGGATGGAAAAGAGACCAGCCAGCAGCACCGCGGTTCCCGCCGCGCTGAGGAGATTGAAGTTATAAATCGCGGACATGGGAAGGCCATCCCGTATCACCATATTGTGCAGTCCGGGAATCGTGATCTTGATCAGGGTGTAGTGGTCGAGGGCGGCCTTGACGGGCGGCATGCCCCAGGCGCCCACGAGTACGGACAGGATCACGAACGGCGCCCAGGCCCGGAACACCTGGCCTCCGGTATAGGCAAGCTTCGCCCTTCCCGTGGAGTCGGGCTCATGATCGAATGTCCAACTCTCCTTTGGATGCCAGAATCTCAGGAATACAGTGAGACACACGATGGACACGATGGCGGCGATGATGTCCGGAAGCATGGGGCCGAGGTAATTGGACGTGGACCACTGGCAGAGGGCGAACGAGAGGCCGCTCACCAGCGCCGCGGGCCATACGGTCATTCCCTTTTTCCAGCCGCTCATAAGAATGACGATGTAGAAGGGAATGACCACGCTGACAAAGGGCAGGGTTCTCCCGGCCATCTGGCTGATGGCCATGGTGTCCACCCCGGAAACCTGCCCGGCGACGAGGATGGGAATGCCGATGGACCCGAACGCCACCGGAGCGGTGTTGGCGAGAAGGCAAATCCCGGCGGCATACACCGGATTGAAGCCCAACCCCATGAGTACCGCCGCGGTGATGGCCACCGGAGTCCCGAACCCGGCGCAGCCCTCGATGAACGCACCGAAAGAGAACGCGATGAGCAGGGCCTGCATGCGACGGTCATCGGTCACCGAGGCCAGGGAGTTCTTGATGATCTCGAACTGCCCGGTTTTCACCGACAGGTTGTACATGAACAGCCCGGCCACCACGATCCAGGCGATGGGCCAGAGCCCGAACATCACTCCGTTCAAAGTGGCCAGAAGCGACAGCTTCACCGGCATTCCATATCCGATGATCGCCGCAAGGACCGCGATAGCCACCGCGCTCAGCGCGGCCCAGTGTCCTTTCATCCGCTTCCAAGCCAGCGCCCAGAAAAGGTAAACGATGGATACGGACGCCAGGCAGGCGGAAAGATAGATGTTTCCCAATGGGTCGGCATTGATGGTCCACGGCATGAGGCGTTCTCCAAGTGGTGCGTGGAACGGAATCAGGAAGGCACATATCCTGAAAGATAATCGCTATCGTCTTCTGAAGCAGACAACAAATCTTCGTCTATCGATGATGGGCGGACAATCCCGGCATTCCCCATACAGTGCTCATTTCCACGCGTCGCGTCACAGGATCAGCTTAGGCGGAAATCCGGGAGGGGGATCGAAGAGAATGCAGGCAATAAAGCAATAATTGGCGGCAAGTCAAGCGTTCTTTATCGTGGAGTATGGAACGGCGGGTGTCATGACAGGATCGGTGGAGGGGAAAATCGCGATGCCGGAAAAAGAGTGCGAAAAAGGCAGTAGTGCAGATGAGACGGCGACATGGCAAACATCACCCGGCGGCGTGGGTTTGGAAACCGGGGATAGACCGGGAAAGCCATCCCCCTGACCGGGCGATGGCCATCCGTAGCAGCAAAGCAGAAGTGATGGTGATACAACGAGGTCCATCCCGGGTGTTATCCGCCGGACGCCGATAATTCCGGGTGGGATTCGAGGATTGATTTCAGCAGTGTTTCTTTCGGAACGTCAAATTTTATGGGATACTTGCGTTTCAGCTCTTTCAACCGAGCTTCCTTATTCAGTTTCAGCCTGTCGGCGGCCACATTCTTCCTGATCTCATCCCTCACTTCATCGAAGGATCTGATACGTGATCCCGTTTCACTTTCCTTTACAAAAACCCCATATGTGCCATTCCCCATGTCCAGTGCAGCGGTGACCTGGCCCGGCATCATCCCGAACAGGATTCCCTTTACCGCAGGAGGTATATCGCTTGAGTCATGCCTGACCGTGAAGTCGGGAGTCACCGATACCAGCCCATCCAGATTTCGGGGAACCCAATCCTTTTCTCGATCATGTCCTTGTTCCTTATATTGTTGAAATATCTTGCCCGATCCCTTCTGCGCATCCTCCGTCGATTTGAAAACAAAGTATGCCGATCTTACGCTCACACCATCCTTATATCGCTCCGGGAAGCCGGTATACTCTCTTTGCATGTCCATATCGGAAAGAGGTTGGGTACTTGCGAGTTCCGCTTTCACATATGCATCGTAAACCACCGAATTCGCAAAGTTTTTTCTGTCCAGGATGAACTGTTCCGTTTGTGTGATACCACGCTTTTCCGCCTCGGCGTATGCGCACATCTCATACGCCACCTGGTTGATTCGCTTCCTGAGCACTGCAGGAGAATCAATCTTCTCATTCAGAATCATCGATCCGCAATATCGGAGAAATTCTCCGGCATTCATGTTCACAACATGTCCTGTACACCGGTACGAGAACAGCGGAAGCCCGTTCCCCTCGTATTCGGGATACGGTACAGCACGTCCGCCTTTGGCCAACAGCAGTGAGAAAACATCCTCGAATGCACGGGTTTGTACGGATACATCCGCTTCTCGTAGAATGTCGTTCCGGAACCGCTCCATAATGGTAACTTCCTTATATAGCCTCACCATGTCTTCAAGCCTTTTCTGAATCGTCTCATACGGAGGCAACGAGGCTTGCTTCTCTTTCTTTTCCATGAGAACATAGTATAACCCATCGTTCGTAGAAACGGGCCCCGCCACTGCATTCTCCGGAAGATTCATGATGGTCGTTTCCAACTCCGGGTAATTCCAGAACGGCCACGAGAGGGTGAAACATCCGCAGGAAACGTCCTGCTGATCCGGATTGTCCGTTACCGAATACCATTCCCTGAAACGGAGCGGCGATATGTCTATTGTATCGCGGCCAGCGACCCGATCCAGTGCGTTCCGATTTTCAAAATGTATAAGGGAAAATGTATAATTCGTTTGGGCTTTGTTGTAAGCATCCCGCATTTCCGCTTCGGTAGCGGACACATTGTTCACAAGTTCCTTGAACAAAAGCCCCCGATTCTGTGTGACAATAACTCTCGCCATGGCAGCTACAGCGCTCTCCACCGAGGACTGCCCGAAATACCCTTTCTCCCTTGCATCTTCCAAAAAGTAGGACCGATCAAGGAAGTCAGCAAACCATTTCTCCATCCACTCTTGCGAGGGCAGCGATTCTTTCTCATACCGGAACAGATCGATGGAGCGCGTGGCATTCTTCGGCACTTCATATCGGGTGATGACGAAATCCCCGACAGTGAACGCCGCTCGGTCGTCAATGTCTTGTGGGAATGCACCGAGTGCAAACATTGACAGTGATCCGATACCTAAAAGAAGCAGAATACTCCCGATTCCCCGGCAACGTCCGCGCATACACACCCTCCGGCTAACGGATATCCACATTCAGCGCCATTCAGCATACCGGCGCAAGGTAATTTACATTGCGAGGGAACAATGGATAAAAACCGGATACGGCATGAGTTCTTTCCATGTTCCACGATCAACCAGACCACACCACCCCAATAATACCGCCGATCACCGGATGAGACATACGCAAAAACCGGCATCCACATCCATACAAACACCCAACGGGACACGAGGAAACACTGATTTTGCAGAATCGGAAGATCATTTTGCGGCTATGCAATTATCTATTTTCCCACATCGATCGTTATCATTCGGGGGCTGCAGGAAAAACACCGCACCAATTTATGGAAACACGGCAAAGTTACCAGCTACAGGATATCCCGGCGTACACCCAGCAGGATGTGGTCCCGCTTGCGCTGACCTCACATGTGGCGCAAATATAGTTTCCGATCGCGGAAAAGCTTCCGGAGTCGGTAGCGTGATACGTCGGGGTAGTACAGGAAACGTAACCACGAAAAAGACTCGCATCGACAATCGTAACAGACGCGGTCGCCGTTCCAACGAGATCTACGCTCGTATAACAATGGGCGGTCCAACTGACATTCGTGGCATCATAGGCTTCGCCATAATTGGAATCGCTCGTGTTCGAGGTAATCTGAATTGACACCGGCAAGCTCCCGGCAAAAGCCTGCACGACACCAGCCACAAGGAGCGCAGTGGTCATGACGAACAGTTTGAAGATTTTCATGGGATTTCTCCTTTTACGTTTGTGCAGCCCCCGAACTCTTTCCATGAATCAACCCGATTCGTCGGTTCATCAGGTCGGCAACCGGAAAAGCGAGCGAATCATTCATCATGCGTATATATATCCCGTCGAGTGAGCAGTGAACTATGATGGCAGTCTTGTTTGGGACACACACAGGATCATGCCGTCCGCGACTCCGTACCTCATCCCCGTCCCTTCTCCTGCATAGGTGGTCGCAGACCGAGTGAGGTGAGCGCATATGAATCGCATACTTTCGAATGTATACAGAACGAGTAACTCCCGTCCGTGTATTCTGGACAAACCAAAAGAAAAGGTTGGATTTTTTCTAACCGGATCAATAATCAGCGAACGGCATCACGACCGATGTGGATACCCGATAGTATGTGGGGGCTGCCGGATAATCGCATCGCATGAACATTGAAGCCGGGAACACTACCAGGTAAAGGTTATTCCAGAATACACCCAGCAGGATGTGGTCCCGCTTGCGCTGACACTACAAGTGGCAGCGATACAATTCCCAATAGCGGAAAAGCTTCCGGAGCCGGGTTTATGATACGTCGGCGTGGTGCAAGAATCATTGACCCGCATGAGGGACGCATCGTGCGCGGAAACACTCGCAGTGGCCGAACCACCGGTCACACTCGTGTAAAGATCATAGGAGTAACTGACGGTGGTGGTAATATTGTAGGCATCACCGGAACTGGAATTGCTCGTGTTCGAGGTAATTTGCACGGACACCGGCAAATAGGCGTACGCCTGCAAAACACCCGCGAGAAGCATGGCGGCAGTGGCAACAAACAATTTGATGGCTTTCATGGAATCCCTCCTTATGGATTATGTGCAGCCCCCTTTTTTCGCATGTAGCCATAGATGGCCGATCTTTCACATGATTCTGAATATCATGGACGTTATCAGCCGTTTTTCTGTTTTCGTGAAGACGGCGACCCCGTCGCTGTGCAATAAGTATAGCGCATCCGACGATTTCGTCAATCGCCCAAAACAGAACATTGTTTCACTCTTCCGGTCAACACGCCGGGCCGTTTGGCCTGAAAAATGCTCGTAAAAGGGCTGTCAATCCAGGTCGGAAAAGAGCGTTCTGATCCGCAGTTCAGTCTGACTGTGGATTCCGAACTTCCGCATGATGCTCTTTTTGCTGTTGTCGATAGTGTCCGGGGAAAGGGAAAAGTGATCGGCGATTTCGGAGATCGCATGCCCCTTTTGAATACGGGACAACACTTTCCGTTCGCCGGGGGAAAGACAGGCGAAGTATTCGGGAGCCAGTGGAGGGGAAACGGCAAGAATCTTTTTCAGGAGTGCGTTCTGGAGACGGCAACTGAGGAAAAGGCAATCGCGGGAAACGGTCCTCACCGCCGGGACAATCTCCTCTTCGGCGGCGACCCGAAGCATGTACCCGCTGCCGCCCAGGGAGAAAAAGGCGAGACACGTCCCGATGTCCTCACGATCCGATATCGCGATGACATGGACCCGGTCGCCGCACGCCTTCCTGATTTCGCGGAGCAGCGGGAATCCGTTCTTCTCACCGTTCACGTCGGTATCGTAGATAAAAATATCGGGGCTATGCCGGATAACATGATCAAGCACGGAGAGACTGTTTTCTCCGGCCATGTCCACACGCAGGTATTTCTCCTTTCTCAATTTTTCGGCGAGACTTTTCATAAAAACCAGGCGACAGTCAGCGAAGAAAACGGTGATCTTCATTGCCGGATCCTTTCTCACCCCCTATTATGCCATATGTACAGCAAATACAATATTATCAACCCTGTACATTGTGTCAAGTATTATTTGTATATTGCGCAACAACCGTATTTTTTTCCTTTGGGCTTTGATTCCCGGGCTATATCTTACCTCTTGCGCCCGATTCCGATTCACCGCTCCTTTTTCACTCAGAGGCATCGACCGTGACCCTGATTTATTCCATACTCGATTTCTTCTACGATATCTATTTCTCACTGGCCGGCATGCTCCGGGGGACCTACACGGAGAAGATTCTTTCCAACGCCTGGACGCTTTTCACCGGATTGTGGTACTATGTCCTGCTCGGGGCGTTCGCGGCGGCTCTCATCGCCCAGCTCATGTCCCATGCGAAGGTACGGGCGTTCCTGACCCGAAGGGGCGGCGCGCCCATCGTGATCGCCTCGGTGCTCGGAGTCCTCTCCCCCATGTGCAGTTTCGCCGCCATCCCGCTGGCGGGCGGGTTGCTGGCCGCCGGGGTTCCTCTGGCGCCGCTCATGGCGTTCATGATCGCCTCGCCGCTCATGAATCCCTCCCTGTTCATCATCACCTGGGGGGTCATGGGACCGGAAATGGCTCTGGCGCGTACCATCTCCGCCTTGTTTCTCGGCATTCTCGGCGGAGTGGTGGTGGAACTGGCCCTCGCCCGGAAGTGGAGCCGGTTCGATTCCCCGCTCCGTTCGACCTTTACCATGAGCGGCGATTTCCCGGTCTGCGAGGAATCCTGCGCGCCCGCGTCGTTGCGGCATCAGACCCGCGCGTTCCTGCGTCACGGAATCCGCATGACCATTTTCATCGCCAAGTACTTCATACTGGCGCTGTTCCTCGCCGGGGCGGTCCAGGCGCTGGTGAGCCCGAGTTGGATTGCGGCGCTCCTCGGCGGCGGCGGATTCAAATCGGCGATTCTCGGCGGACTGCTCGGCATTCCGCTCTATGTCTGCGGCGGCGGCACCGTGGCGCTCATCGGCGTCCTGGTGAGCATGGGCATGGGACAGGGCGCCGCGCTCGCCTTCTTCATCACCGGTCCCGCCACCAAGATTTCTACCATCGTCGCTCTCCACGCGGTCCTGCGCAAGCGGATCGCGGCGGTCTACCTCGCGGTCACCATCATCGGCGGAGTGCTCATCGGATATGGCTATTCCAAGATCGCGCCGGAACTGAAACTCGATTCCCAGTACTACGGCCAGGTGGAATCCACGGACGACGCCATCATGTACAAGAAAGGCATCGGCAGTCCCACCGGGGATTGACCCGGAACCGGGATGAACACGGATAATGAAGGGGAGCGGATGTGCAAAACGAGATTCAATTTCGGATGCGAGGAAGGTTCCGCCGCATGTATTCCCCGGAACTTTTTCCGCGCTTGCCGGGTATAATACCAATTCCCATTCAAAATCCGTAGAAAGGAATCCTTGTGTTTCCTTTCCCCCATCGGGGGAAAGGTGGCCGAAGGCCGGAAAGGGGGCTGCCTTTGCTACGGAGATTGATTCAAACTTGGTATAATATGCACATCGGGCAAGGGACAGCGAGTCGATCCTCGTCGAAACCACATCCACAGCCACAGTACGCATGCCGTGCGCCCCTGCGGAATTCACCCGCCGCCTGGTCGCATCTGTTCCGGTTTTCTTGTACCGGGTTCGGCTCAATAAAGGTAACCGTTCAGCGAACCAACTGATGCTCTGAACCGGCTTCAAACACGTTCGTACCGGGTTGATTGCTCATTCATACGAGTACAGCGCTCTCGTCTTCAGATTCCCGATTCCCTTTTCCGTGGTTCCGCCCAAAAGACAGGGTCCCCGAGACTTCCGGTTGACTTGCGCCCTTTCTCTCCCTATCTTATAAAGATAAATGCCTATCGAGTTAGTTCAGCATAGGTAACGATAGGAGCAGAAACAGCG
>CAYRTQ010000177.1:0-9951 GCA_964426865.1 uncultured bacterium
ACGGTAAATACCATCATCATCAACCGCGCCGACATGTTCGGGCTTTCCCAGCTCTACCAGCTTCGGGGAAGGGTGGGCCGCTCCAACCGTCGGGCATACGCCTATCTGCTGGTGCCGCCCAAGGTCCGGTTGAATCGTATCGCCAGCACCCGTCTGAGAGTCATCGAGGAATTCGCCGAGCTGGGGAGCGGGTTCAAGATTGCCATGCGTGATCTGGAAATCCGCGGCGCTGGAAATATTCTCGGGACCGAACAGACCGGATTCATCTCCGCGGTGGGATTTGATCTCTATAATGAACTTTTGCATGAAACCATTGCAGAGTTGAAGGGTGAAAAGGTGGAGCGTCCGCCGGAGGTGGAGATGCACTTCAGGGTGGACGCCTTCCTGCCGGAAGAATATGTTCCGGATGCCGGTGAACGGGTGCTCTTCTACCGCCGTCTTTCGGAATCGCTCACCTCGAAGGAGGTGGACGCCATCGAGGAGGAGATGGTCGACCGGTTCGGGCGTCCGTCCGGCCCGGCGGCCAACCTGTTCGATTCCGTCTATATCCGTCATTATGCCGCGAAGGCGGGGATTTCGGATGTGACCGTCGCCGAGGGCAAGGCCACGTTGATCATCCCGGAAACGGTCGAGGTCACCCGTACGGTGGTGGAGAAGATGGTGCAGAAGTCTCCGGTCAAGCTGAATTTCTCGTTCCAGAATGGCATGCAGATTTCTTTTGCCAGCGCTGACCAGCGGTTGCGGCCTCTGGAGGGAGTAAAAAAGGTCTTGCAGGCATTGGTCGCCTAATATATATTGTCTTCATAAGTGTTTGGACAGCATGAAATAAGTGCGATCCGAACTCAAAAAACGATCTGGACGGCTCAGAGGAGGAGACCGCGTGCATTCGTCGACTGGTGGGAAAGCGGTGACAGCAGGGTATATCGGCTTGGGGGTGAGTGTGCTCATGTTCCTGGCGCTGGCTGTCGGCTGCTCCAAAAAACAGGAACCGGAAAGCGACCAGCCTGATGAAAAGGTATTCGCCACGGTGAACAATTCACACCTGACGGAATCCGGTCTCCGGGCGCTCGTGCCGAATGACTTTTATGACAAGTTGAGCCCCCAGCATCGTCAGGAGATCATCAACGAGTGGGTGAACAACGAACTGCTTTACCAGGAAGCGGTGAAAATGAAGCTCGACGGCGATCCGGAGATCGCCCGGATACTGGAGAACACCAAGCACACCCTGCTGGTCAACGAACTGCTGGAACGGAAACTGGGCGACATAAAAGCTCCCGGGGATCCGGAACTTCAGAAGTATTACGATGGCCACAAGAGGAATTTCATTCTCCAGGACCGTGAATACAAGGTGCGGTACGCCCTGTTTGCATCGCGGAAGGACGCGGATGCATTCTGGAAACAGGTGAAGAGCAAATCCGGGTTCTCCGAACTGGCGAAGCAGCAGTCCATCGATCCCAGCGCCCAGTCGGGAGGGGATATCGGGACCGTGAGCGAGGATGCGGTGGATCCCGGCCTGTGGCAGGCTATCGGCAATACGGTCAGGAAGTACGGCAAGGTGAAGATTTCCGACCCCTTCCAGGTTTCGGAGGGCTGGGCCTGCGTGATTGTGGACGAGGTGTTCGAACCGGGCAACGCCAAGCCGTTTGCCGCGGTTCGTGAGCAGGTGCTGGAGATGTACATGACGGACAAGCGTGATGAAGCCAAGAAGGATTTGCTCAAGAAGCTTACCTCGGGGGCCAGGATCACCTACGATACCAAAAGTGAGGATAAATAACGGGCCATGAATCAGAAACTCTTTACGGCAATTCTGGCGTCGGCGGTACTGTTGATTACGCAGGGGGGAGTGTGGGCCGCCGAACAGAAGATGGTGGACCGGGTGGTGGCGGTGGTGGGTGATCAGATCATTCTTCTCTCCGAGGTTCAACGCCAGATCGAAGCCCAGATGATGGAGCGCAAGCTCGATCTCAACAGTTCGCCCCAGGTATTGGCCTCTCTCCAGCGCGAGGTGATCGACGCCATGGTGAATGAGGAGCTTCTCCAGGTCAAGGCCGAGAAGGACTCCATCGTGGCGAGCCCCACCGATATCGATTCCTTCGCCAAAAACGAGTACTCCCGCATCCGCAAGCAGTTTCCCGATGACGAGGGGTTCCAGAAGGCGCTCAGTGATGTCGGCCTGAACGATCAGCAGTTGCGCTACATGTATACCAACATGGCCCGGAAAAATGTCGTCCAGCAGATGATGCTGTCGAGGATCGAGCAGGGTGTTTCGGTGTCCCCGCAGGAACTGGAAGCCTGGTATGCGGCCAACAAGGATTCGCTCAAGCAGGTTCCGGAACAGTTCCGGTTCAGCCATATCATGATATACCCGAAAGCCTCGGATGCCCGTAAATTGGCTGCCCGTGAAAAGCTGGGAGCGGTCCGCGCGAAATTGAAAGACGGCGGGGATTTCGCCGAACTTGCCAATGAATATTCGGAAATTCCCGGCGGGGCGAAGGACGGAGGCGATCTCGGGTATTTCCGCAGAGGGGATTTCGACGAGCGGTTCACCGCCGCCGCGTTCGCCCTGAAAAAGGGGGAAATTTCCGAGGTGATCGAAACCAGCCTGGGCATGCATATCATCAAGGTGGAAGATATCCGGGGCGACGAAGTCAAGGCCCGCCATATCGTCGTTCTCCTGAGCGCCGATGAGAGTGATGAAGCCGACCTGGTGAAACGGATGAACGCCATGCGGGAGGATATCATCTCCGGCAAATCCAAATTCGAGGATATGGCCCGTCAGTTCAGCGAAGATCCCAATACCAAGGACTTCGGCGGGAAAATGCAACTGGTTTCCGCCGACAATCCAAATGTTCCCGCTTCCTTCGTCCAGCAGTCCGCCAATCTGAAACCGGGGGATACATCCGTTCCCTTCAAAAGCGAGTACAAGGCTTATCATCTCCTGAAACTGGATGAGCGCCGGGCCGCCCACGCGGTCAATATCAAGGAGGACCGGAGCGCGCTGGAGTCCCTGGTGAAGCAGCAGAAGATCATCAAGGAATTCGAACGGATTTTCGCGGAACTGCGCAAGGAGACCTACATCGACATCCGGTTTGAATGAGCCGGTCCGTTTCCCCGCGTCCCGATGACCGGAGAGCGTTTCTGAAACCATGGAGTGAGGCGAGTTATGCAGATGCGATTCAATGGGATCCGGAATACGTTTCGTCCCGGTCTTTCCCGCTCCCGGAATCCCTATGCGGCAATCGCGGAGATATACGATTCCATCATGGACCACGTGGATTACTCCGTGTGGGCCGATTATCTTTCCTCCCTGTTCCGCCGCTTTCACCCCCGTGTGAAAACCGTTTTCGAAACCGCCTGCGGAACGGGGAGCCTCGCGCTCGAACTGCATGAACGCGGGTATTCCTTTACCGGGATGGACCGCTCCGTGGAAATGCTGAAGATCGCGGCTTCCAAGTTCAGGGAAGCGGGACTTCCCCCGCGCCTTTTCGCGGCGGACATGACCGCCATCCCCCTGAAAGCCCGTTTCGACGCGGTGATCTGCATCTACGATTCCATCAATTATCTTTTGGATCCCGATGATTTCCGTAAGGCCCTCCGCGAAGCGGCGGCCATTACCGGAGACGGCGGGCTTTTTGTTTTCGATGTCTGCACGATCCGGAATTCGGAGCTTTTCTTCAGGGACAGTTCCATGACCGATACCGCGGGAGATATGGAATACGAGCGGATTTGCCGTTTCGACCCGGTACGGTGCATTCAGGAGAACACGTTCATCATTTCGCGCGACGGGAAATCCCCGGTCACCGAAACGCATCGCCAAAGGATCTATCCGCTTGACGATGTCGGCAGCATGATCCGGGACAGCCCGTTCACCGAGATTGGAAGATTCAATGACATGAGTTTCCGCCCCGGTACGGAAAATTCGGAGCGGGTGCATTTTGTGCTCAGGCGGTAGTTCCCGTTCCGTCAGGGCGCTTTCGGGCGTCCCGGGGAAAGGAATTGCCGTTCGGTTTCGTTGTTGAGGCGGGAGGAACATGATTCGGCTGGATTCCGTTCATCTTGTCCTGAACCAGATACGGGTTCTTGACGACATCAGTTTTCATATCGGCAGGGGCGAGTTCGTATATCTCACCGGTCCATCCGGAGCCGGAAAAAGCTCCATCCTCAGACTCATCCATTTCGATTTGCCCCCCACCGGGGGAACGGTTACGGTGCATGACGTGGACACCCGGCGGATTCCCCGTTCGCGGAAGCCGCTTCTCCGGCGCATGACCGGATTCATCTTCCAGGATTATCGTTTGCTCCCCGACAAAACGGCCTTCGAAAACGTCTCCTTCGCCCTGGAGGTGACCGGGGCCAAAAGCCGCACCATCCGCAGCAAGGTTCAGCAGGTCCTCTATACCGTGGGAATGGGCCAGCGGATGAACCATTATCCCCTGGAACTCTCCGGGGGGGAACGCCAGCGGGTCGCCATAGCCCGTGCCATCATCCAGGAACCCAAGATCCTGCTCGCCGACGAGCCGACCGGGAATCTGGATGACGAGAACGCCTGGGCCATCATCGAACTCCTCGAAAACATCAACCGTAACGGGACAGCGGTCCTCATGGCCACCCATCGCGCCGATATCGCCGGGAGGCCCGGCTCGCGGGTCATTCGCCTCCGGGAGGGGAGACTGACTCCGTGAGCGCGATCAGCGAAGCGTTGCAGAATATCCGCCGTCGTCCCGGACGCACCGTGCTTTCCGTGCTGGCGATTACCATGGCTTTGGTCCTGTTCGGGGTGTTCGGCGTTCTGGCGGCGTACTCCCGGGACTTCGCGGAGAAGCTCCGCAAGAGCGAGGAAATCAGCATTTATCTCCAGGACAGCGTTTCCGACGCCGATATGCTGACACTCGACGCTTCCGTGTCCAGGCTCGCCGGGGTGGAATCCACCCGTATCGTGAGCAAGGAGGAAGCCGCGGCGGAATTCGAGAAGCTGTTCGGATCCCATCTCCTCACCTCGCTCGAAGAGAATCCGCTGCCCCGTTCCATCGTGGTCTCCATGGATCGCGACCATCGCACCTCGGCGGATTTCGAGCGGATCGGAAAGCGCATCGAGAACCTGGCCGGTGTGGAATCGGTGGAATATGGCCGTGACTGGATGGTGAGCATGGACCGCGCGCTCGCCATCTTCTATGGCGTGGTGAGCATTCTCCTGATCCTGGTCGGCATTGCGGGAGTTCTGATTACCTCGAACTCCATCGGTCTGACCGTGGTGGTCCGTCACGAGGCCATCGAGATCATGCGCCTGGTCGGGGCGACCGAGGGCTATATTCGCAAGCCCTTCTATTTCGAGGGCCTCATTCAGGGAACTCTGGCGGGAGCGCTCGCGTTCCTGGTTCTGTTTGCGCCCTGGGTGTGGATGCAGTATTCCGTTTCCAGCCTGGATGTCCACCTGCGGGTGATCGGAATAACGCGGGCGGCGTTTGCCTCCGGAATATGGTACCTGCTCGTTCTCATCCCGGTCGGAGCTTTCCTGGGGGCGGTCGGGAGCCATCTTGCGCTCCGGAGGGCTTCCTGAATGCGGAAAGCGTTCCTGACGGCTCTCATTCTGACGGTCTGGGCGGTTTCCGACACGGGGAGCGCCTTGGCTGCTCCCCCGAAAAGCGGTTCCGATGCCGCCGGGAAGCGCATCGAGGATATCCGCCGTGATATCGAGCGGGCTAAGCGGGAGATGGAGAAGGGCCGGAAAAACATCCTCGAGATGAAGAAGCGCAAGCAGAACGTGCAGGGGGAATTCCGTCGCGAGGAACAGAAAATTCGAACGGTGCAGCAGAATCTCGCCCGTCTCCAGAACGAGGAAATGCTGCTGCTCCGGGAGGAATCCTCGGCGCAGAACCGGCTGGAATCGGCCAGACGTGTGCTGGACATCCGTTCCGAGGAGTACCGGATGCGGCTGCGCTCCATGTACAAGCGGCAGCGAATATCCGCGGCGCATGTCATTTTCAGCGCCGGTTCCGTTTCCGCCTTCCTCCGGGGATATCGAATGCTGGAAGCGCTGGCGATCGCCGATCTCGAAGTGCTGAACTCCATTCGTTACCAGAACCAGATCATCTCCACGGAAATGACCAGTATCCAGACCGCCATCGACGCCAAACGGGCGCTGGAGAACGCCCGGCGCCAGGAAAGCGAGTATCTCGCCGAGGCCCAGAAAAAAAGGCGGGAACTCCTGGCGGACCTTGCCCGTGAACAAAAAATCCAGGAGGGAAAGAACAAGCGGTGGGAGCGCGAATACCGCGAGGCCAGCGCCCTTATGGACCGTCTCATTCAGGACCAGATTTCGCGCAACCAAACAGCCACGCCCGGATCACTCAAAAATTACCGTTTCGCGGCGCGGCGGGGGAAGCTTCCCCGTCCGGTGGGGGGAAGAGTGGTGAGCCGTTTCGGGAAATCGGTCGATCCGTGCACCCGGACGGTTACCATCAACCGGGGAGTGGAGTTCGAGACGAAAACCGGCGAGCAGGTCCGGACCATCGCCTCGGGACAGGTGGTGAAAACACAGTCCATTCGGGGATATGGCAACTTCGTCATGATTCACCATTTTCCCAGCCACTATTCCATCTACGCCCACCTCTCCGATATTCTCGTGAGCGAGGGGGATATCGTCCAGGAGGGGAGCGTCATCGGGTTGGCCGGAAGCTCCGGACTGGTGGACAACCGTACCTCACGGCTTCTCGTCGAGGTCCTCAACGGGCGCACCCCGGAAGATCCGCTGCGCTGGCTTAGAAAATGAAGTGCAGGACGCCAAAGACCAATAGTGACAAAGAGATAAGGCGCCCAAAAAAGACGCCGGCGATATGACCGGCGTCGGATGAAGCGGGAAGCTGTCTGTGCGGCTCCCCCCAGGCGAATTTATTGAGGGAAGGCGTTCACTCTGGAACGTCTTTTTGCATTTTTCGTATGGCCCGGTTGGCGAGTCCGTCCGCGATGGAATTCTGCTCCCGGGGGACATGGACCACCTGGAAGGATTGGAACTTCCCCGCCAACCGTCGAATTTCCTCGTAGAGCGGGATAAGTCCCGCGTTTCTCACCCGGTAGACCCCAGATATCTGGCGCACCGCGAGTTGCGAGTCGGAATAGATGACCGCGTCCGTGGCGCCCAGTTCCAACATCCGACCCATCACCGCGATGAATGCGCGATATTCGGCGATATTGTTCGTGGCCATTCCGAGAAACTCGCCGCCCTCCTCGATGACCACGTTTTCTTTCTCGATGGTATATCCGAACGCTGAGGGTCCGGGATTTCCCTTGGAAGCGCCATCGGTGTGCGCGGTTAGTATCATTCCTCGTTGTCCCTGTCATCCCAGACAATGATGCGTCCGCAGCTCTCGCACATGATCAGGGTGTTCCCTCGTCGGATTTCCTGCACCCGCTGGGGCGGGAGGTGCTTGAAACAGCCGCTGCATGAGAGTTTCAGCTTGTTCAGCGTGGTGACCGCGACAGCGCTTCTTCCCTTGCGGAGACGGTTGTAGATGTCGAGAATCCGCTTGTTCACTCCGGATTTGAGCGCATCCCGCCGCTCTTCGAGCGCGTGAACGTCCGCTTCCACCGATCCGAGACTGGATTCAAGGTCGCTGACGCGCGTGGCATTGGCGGCGGTCAGTTCCTCAAGGCGCTTGCGGGTTTCTTCCATCTGCGGCTCCAGGCTCTCGATACGGCCGATGAGATCAATCTCTTCCGTTTCGAGGGCCTCAATGCGTTCGCGGGTCTGTTCGATTTCGCTCTGGACCGCGTTGTATTCCTTGTTGGTCTTGGTTTCGAGGAGGCGTTTTTCCTTCTTGGCGAGCATGTCCCGCTCGGCTTTCACCTCTTCCTCGATATCGAGTCGGGTCCGTCGGGACTCCTCAATCGATGCTTCCTGGTCGGCAAGTGCCCGGGAAAGGTTCTCCACCTCAGTTTTCAGGAATTCGATCTGCTCGGGATAATCCTTTTCGGTCTTGATCAGCTTGTCGATTTCGAGATCGATTTCCTGAACTTCAAGAATCTTCATGAGATCCGATTTCATTCCCTTCCTCCGTCTTGCAGTCTATTTCTGCAGAAAAACACCCTGGCAAACGGGTTCACTTCGCCAGAATCTATATGAATGACAACTTTTTCGGAAAAGCGGGATTTCAGCTCCCGCTCGATATTCCACAAAACCGGCCGCTCGGTGGCGCGATGTGTCGCATCCACCAGCAGGATGGCGCCGGATGCATCAAGGTAATCATGATGGCCCAGGTCGCCGGTGACAAAAGCATCCGCTCCTGCCTGGACCGCCCTCCCGATGAACTTTCCGCCGCTACCCCCCATCACCGCCACACGGCGAATGGGTCGTCCGGGGTCCACGGACGCGGTCACCGCATCGATGCGCAATGCTTCGGCGGTGAATCGGGCGAATTCCCCACTCTCCATCGGCCTCTCCAGGTTCCCGATCACCCCATAGCCATAGGGCGATCCGGGATTGGACAGGGGGATGAGATCGTAGGCCATTTCCTCATAGGGATGTACCGCGCGCACCGCGGCAATCACCCGCGGGGCGAGAGGGGAGGGGACGATCATCTCGATACGGTCTTCCCCGGCGCGTGAGAGCTGTCCGGATTCCCCGGCGTAGGGGTGCGCGGCAGCCGAGGGAAGATAGGTTCCGGTTCCGTGGACAGTGAAAGAAGAGCGGGTGTATTCCCCGATCACTCCGGCCCCGGCGGCGCCCGCGGCCTCACGGATACGGTCAATGAACTCCGGCGGGGCGAAGGTCACGAATTTCACCACGCCGGAATCACCGGGAGAGAGGAGCGAGACATCCCGCAAGCCGAGACGATCGGCGAGGGCATGGCTCACTCCGCCGGGGACCTGATCCAGGTTGGTGTGTGCGGAATACACGGCGATATTCTCCTGTATGGCTTTCCGTGCGATCCGGACGGATGGATGGGAGCCGGTGAAACGGGAAATGGGCCGGAACAGGGGGGGATGGTGCGAAACGATCAACGATGCGCCGATGGATACGGCGGTATCGATGGTGCTTTCCGTGACATCGAGAGCGATGAGCAGGGCGGATACGGGGGATCCGGGATCTCCGATCAGCAGGCCGGAGTTGTCCCAGGATTCGGCAAGCGATGGGAGAGCCCAGTTTTCCATGGCTTCCACTATGCCGCGAACGGTAATCATGAACATCCTCCGGGACGGAGGGGAATAAGAAAGGGTGCATCACATCTGATGCACCCTATTCTCTCCGAACGTATCGCAAGCGTACCCCGGTCTTCCACACTCGCTAAGAAAACCCCGCGCTGGTAAAAGACAAGGAGCATGTATACCTCACGAATATTCTATTCATGGTGGGCGATACTGGACTCGAACCAGTGACCTCGGCGATGTGAGCGCCGCGCTCTAACCTGCTGAGCTAATCGCCCTTCAATTTCGACCCGAATGCTGACCCCACGAAATGGTGGGCCCACAAGGATTTGAACCTTGGACCAACCGGTTATGAGCCGGTGGCTCTGACCGCTGAGCTATGGGCCCCTCGGTGAATTTCTAATATAGGCAAACCATTTTCGAAATGCAAGGAGGAAATGAGGGTTACATGAAGAAAGACGCAACCGGATGATACTACGGACCTTTTTTTTGAAATGCGCCCGGGCGCCCCTTTTTCCCATCCATTGGCGAAAATATTTTTTTCATGATATTCACCGGTGCGTCCGCGCCGGAAGTGATAATTATGATGCAAATGCTATGTAAGAAAAAACGTTATAGCATTTTTCATGTAATTCAATAACCGTTCGGACGGCAGGGGGTTAATAAAAAAAATTAAAATAATACATCAGCAATTCTTGCCATTTCGTTTCAATTCCTTATATTATATCCGGTTCGCCTGAGTTGTTTCGCTCGTCTTCTCTGACCCTTTTTTTGAGTGGGACGGCCAGAAATCACGGGCGGCGTTTGATC
>CAYRTQ010000178.1:0-2942 GCA_964426865.1 uncultured bacterium
CTTTTTTTGATACCGTAACGGTACATCAGCCCGCCTTCGATCACTGCCTCCATACAGGCAAAGGCAAGCACCGAACGGGAACGCCGTATCGTGCGAAACGTTCTTTGCGACTCTCGCAATCCGATGTTTCCCTTTTCGGAAAATGGTATTACATTACATTTCACATCGGATGAAGAAAACCATTCCCAGAGAAAAGGATTTCCCATGGTTACCGCAATTGTGCTTCTGACCGTGGAACGGGACAAAATCACGCGTATCGCGGAACAAATCGCCGGACAGAGCGGAGTGACCGAGGTGTATTCGGTCGGTGGACGGTTCGATCTCGTGGCGGTCATTCGGGTGGCGAACAATGATCGTCTGGCGGAACTGGTCACCGGAAACCTGCTGCAGGTGGAAGGTATCAAGACCTCTGAAACGCTCATCGCATTCAAGGTATTCTCCCGTCACGATCTGGATAGCATGTTCTCCATCGGTCTGGAAGAGGACATCTGATCCGGCGTGCTCCGGGCCAGATTACGCGGGAAAGCGACACCATTTTCCGGCATGACGATGCCGTTTTCAGAAAGGACCGCAATGCCCGATTTCACCTGGGATTTCCCCTATCCCTCCAAACGCATGCCCATCATGGCGCGCAATGTGGTCGCCGCCTCCCAGCCCCTGGCGGCGCAAGCCGGTCTCCAGATGCTGCGGATGGGGGGCAACGCGGTGGACGCGGCGGTTGCCACCGCCATCACCCTGACCGTGGTGGAGCCCAACAACAACGGACTGGGGAGCGATGCATTCTCCATTGTCTGGGATGGAAAGAAACTGCACGGTCTGAACGCCTCCGGACGTTCCCCGAAAGCGCTGAGTCCGAAACCCTTCGCGGGGATGGCTGTCATGCCCTCCCAGGGATGGGGGCCGACCACGGTTCCCGGCGCGGTTTCCGCCTGGGTTGCGCTCCACGAGAAATTCGGCAAGCTTCCCTTCTGCCAGCTTTTCCTTCCGGCGCTGGAATACGCGGAGAAGGGGTATCTGCTCACCCCGGTAATCGGGAAAAGCTGGAACGAACTGGCGGATACCTATAAGGATTTTCCGGACTGGAAAGCCACGTTCCTTTTCAACGGCAGACCTCCGAAAATCGGGGAAAAGGTGGTGTTCCGCGATCACGCCGCCACGCTGACACGCATCATGGAAACGAAAGGCGAGGCTTACTACCGGGGCGAGATCGCGGAAAAGATCGTGGCGCATTCCCGCAAGACCGGCGGCTATTTCACCGCCGATGATTTCGCGGGCCACAAGCCTTTCTGGACCGAACCGCTCGCCATGGAATACCGGGGGTATTCGCTCCATGAGATTCCGCCCAACGGACAGGGAATCGCCGCCCTCATCATGCTCGGCATCCTGAAGAACCTGGATATGAAGAAATTCCCCGTGGATTCCGCCGACAGCATCCATGTCCAGATCGAGGCCATGAAACTGGCTTTCGCCGATGCCCGCCGTTTTGTGGCCGATCCGGATTTCATGCAGGTCAAACCCTCTGATATGCTCAATTCCGGTTATCTCGCCGAGCGGGCCCGTCTCATCGACCTGAAGGTCGCCCGCGATCCCTCCTGGGGCACGCCTCCCCGGGGCGGCACGATTTATCTCACCACCGCGGACGCGAACGGCATGATGGTGTCCTATATCCAGTCCAATTTCTGGAGTTTCGGTTCCGGGATCGTGGTCCCCGGAACGGGGATCGCCTTGCAGAACCGGGGGTTGGGATTCACTCTCGAAGCCGGTCACCCGAACCGGGTGGGCGGCGGGAAACGGCCCTATCACACCATCATTCCCGCGTTTGTCACCCGGGAGGGCAAGCCGGTGATGAGCTTCGGGGTGATGGGCGGAGCCATGCAGCCGCAGGGTCACGCCCAGATGATGATCCGTATTTTCGATTACAACCAGAATCCGCAGACGGCGGCGGACGCTCCGAGGTGGCAGGTGATGAAGGGGCTGGAAGTTGCCCTGGAACCGGGAATCGGGGCCGATGTCCGCGCCGAACTGGAACGCCGGGGTCACCGTATCGTTCGGCTCGAAGAACCCATGTATGGCGGAGCGCAGCTCATCTATCGCATGGAAGACGGGTACTGCGCGGGTTCGGAACCCCGCAAGGACGGTCAGGCGATTGGTTTCTGAGCGGACGGAGCGTCGGGAGCGGGAATGGCCCCGTATCGCACGCAGTAGCCGGTGAAGAATTATGGGAGTCGATTCGTCCCGCGGGGATTTGATCGCTCCGCTCCTGTCGTATTCCGCACATTGACCCGGACGACCCGCCGTGACGAACCCCCGGGGCGTTCGGGGATTCCTTGCACCGATGTGAACGCCTGGCGGACGGCGTTTTTCACCATGCAACCAAATTCGGTCTTGACATGGTCGACCGATATATGTAGAATACATGTCTTTTGTGTTCTATCCTTAATGGCGCATGAGGGAATCGATGGAGGAGTTCCGCGATTTCAAATCGCTGGTGGCGCGCTTGAACCGGATCGGAGCGGCGCTTTCGTCCGAGCACGATCTTGATCGTCTGCTCGACATGATTGTAAGTGAAATGCGCGCGTTCACCCGTTCCGACGGCGGGAGCCTGTACATCAAGAAAGGAGACAGGCTGTCTTTTGAGGTGGCCCAGAACGACACCCTGCGGAAACGCCTGGGGCGTGTTCCCTTCAAGTCGTTCACCATTCCGATTGACCGCCGGAGTCTTGCCGGATACGTGGCCGCCACGGGCGATCTGCTCAATATACCCGATATTGGGAAAATTGATGAAGATGCGCCGTTCAGTCTCGATACGATGCGGGAATTCGACCGTATCCACGGGTTGCGGACGGTTTCCATGCTGGTGGTTCCCATGCGGAACTACAAGGATGAGATCATCGGGGTCGTTCAACTGATCAATGCGCTCGATGCGTCGGGAAACCCGACGC
>CAYRTQ010000178.1:2952-9917 GCA_964426865.1 uncultured bacterium
CCCTTCGATTCCTCGTTGGAGGAGTTGGTCGCCTCCATTGCCTCGCAGGCCGCGGTGGCCATTTCCAATTCCGTGCTCATCCGGGATATCCGCACCCTGTTCGAATCCCTTGCCGCGTATTCCGCGCAAGCCATCGACGCCCGCAGCCCGCATACCGCCGGTCATTCCATGCGGGTAGACCGTCTGGTGATGAAACAGGCCGAGGCCATCAACCGGGTTCAGGATGGTCCGCTGGCTTCCGTGCATTTCTCCGGGGACGAGCTTCGCGAACTCCACATGGCTTCCTGGCTGCACGATATCGGGAAAATCGGGGTGCGGGAATATGTGTTGGACAAGGTCAACAAGCTGCCGGACGACGCCATCGCCAATCTGGTCACACGGTTCGACTATCTCAAACTGGAATGCCGCAACCGCGCCCTTGAGCGGAAACTTCTCCTGGCGGCGGGAGGAGCGTACTCTCCGGATGTGATGTCCGAAATCGATCAGGACGCCGAGCAGGAGATTGGGATGATCGCTGACGATCTCTCCTTCATTCTGCGCCTGAACAAACCCGGTTACAGTTCGGACGACGATCTGGCCCGGTTACAGTCCATCGCCGAGCGGAAATACCGTGACCCGGAGGGCTCGGAACATACCGTTCTGGCGCCGTATGAACAGGAACACCTCCTGGTACGCAAAGGAAACCTGACCGAGGGGGAGCGGGCTGAAATCCAGCGTCATGTCCGCCATACCTTCGCCATTCTCGAAAAGATTCCGTTTACCGAAGAACTGAAGAATATTCCCCGGTATGCCGCGGCGCATCATGAGATGCTCGACGGTTCCGGGTATCCTGAAGGTCTCGGGGGGGATGAAATTCCCATCCAGTCCCGCATTATCGCCGTAGCCGACATCTATGACGCCCTGACCGCGCGGGATCGTCCCTACAAACCGCCGCTTCCGGTGGAGACCGCGCTCCGCATCCTGCGGGAGGAAGCCTTGGCGGGCAAACTGGACGGCGATCTGGTCGAGCTGTTTATATCGGAAGGCATGTATAATTCTCCGCAACCATCCTGATACAAGGAGAAGACGGATATGGATAGAACACTGTTGCTCATCAAACCGGATGTGGTGAAAAGCCGTCGTATCGGCGCGGTAATTTCCGTGCTTGAGGACCGCGGGTTGCTTATCCGCGAAATGCGGATGGAAACCCTGACCCGCGCCCGCGCCGAACGCTTCTATTCGGTTCACCGGGGAAAGCCTTTTTTCGAGGACCTGGTGGAATTCATGACCTCCGGCCCCATGGTGGCGCTGATTCTGGAGCACGAAAACGCGGTGGCGTACGTCCGGGAAGTCATCGGAAGCACCGATCCGTCCAAAGCGGCGGAGGGAACCATAAGGCGTCTCTATGGCGAAAGTCTCTCCCGTAACGCTGTCCACGCTTCCGATTCCCCTGAAAACGCCGAACTGGAGATCGCCTGTGTTTTCGAGTCCAGATGAGGAGCGGTTGAGAGTCATTTTCTGAAATGAACCGTCAACTTTTCCGGCTCCGGGGAGTATAATACGATCATCGGTTCTCCTCCGGAGAGGGAAGGGGAAACCGGGGCGCCGAGTCAGGAAAAACTTCATGGGAGAGGTTTTGCGGAAACATTCGCGCGCTATCGGATGGTGAGGGAAGTTTTTTGCGGTGCAGGGAGATATCATACCGCACGAGGGGGTCCGGTCATTAATGGCTTGACTTAAGTCGTTCTGTTTCGTATAATAAAAGGATATTTTTTATGGAAATACCCATTTTTGTCACCTCCGACCGGGAATGGAAGGTTGAAGTAACCGCCACCGCGGAGGAGATGGATATCCAGAGCGAGGACTTCTCGCTTGAAGACGGAGTGCGGGTCGCATGTACGGAATATCGCAACGGCGATCTGGTGAGAGTGGAGGGTGAAGCGTCCGCCACGCTGACTGTTCCGTGCGCCCGGTGTCTCGAACCGTCACAGGTGAAGGTGTGCGGACCCTTTTCGTTCGTGGTCAACCGGATGCCGCTGGGAGTGGCGTTGCCGGAGGGCGAAGAGGAAGCCGAAGAAGGCGAAGAGGAATTCATCTTTGTCGAGCACACCGCCACTTCCATAGACATCACCGCCTTTGTGCGGGACGCCATTATTCTGGCGCTCCCCCTGCGGGTGTTGTGCCGCGAGGATTGTAAAGGTCTTTGTGTGGTATGCGGGAAAAACCGCAATGAAGGTGAATGCGGATGTGAGACCCGGGAGACGGACCCGCGCTGGCGGGCCTTGGCCGGGACGGTTCCTGAAAACCGTAAAAAACAATAGAATTGGTGGTTTAAACCCCTGAAAGGAGTCGATAATGGCGGTACCGAAACGGAAAACCTCGAAGTCGCGGAAAAGACTGCGCAGAACCCACTGGAAATTGGACGCCCCCGCGGTAGCGAACTGCGCCCATTGCGGTCAGCCCGCCATGCCCCATCGTGTTTGCCCCAACTGCGGGTACTACAAGGGCAGACAGGTCATTGAACCCGCTGAAGCGTAACCGGCGGCGTCCATGACAGGCAGGAAAATACGGATAGCCATCGATGCAATGGGCGGCGATCACTTCCCCGATGTGCTTGTCGAGGGCGGCATCGCCGCATTGCAGAAATATCCCGATGTGGACGTGCACCTGGTTGGCGACGAGCGCATGGTCGGCGATTGTGTAAGCCGTATCGTCGCCGCTGGTAAAGGCGATTCCTCCGGGCTGGAAGCGATGGTCCGCGACCGCTTACGGATCGTGCACGCCGATGAAGTGGTCCAGATGTCCGAGAGTCCCGGACGCGCCATCCGCGCCAAAAAAAACTCTTCCATCGTGATCTGCAACAAGCTCTGCCATGCGGGCGAGGTGGACGCGGTGATCGCCGCCGGGAACACCGGCGCGGCGATGGCGGCTTCGCTGCTTTACATGGGCCGTCTCCGGGGTGTTTCGCGGCCCGCGATCATGGCGTATTTCCCCTCGGAGAAAAATACCGTTGCGGTTGTCGATGTAGGCGCGAACACGGATTGCAAGCCGGGACATCTGTACCAGTTCGGGGTTATGGCTTCCATTTTCACCAATCACATTTTCGGCTACAAGAATCCACGGGTCGGACTTCTCAACATCGGCGAGGAGCGTTCCAAAGGCAACGAGGTTACCACGGAAGCCTACGCCCTTCTCGAAAAATCCGGCCTCAACTTTATCGGCAACGTCGAGGGCCGCGATATTTTCAAGGGTGCGGCGGATGTGGTGGTGTGCGACGGGTTCGTGGGGAATGTGCTGCTGAAGTTCGGCGAGAGCATTTTTGGTTTCATAACCCACGAATTACGGCAGAAAGCCTCGGTCAGTCTCACCCGTAAACTGACCGCGCTCCTTATGAAACCGATTTTCCGTGAAATCAAGAAGGAAATGAGCCCCGAGGAATACGGCGGCGCCCCGCTCATTGGGGTGGATGGAATCTCCATCATCTGCCATGGCAATTCATCCCCGGTGGCAATCATGAATGCTGTACGGGTGGCGAGACAGCTCGTTCTGGAAGAAGTTAACCAGCAGATCAAAAACGAGTTTACAAGGAAGAATATCCTCAACAATGATTAAGCAGCCCACCATCACCGGTCTCGGTTTCTCGGTTCCCGGCCAGGTCTGGGACAACACCCGTCTCGAACAGATGGTTGAAACAACGGACGAATGGATCAGATCACGTACCGGAATCGTCACGCGGCACATCGCCGCGGAGAATGAAACCACCGCAAGCCTCGCTGCCGAGGCGGCGATGACGGCGCTTAAAAATGCGGATGTTCCGGCTGCCGACATCGATGTCATCATTGTCGCCACCATGACCCCGGAAATGGGATTCCCTGCCACCGCCTGTTTCGTGCAGGATTACATCGGTGCCTCGCGGGCCGCCGCGTTCGATATTTCCGCGGCCTGCACCGGATTCCTATATGGCCTCTCGATCGCTTCATCCATGATCGCTTCCGGAGCGGCTCGTCATGTGCTGGTCATCGGGGCGGAAACCCTTTCCCGAATCATGGACTGGACCGACCGTAACAGTTGCGTACTGTTCGGTGACGGCGCCGGAGCGGCGGTGGTATCGGCAGGGGGAAAGGGTGGAAAGATCGTGGACAGCATCATCCGTGCCGACGGCTCCCATACAGATCTTCTCTACATGCCCGGCGGCGGCTCCCGTCATCCGGCGAGCGAGGAAACCGTCCGGGAACGCATGCACTATCTCAAGATGACCGGGAAGGGGCTGTACAAGGAAGCCACCACCACCATGGCGGATGTGGTCCTCGAAATCCTTCAGAAGAACGGGCTATCGGTGGAGGATATCGATCTTCTGGTACCCCACCAGGCCAATCTCCGCATCATCCTGAGCACCGCGAAAAAACTTGATATGCCCCCGGAAAAAGCGTACGTTAATATCGATAGATACGGCAACACCTCTGCGGCGACCATTCCCATCGCCATGTCCGAAGCGCAGTCGGAAGGTCTCCTCAAGGAGAATTCCACCGTGGCGCTCGTGGCGTTCGGAAGCGGGATGACGTGGGGTTCAACCCTTTTGAGGTATTGATGAAAACTGCTTTTGTATATCCCGGACAAGGATCACAGGTTGTGGGCATGGGAGTCGCGGCGGCCCAGTCGTTCCCGGAGGCCGCGGACATATTCCGTCGCGCAACCGGAGCGGCCGGTTACGATGTGTTTCAGTTGTGCGCGGAGGGTCCCGCGGACAAGCTGTCCCGAACCCTGTATACCCAGCCTGCGCTGTTTACCGTCGAAGCGGCCCTCACCGAGGTCCTGCTCAGTCGGGGAGTGATTCCCGCAGCGGTCGCCGGGCACAGCCTGGGCGAATACGGAGCATGGTATGCATCGGGGGCGCTCGCCTTCGAGGACGGGTTCGCACTGGTGAGTGAGCGCGGACGGCTCATGGACGGCGCCGACCCGGAAGGAAAGGGGACCATGGCTGCGGTCATCGGTCTGGGCGAGAGCGAAGTGCGCGAAACCATCGAATCCGTGGAAGGAACCGTGGTTCTGGCCAATCTCAATTCACCCCAGCAGCAGGTTATTTCCGGCGAACGCGCCGCGGTGGAGCGGGCCGGCGTCCTCCTGAAACAGCGGGGCGCGAAGCGCGTCCTCCCGCTGGCGGTGAGCGGAGCGTTCCATTCCCCGCTCATGGAGGCGGCGAAGGAGTCATTTGCGCGGGCCGTGGAGCGGGTGAACGTATCCGACGCCCGGATCCCGGTGTACTCCAATGTCACCGCCGGACCGGTCACCAGCGCCTCGGAAATACGCGAACTCATGGTGCGTCAGCTCACATCTCCGGTGCGGTGGACGGAAACGGTGCGGAATATTGCTTCCGACGGGGTGACACGGGCGTACGAAATCGGCCCGGGAAACGTCCTTGCGGGACTGATCAAACGGATTGTGGATACATTCGAGGTGGTTTCGGTTTCCGATCCCGCCTCTATCGGGGGAGTGGAGAATGAAAAGGCTTGAGGGGAAAGTAGCGCTGATCACCGGCGGCGCGCAGGGAATCGGGAAATCGATTGCCAGGCGATTGGCTTCCGAGGGAGCGATCATCGCCCTGTGTGACATGAATCTGGCGGGCGCGACCGCCACCGCGGAAGAACTGGGCGGGGACGGCGCGAAGGTCAAGGCTTTCTTCATGAACGTTTCGGATGAGGAAAAGGTACGTGTCGCGGTGGACGAGGTGATCGCCGAGTTCGGGAGAATCGATATCCTGGTCAACAATGCCGGGATCACCCGCGACGGTCTCATGATCCGGATGAAGAAAGAGGACTGGGATCTGGTGATGCTGGTGAATCTCACCGGCACGTTCCTGGTCTCCAAAGCGGTGGTGAAATACATGATGAAAGCCCGTACCGGAAGCATCGTCAATATCGCTTCGGTGGTGGGAGTCATGGGGAACGCCGGACAGGCAAATTATTCTGCTTCCAAGGCGGGGGTCATCGGCCTCACCAAGACCATGGCCAAGGAATTCGCCTCACGAGGAATCACCGTAAACGCCATCGCTCCGGGATATATCAAGACAGAAATGACGGAGCATCTCTCCGATGAAGCAAAACAGGCGTTCATGACAGCCATTCCGCTCAAGCGCCCCGGCGCCCCGGATGACGTGGCGGCGGCGGCGGCGTTTCTCGCCTCACCGGACGGCGCGTACATGACCGGACAGGTGCTTTCCATCGACGGCGGCATGGCGATGTAGGAAATGAAAAGAGAAGTATCACAAACGGGATGCAAGTCGCCAATCAACCATTTTTTTCAGGAGGGACAGAAATGAGTCTCGAACAGCGGGTTAAAGACCTGGTCATCAAGCAGCTTGGTGTGGACGCCGGCAAAGTCAACAACGATTCCTCGTTCATCGAAGACCTCGGTGCCGATTCCCTGGATACCGTGGAACTGGTCATGGCGTTCGAAGAAGAGTTCGACCTGGAAATTCCGGATGACGACGCCCAGAAGATGAAGACGGTCCAGAATGTGATCGATTATCTGAAGGACAAGGTAAGCGAATAATTTTCACGGTGACCGGCGGTCGTACGGCTGCCGGTCACTCTACCGTATGCCACCGTACAGGGAAACAGACAGAATGAGTATGGGAAGCATGAGAAGAGTGGTTGTAACCGGTCTGGGGGTCATCAGCCCGGTAGGGAATACGGTCGAGGAGTTCTGGGAAGCCATGGTGCAGGGCAGAGGCGGTATCGCCACCATCACCAGGTTCGATCCCGCCAACTTCAAAAGCCAGATCGCCGGGGAAGTCAAAAACTTCACCACCGAACCCGTCATCGACGCCCATGAAGCGAGACGGATGGATCTGTTCAGCCAGTTTGCGATCTGTTCCGCCGCTCAAGCGGTGCAGCGGAGCGGGCTTGTCATGGAAAACATGGACCCCTTCCGGGCGGGAGTCATCTTCGGCTCCGGCATCGGCGGGATCAATGTGCTGGAAGACACGG
>CAYRTQ010000179.1:0-9880 GCA_964426865.1 uncultured bacterium
AATGGCCATCCGCCAGCAACTCCACCAGTTGCCCGGCGGAGTTGTATATCTCCAGCCTCGCCATTCCCGCCCGGGGAAGGGTGAACTCGATGGAGGTGGAGGGATTGAAGGGGTTGGGACGGTTCTGGGAGAGGACGAACGCGCCGGGACGATCCGGTGTCTCGACCGCCACGGGTTCAGCCGGATATTCGAAGGGCTCGGCGCAGAGATGATAGAAGGGCTCTGTTTGTCCCAGGTAATTCCGCTGGAGATAATAGGTCTTGAGCGGGGTGCGGGGGAGCGCGTCCGGAGTGACCAGCATCGCTCCGAACCCGCCGGGATTCCAGCGGAAAACGGGAATGCGAGCCGGGTTGATCGCCTTGCAGAATCCTCGTTCCTTGGCCAGATGGAAGAGACCAAAATTCCCGGGTTCGTGTCCGGCCATCCAGTGGCCGATGAGGTCTACATGGAATGGATTCAGCCCGAAGATGATCACATTTGTCATGGAGTCCAGGGCTTCGCCGTTGGGATTGTCGTCATTCCCGTCGGGATGGGGCCCGGAGAAGACGCCGTCGCCATCACGGCCGTAAACGCCCTCTATGACATGGAGACCCGCTTTCACCGCCGAATTGTTGTCGATGCAGCGGGTGGCCCAGACCTCCTGCCAGATGCCTCCCTCGACCCCCGGCTTGTCCCAGCGGGGGATGTCATCGGCCACATGACGGTTGTAATTGCCCTGGATGTCGTGGATGGCGTTGGGGTTTTTGTGGGAAGCGTCGATGGCCATGCTCTGGTTGAACGGGGTGCAGTGCGTCTGGTATCCCTGGGCGTTCACCCCCTGGAGGTTCTTGGCGCAGAGGGAAACCCCCATGCCGTTGGTCTTGAACTTGGCGATGTTCAGCAGCCAGGAATCCGGGGAGTTGACCGGCCACAGGTACGGGATTTTACGGAACCATACCCCATCGGGGGTGTCCTTCCACACCAGGTCGCCGGAAGCCATGTTCGCGGGATTGGCGCTCATGTCGCGGATGTCCGCCCCGGTGCGTTCGGCCATGGCGGAGTACCCGCGCTTGTCGAAATCCCCCGGGCAGTTCACCTCGCGAAGATGGAACTGGCTGCCGGAAAGCCCCAGTTCCTTCATGCCTTCGATGATTCCCTCCACGAACCAGGGATCGGTCACGATTCCCATGCCGTATTCGAGGGTGTGCCGTGAATCGGAGGTATAACTGCATCCGAGATTCGGTTTGACCGGAATGATGCTGGTGAGCGGAACGCCGTCCTCCCGGGGAAGAATGACCGAGCGTGAGAAATCCAGCCCCGCCCGGCGCAGGGCCGCGCTATCGGTCTTGCGCTCCACGCGTGTTTCCATGACAAAGACTGCGTCCGGGTATCTCTCGATGAACTGATGCACCCCGAAACGTCCGGAGGATGCCTGATACCGGGATTCCAACGCCCGAAGCGGAATTGCCGCGGCGCTTCCCGCAACGAGCGCGGCGGAAGCCAGAAAATGTCTGCGATTCATCACGAAACCGGTTCCTTTTGAAATGGGCCCGTTCCCGGGGGATTCTTCGGTTGTGGTCCGCTGTGCCAAGGCGGCCCTCGCTGATTCGAGTTTCCACCGCGGGCCATAAACAAAAAAACGCCGGCCCGCACTTTCCGGAATATACGGAAATTTTGCGAACCGGCGCCATGCTTTTCACAAGGGACGCGTTACGCGGTAAACATGAGCCCGATGGCCGCGCCCCAGACCATGGATATGATCGGATTCGCGGTGAACGGGCAGGCGCCCGACCGGCAATCGTGAAAGTATTGATAGACGAATCCGACGAGCGCTCCCGCCGAGGCCCCGACGATCATCCGCAGGACCGGGGAAGAAAACATGGGTGCTCCTTGTTCGGGATGGATACGGGCGGATTCTCCTTCCACCGGGTTGTCCGGTTTGGACGGAGCGGAGTGAAAACACCCGCATCCGCGCCGTAGTTGAACTTTATGGAAATCCCGTCCGGTTACAGCTTGTCGATCTCCTTCTGCAGGAATTCCTCCTGCTGAACGCCGATAACCCGACGGACCTCCTGTCCGTTCTTGAAGAATACCACGGACGGGATGCTCATGATACGGTACTGCGAAGAGGTGACCGGATTCTCGTCTGTATTGAGCTTATAGAAGTCCGCCTTTTCACCGTTCTTTTCCGCGACCTTTTCCATGATGGGAGAAAGCATGCGGCAGGGCATGCACCAAGGCGCCCAGAAATCAACCACAACCGGCCTGGTGGAAGCTGTAACCCTGTCTTTGAACGTCTGGTCGGTAACTTCGGGTATCGCGGCCATGGCAACCTCCCGGATTGATGGTGTTCGATATGGGGATGAGTCTATCAGTGTTTAATACGCGCGGTACATACGATGCGTTTCAGACTTTTGTTTCGGACCCTGATTTCTCTCATTCCTGTTGCGCGCGGTTCAAATACTCATTAATATGAATATATATCAAAAAGCGTCCGTCCGGTACGGGAATCACGGAATATGCCGATGATCTATTTCACCTATGATATCACCATGGACGAGCGCGAGATGCATCGGGATGATCTCGCGCCGGGCGCCATTCTCGCCGGGAATGGCTGGCTGGCCAACCGTCGCCTGGCGTTCCCCGGCGAGACCGGAACCAGCCCGGTGGCCATGCCCAGCTATGGCGACCGGGTGTACGGCGTCCTGTATTTCATTTCCGATCCCCTGGAAATCGAGCGGGTCAAACGGGCGCGTCTGCCCATTCCCCGCCGTATCACCCGGGTGCGCACGCTTCCGTTCACCCGGATCGTATTCGCGTTCACTTTCGAGGCCGAGCCGGAAGTCCATCTTTTCGAGGGAGGCGCATCGCGGGAGTACCGCGACCGCCTGGTCGATATTGCCCGATCGCGACAGTTTCCGTCGGAGTACATTGCGTATATCCAGTCCATTCCGCTCCTGGATGAAGCCCCCCAATCCACCATTCAGCGGGGAGAGTGAGACGCATGCGCTGCCGCAGGGTTCTCCTCCCGGTCCTTTCCCTTGTCCCCCTTCTGCTCCTCCTTGCTCCGGAACCGGCGCTCTCCGGTTCCGTTCCCCTGGTTCTCAGCGAGATCATGTTCAATCCCGTGGGCGACGAAAACGCCCGCGAGTATATCGAGATTCAGAACATATCGGAAGGCCCGGTTTCGCTGGAGGGCTGCCGTATCGGCGACGGCTCGGCGTTCAATGATCTCACCGCCGTGCGGGAGAATGTCTGGACCATTCCCGCCGGGGGATTCGCGGTCATATTCGACCCGGACTATTTCACCGCGAACGAACCTTACCGCTCCCTCCCGGAAACCGCGGTATCGTTCACGGTGACTTCCAAGGCGCTCGGCTCGCGGGGTCTCTCCAACTCCACGCCCGAGCCGGTATACCTTGTCTCCGCGCGGGGGGACACCCTTTCCCTGGTCCGCTACTCCCTCGATTGTCCCGAAGCCCATTCCTGGGAGCGGATCAACCCGCGGGGCGGAGATGGCCCGGAAAATTTCCATTCCTCCCGCGAATCCGATGGCACACCCGGATATCGCAATTCGGCCACTCCTTCGGACAGCAACCCCGCGCTGGTCCCCGGTTCGCTCCGGTTCAGCCCTGACCCGCCCCGCATGGGCGAGGGGCTCGACATTCACGTCTCGTATCGCAACGGCGGGCTGGCGGCGCTCGAAGGCGCACGGGTGAGCGTGGGCATGCTCCCGGATACGGTTCTCGGCACGCTGGAATTCACCGGGGCACTGGCTCCGGGGGAGGACGCCCCGTCGCGCACCCTGCATATTCCCGCGGTACCGGGCGGGCTGCTGACTTTCCGGGCGACAGTCGAGAGCGGCGACCCTCTTTCCGCCTTGGACGATACGCTCCTGGCCGATCTGGATGTCACGGTCCCCAGGGGCGTTGTTTTCCTGAACGAGGTCATGGCCGCCCCCAAGGACGGTCCGGAATGGGTGGAACTGCTGAACACGGGAAACGCCCCGGTGAGTCTCCGCGGCTGGCGTATCACCGATTCCCGCGGTGTTCCCTCCGATTCCATCCGGTCGTTCGCGCTGCTTTCCGCGGATGGGTATGCGCTCGTGGCCGGGGATTCCACGGCGATGCGCATGTATCCGGGCGCGACGGCGCTGCTCGCGGGAAGATTCCCCTCGCTCAACAACGACGGCGACCGGCTGGAGATTCGTGACCGGTCCGGTGCGCTCCACGACAGCATGTCCTATTCCTCCGCGCCTCCGGGAATCAGTCTGGAGCGCATCTCCCCCCGTCTGAGCGGCAAGGGCGCATGGGACCGGAGCGTGGACCCCTCCGGGGCCACTCCCGGAGCGCGGAACAGCCTGTTCTTCAACCACGTGCAGGAAGACCCGGCATCCTCCGGCTCTTCGCTTACCATCAAACCCAACCCGTTCTCCGGGACCACGGTCATCGCCTACGACCTGCCCTTCCCATTGGCACGGGTCCGCCTGGAGGTCTACGACCGCCGGGGCAGGAAAGTGGCCACCATCCGCGACGAGTCGGAAAGCGGCTCGGCATGGCAGGGGAACTGGGAATGCGGGAATCTCCCCGCGGGACCCTATATCCTCTCCTTCGAGGCGCTGAACAAGAATACCGGGAAGATGGTGAACATGCGGAAGACGATGGTGGTGGGGAAGAGGATGTAGGGGGAGGTTTTGAAAATTTGCGTATGCGGTATACGGGTGTTATCTTTGATTCGACCAAAAATTTTGCACATGGACCAGATTACATGACATGTTCATGAAACAAAACGTGACGTTTTTTTGTCTATATTGATATATGCCAAGCAAATGGCGCCATTCGAAAATTGTGCTTGACAGTCCTTTTTGATCTGTATACTTTGGAGCATGGAGGTTTTAACCCATGAGACTCACCGAAGAGAAAATTCTGAACGGAATAAAGTATTTCGTTACCCATACGAAACACGTGGGACGGACAAAACTCTTTAAACTTCTCTATTTTTGGGATTTCATTCATTTCAAAAGATACGGCATGAGTGTAACTGGGTATGATTACTTTACATATCCCTTTGGCCCCGTCCCCAAAGTATTGTTTGAAACAATCGTGCGGAATGAACTCCCTGACTTCCTGCGCGGTAAAATCGCCATCGTTGAGGATGAAAGCGAAGATACGGATGGCTTCAAACGATTCAAAGTGTTGCTCAAAAGCAAAAAGGCAGAATACGATTGCTTATCTCCAAACGAGCTTCGTGTAATGGAGGAGGTCGCGCTGATCTTTAGAGATGCGACCGCTAAAGAAATGACGGAGATTACCCATTTGCACAATTCCCCCTGGGATCAAACCAGGAGGAAGGGGATGTTTATCCCCATCGATTATTTTTTGGCTATAGATGATGATACGGAACTGGACAGAGATGAAATAGAAGAGCGCTTCCAATTGCAAAAGGAACTGCTGGCCGATGGCAGACATTGAGGTTGGTCAAACATTCATTGATCTTCGCTCAAGCAATTTGTTTCAAGGGGAAAAAGCAAAATATTTCATTTCCATGTCATGCGCTGATTGTGACGGGGATGAATTCGTCTGCTTTGTAATGAATACCGAAAGAATGATGGAGAAATATCATCCCTATTGCAATAAAACGAAACAAAAGTTTATTATTCCTCCCAACACCTTCTCCTTTATCACCGCTCATACCTCTATCATGCTGGCCAGACCTGCCGTTTACACGTACGAAGAGATGTTTGCGGGTCATATTAGGCTTTTAGAGGTAGCGCCCAACCTGCTTTGTAGTCAAATTAAGAACTGCATCGACTGGAACTTTATTCCGCCGAGAATTTCGAAGATGATACGGGGATAGCCGCCAGTATGCAGATTACGTTTGGGATTTTAAATCGGCTCTCCCTCTTCCACAATCCTTATTTCCTCCTCCGTCAATTCGTACAGTTCATACACCAGCCGGTCGATTTCCCGGTCGGTGGCGTCGATGAGCCGCTGCAGGGAGGTCTTACCATCGGTCGCAGTTGTCGCACGATTTACAACAACTCCGCTATCTGATTCAGCGAAAGCTACGCGGTTTCGGCAAAGAACCGGGTTTCGATTCGTACATGCCCGTCTTCCGTCCGGGAGAGGATGATTTCTGATGGGGCGTGGGTATATTGGTTAAAAAAGGTCTTCTTATCTTCCGTTGAAATAAGTAGTAAGGAATATGTATAATTCTTTTATCTTATCCCAACCGGTAACAACAGCTAATAGAAGAGTTGCAACGGTCAAAGAGATTACCCATATTTGAATTCGAGTATTTGTCTTTGCAACATAATCGTTCGATAGAGAAGAAATATTCTGCGAAATATTATTTATCACTTGATGCACATTATATCGCAGATCTTTAATGTATTCAATATTACTTATCATTTTAATACGGATATTCTCAAAAAAGTCAACATTAGAAAGCCATGAATTGCATGGCAAAAATTTCATATAGTCATGGCGAAAATTCGTTTCATTACAATAATGACCCAATTCCAGTAAAATAATTGATACGTTTTTCTCAATTTCATGATATTGTTGTTCGATCTGTCTGATTTTTAAAATTGCTGTATTTAAATTGGTATAACTTATTAGTGCTGTTTTGTCACGAACTCGTGATAATTGAGATTCGAAAGCTTTTATTTGAATGAATAAAGACCACAAGCCAATCTCTTTTCTTAAATTAGAAAGGGCAATAGAAAAGCCCATTGTGTTTTTTTCATGACCACCTAAAATATTTTCATTATTTGAAAATATTTCGTCGAAATTCCCAGAAAAATACAATCTTGAATATTCATTTTCTTGCCTTGATGGTAATCCGAGAAGTATTCCTGGAAGATCATTACTTTGCCAAACATAAGCAGTAGAAGAAAAGTCAAGCATTCTTATATATTCAAAATGGGGATTGTTTGTAAAATCAATGAACGGTTTGCCCTCTTTTAAAGTAGTGAATTCGCATGTTGGAAAAACACCACCGTAAATTCCAGAGGAAAATACACCTGGAGCATGTGTCTTAAACCATTTATAACATTCATTGTATAAATTATTTCTGAGATTTTCTATAGCAAGTTTTTTTTGGTGAAGAGGTGAAATGAAAGAATATATTCCATTATCAATATTGACAAATGTTGAATATTTGCTGTTTAATGGTTTTTCAAGTATTTGTTCTGTTTCAGAATTTACAAGAAACTGCATCATTAGAATTGTTGTGCTTGGAATTAGTTGCAGTATTGTTCCAAATGCTCCGTCAAATCCATCAGGTATTGGAGCGTATCTATCAATAGATGACGTTTTATTGCTTTTTAAATAACCTAAATTAATCCATGACCCGAATGAGCTCTGACGATTATCTTTAATCCATTTTGAGACATTGCTATAAGGCAATGCATTGTGCGTAATGTTCCAATTCAACTTTTCAATGCAAGACATAAGATTATCAATATGACTTGGAGGATAAATTTCAATTACCCAAATACATCTTAACTTAATCTGTTCATTTTCAGGAAGAATTGTGGACTCATTATCAATGATATCTCCAATCTCATGAATTGTTCGCAAATGTTCTTGTACATTCTCTGGAATACCTTTATCTACTTTATTTGAAAATAAAGAAAGTTTCATAATCGCTATCCTAATTAATGTTTCACTGTTGTTGATATGGGACATATAGTGATATAAATATCACAATCATTTTTTTATGCTTTTCAGTATAGTTCCTATATATATTTTACAAGTCAATAAGTTATGACAGCCTTTTCTCTTCACCGCTAACAATAAATATTTCATCTTCCGTCAATTCGTACAGTTCATACACCAGCCGGTCGATTTCCCGGTCGGTGGCGTCGATGAGCCGCTGCAGGGAGGTCTTCTCGTCGGCGGTTCGTGCGGCGGATAGCTGCTTGTGCAGGTCAAGCATGGCGGTTACCAGGGAAACCATGCGGTCGTGACGGGCGACGTCGGAGGGAGAGGTGAAGTCGATGGTGCGGATGGGAATTTTTGATAGAAACTGGCGATTTGCTGAAAAGTATCCGCCACGGAATGGTGCACTGACATGAGGGAAAAACCAGCGTATAAGCTTTGAATTAAGAAGTGCGAGAATGTATGGCAACCCCTGCTCATCATGTCCGGGTTTTAGCGTTAGGCCTCCCACGTCAACGTTATCAAGAAAATGAACTCCATCGACGTCGTATGCTGCGCATAGCTCGTCAACCAAGCGTGGAACGCAGACTTTTTGGATGCTCTGCTTCGTCATATTCTTTAAGTATATATAACCATACCATTTTGATCCTTTCATTTTCCCTTTTTCGCGACCTTCGAGTTTTGTTCGATTTTTTAACAAATAATCGGCAGTTTTGGGGTAGTGTTCATGAATTTGTTTGAAAGGAATTAATTCTGCCTTCTCGTTAATTACTTCATAAGGGAAAAGAATAAACTGACGCTCGGTAAGGGAGCGATATCGTGATACATCTGTCCCGCTTACAAGAGGATGTAATAATTCTCTTTCAAAATTCAATTCACCGCCAAGTACCTTCGATTTTAGACAGATGCAATCTCTGGATTCACTGACATAATCGAGAATAAATACATCATCTGCGCTGGTTTGAAGACCTACAAATATATCCGCAATGTCGCCGAGATCAGTTTTTATTGCACTAACTCGCCGAACAACTTTCTCTCCTATACCAACAGAAAAGTTCCACTCAGTCCCTGTTATGCTCGATGCCGGGATTGTCCCCTCTGTACCCTTCTCCTCAATCCGCCATGCCTCCAAGTTCTCCACTTTGACAAAACGACACTGCGGAACGCCTGTCTTTTCAAGGAACAAAAGACAGGTATAAGTTGTGGCTCCGGAAAATACCTGTTGGTCGCCGAAATGTACAATGTGGGAAAGGTGCTTTCCCCCGGCGATAATACCACGCAAGGATTCACCGTACTGCGCGTTGAAAAATTTGTGGGGTAGAATGAAGCCCAACTTCCCTGTTTTGGTTAAAAGGCCCAATCCCTTTTCAACAAACACCAGATAAATGTCGTAATTACCCTTGCTTGCCGAAATATACCTTCTCTTGTAAAATTCCACTTCCTTCGGGGCCCATTCTTTCAAGGCCTGAATCCTGATATACGGCGGATTCCCGATCACCGCGTCGAAACCCCCTGCCTTAAAAATCTCCGGGAACTCCCGCTCCCAGTCGAACACATTGATGCGGTATCGTTCCTCCTCATCCATGA
Organism: uncultured bacterium; assembly: GCA_964426865.1. Classification (GTDB taxonomy): domain Bacteria; phylum Latescibacterota; class Latescibacteria; order Latescibacterales; family Latescibacteraceae; genus JAWLHT01. Next base: position 9,231 of record CAYRTQ010000179.1, read on the forward strand.
ACCCGAGGCTGAGTTGCACGCCGTCGTAGAAATCCGATCCGATGAGCGAATTCCCGCATTTGATATTCTTGGCGAGATCGGGCAATGCGCGTTCCTGGAAGAGCTTGAACCGCACATCGAGGCTCTGCTGCGTCTCCCCTTCCAGCACTTTGAGGAGGAGGGAGAGCTTGGTGACTTCCACCGCCTGGGTGTCGATGTCAACGCCGTAGATATTATTGAGGAGGATGCGTTTGCGCTCATCGGTGGCGAGCCGCCAGTCAAGATGGGATACCTGAACGAGACGGGGTTTGCGCCCGGCGGCCCATCTCGCGGGGTCGTGCTCCAAGTAGTATTGTAGATGCCAGTCCAGGAGGAACTGGTAGGCCCCGATGAGGAAGGAGCCGGAGCCGCACGCGGGGTCGAGAATGCGCAGACGGGAGGCTTCGTCCGGGGTTTTGCCTTCGAGGAGTGACCCCACGGTATTCTTGACGATGTACTCCACAATGTAGGTGGGGGTGTAGAAAACGCCGCCCGCTTTTTTGACCTCCGGCTTGTCCTCTACAACTGCGCGATGGCCTTCGGTGAGACGTATGACCTTTCCGAGGAATTGTTCGTAGACCTGCCCCAGAATATCCGCCGGGAGCACGGAAAACTCGTAAGGGCTCTCGGGA
>CAYRTQ010000180.1:0-6991 GCA_964426865.1 uncultured bacterium
GCGAATACGACGACTGGATCGAACTGATGAATACCGGGTCCGGTGAAATCGATCTCTCCGGCATGTATCTGAGCGACAGTGAAAGCAATCTGCTCAAGTGGGCCTTTCCGGAAGGGACGACGCTCGGTCCGGGCGGATATCTGATTGTCTGGGCGGACGGGGACATTGAGGACACGCCGGGGCTTCACGCCGATTTCAAACTTTCCGCGGGAGGGGAAAAGATTTTTCTGGTGGATACGGTGGAGCGGGGGAACGCGATTCTCGATTCCGTTTCCTATGGGGATATGAAAACGGACGGTACGGCCGGGCGGCAACCGAATGGAAGCGGGGCGTTCCGGGCGTTGTCCGCTCCCACTCCCGGAGCGGCGAACACCATCGCGACCGGAGTTTCGGATGCCTCCCTGCCCCGGAGCTACCATCTGGAACAGAATCATCCGAATCCGTTCAACAGCTCCACGGTGATCGGGTTCACTCTCCCCCAAGCGGGCGAAACCGATCTGTCCATTTTCAACCTCCTGGGCCAGAAGGTTCTTACTCTCGAACACGGCGTTTTTCCCGCAGGGACCTATCAGACGCTATGGAACGGGAAAGATGCCACGGGAAAGGACATCGCCAGCGGAGTGTACCTGTACCGTCTGCAAGCGGGGCCGTATACCGGCATGCATCGTCTGACGCTGCTGCGATGATGGCGGCGGTCTTTCGAGTGAAATTCACGGGCCGGGCTGGAGATTATGAGCGTATCCATAAATAAGGATATCGCCTTCTCTGGGATAGCAGCCCCCTACTGGCCCTCCGGGCCACCTTCCCCCGGAGGGGGCAGGAAAAGCATGGAGCACTGCGACTTCCCTTGCCCCCTCCGGGGGAAAGGGATCGAGGGTTAGGGGGCCGGGATCTCACGAATTATACGATTTCTTTATTTATGGATAGGCTCTATTCGTTCCGGACACATGCCGCTTCACTTTCGAGAACCCATCCATGAGACGATTTCTGAAAAAGTTTTCTTTTGTGGCGATACCGGCGCTGACGGTCATGGGAGCGCTCCTGCTTCTCCCGATGCACATTCCCCATACCATGAGCGTTCCCGGGAAGGTTCAGCCCTGGAAGGAATGGGTGTTGGTCCACAGCTCGGACGGCATCATTTCTGCCGCCATCATGAACCATGAACTGGATTTCGCCGAAAGCTGCGGAAACACCCAGGCCGACCGTGGAGATCAGGCTTCCTTCCGGTTCCACCCGGATGTGACCGCCGGAGGAGCGGTGTCAGATGGGGATACCATCGGATTCGTGTACTCGTACGATGTCGAGTTCGCGTGGGCGCAGCTCAGGGGAGAGTTGCGGACGGAACTGGCCACGCTCCGGCTGTACGAATCTGGAGAAAAGGAGTCCCTGGTGCGGGAGGCGCGGCTCAAGCTGGATTATGCGCGGAAACAGGTGGAACAGCAGCGGAGGGAGATGGCGCGTCTGAATTCCCTCGCGGAGAAGGACATGCTCGCCCCGGCGGAGATGGAGCGGGCGCAGACCACGCTGCAACTGCTGGAAATCCAGGCCAATACCGCGGAAGCGGCGTTGACCTCGGTCCGGACCGGATACAAGAAGGAGCAGATCGACCTGTCCCGCGCCCGTATCCAGACGCTCCGCGAGGAAATCCATGTCATGGAAAAGAGGATGGGATATTCCACGATCCTGACCCCCGTTTCCGGGCGTCTCTTCCGTTTCGCCGGAAGCGACACCCTGGCGGTCGTTCAGGATACCACCCGCTATGTTCTGGTCCTGCCCGTCAAGTGGGAGGACCGGGTTCATCTCCGCCCCGGTCAGACCGTGACGGTCACCGTGGAGGGAACCGGCATGCGGACGTCCGGAACCATCAAACACGTGGGGAATGACATCCGCATCATCGGCGGCAGCCACCTGGTACGGGCGGTCGCGGAAATTCCCGGCAATGGGGGGGGACTCGCGCCCGGGCTGATCGTGCAGTGTTCCATCCGCTGCCAGCCGATCAGCGTTCGTGAATATGTCCTCATGCTTTTCAGGTGATGATCATGGGACGGTTCGAATACAAATACCTCGCGCCCCTCGAAATCCTCACGGACGTGCGGAACGCCATTCTTCCCTTCGTGGAGAAGGACTCGTTCACCCGGGCCGGGGACAACGAATACTGTGTACACAGCATCTATTACGACACCCGTGATTTCGAATACTATTTCGAGAAGCTGGCGGGCGTCCAGCATCGGAAGAAAGTCCGCATCCGGGGATACAACGAGCCGTGCGAGGATTCGCGGGTCTTCCTGGAGATCAAGCGGAAGGACAACATGATCATCTCCAAGAACCGCGCTCCCTTGCTGTTGCGGGATTGCGAACCCCTTTTTGAGACGAAGGACATCGGGAAATACATCATCGACGGCAACGGGAGTTCCCGGGTGTACGACGACGCCCGACGGTTCTTTTATCAGATATACCGCCATTCCCTTTCTCCGGTGATTGACATCCACTATGATCGGGAGGCGTATTTCTACACGTTCGATCCGTCCGTCCGCATCACGTTCGACAAGTTTATACGGAGCATGGCATATCCCAAAGTTCAGGATCTCTTCGATGAAAAGCGGGTGCGCCATTCCCTTAACGGGTATTTCATCCTGGAAATCAAGTGGAACGACAACTGCCGGGGGATTCCGCTCTGGCTTCTGGATATCCTCGGGAAATACCGTCTCAGGAAAACGGCTCTTTCGAAATTCTGCATCTGCCTGGATTCGCATCAGATCCCGCAATGCCGGCGTGTGAGCGCTCTCCTCGGAGAGAAGACAACCCTGTAACCATGGTAAACAAAACGGAATCGCGACTCCATGAACGGTATCCAAGACATTTACAACAATCTGTTCCAGCTTTCGCTCAGTCCCGGGATGTTTGTCCGCAATCTGGTTGTGGCGCTGATCTGCGGAATCATCATTTCCCGCATCTATTGCTGGACCTCCAAGTCGCCCAACTCCGCGAGGAGCTTCGTGAGCGCGCTCATCTCGCTGGCCATGATCACCGCGGTCGTGATTCTCGTCATCGGTAACAATCTGGCGCGGGCGTTCGGGCTGGTGGGAGCCATGTCGATCATACGGTTTCGCACCGCGGTCAAGGACGTTCAGGATATTGTATTCATCTTTTTCAGCCTGGCGATTGGAATGGCCGCGGGAATCGGCCAGACCGCCATCGCGTTTGTCGGGACCGTGTGCATCGGCATGGTGATCCTGATTATCTCCCGCATCCAGTCCTTTTCGGACGCCCACCGGAATTTTCTCCTCCAGTTCTCGTTCACTCCCGAGTCGGAGGACGATGCGCCCTACCTTCCGGTATTCAGAAAATACTGCCAGAAGCATCATCTTCTCAACCTCAAGCATGTCGAGTATGACGGGCATCTCGATCTTTCGTTCTATATCAAGTTCAAGGACCAGGAGAGGAAAAACGGCTTTGTCTCCGAACTCTCCCGGGTCGGAGGCGTCCACGATGTCAATCTCTTTTTCGATGAGGAATGATGATCCTTTCACCCGGCCATGACCGGAAAGGCCGCCCCGGAAGATGCATATTCCCCCACGGGGCGGGGGGCTTTCGCTTTGTATATGTCTTTTCAGAGAACGAAAGGGGTTTTGCCATTGTCTGACGCCAGTTTCATCGGACCCGTGGGAGGACAATTCTTACCGCGTGCAGGAAAAAGGGAGAATGCATGGGTATGGGGCGCTCTGCTCCTCGTCCTTGCCTCCGGATGGGCGCTTCGCGCCTGGATTCTGTTTGGTTCGCCCCTGCTGCCCGGACTGAACGGGGCGTATTATCCGGTCCAGGCGCGGGCCATTCTGCACACCGGGCTTTTGGGAATTCCCGATTTCCCGCTCCTTTTCTATTTTCAGGCCGGAATCGGGGCGATCCTCTCCCTCTTTCTGCCGTCCGGAACGGCAATAATCAACGCCGTGCGCCTGACCGACACCATTCTTCCCGTGCTGCTGGCTGTTCCGGCGTACCTTTTCGTCCGGAGCTTCGATGGCGGAAGGCAGCGGGGGATGGTCATCGCTCTCGCCACTCTGGTGGTGGGCATCATCGCGGTGGGGAACGGGAGCCTCATGCGAATGGCCGGGGATTTTCAGAAAAACGCCGCCGCGCTTCCCCTCTATCTGGCGTTCGTTTATTTTCTGCACCGTTCTTTCCGGGATTCCCGGAGACGTGATTATATCCTGACTTTCCTGTTCTTCAGCCTCACCTGTCTCACCCATATCGGAGTCGCCGCCCTGGCGATGACCACCGCCGTTTTCGCCGGGATTGCGGGTCTCATGTCCACGCTCAGCCGCCGTCGGGCGCTGATCATGGTATCCCTGCTGGCGGCGGCCCTGCTCCTGGCGATGGTGTTCGTTTCGCTGTTCGACATCCATCGGGTGACAAAGCTGTTTTCCGTGGCGCTCAGCCCCACACGGCTGTTTGCCGATTCCCCGATTCGTTTTTGGCTCGGGATACAGGCCGGACCATCGATGCCCTTCGCGGGGGAATCGGTGAGCTTGGGTGTCATTCTCGGCCTTCTGGGAGTCATGGCCGCGGTGTATCACCCCGGCAAACTGGAAAGCGCCGATCGCGCCATTCTCTGGGCCGCGAGCCTGAGCGCGCTCCTGTTCGCCCTGCCGATCTTCGGACGGGAATGGTCGCAGCGTCTTTCGCTCATGTCGTTTGCCCCCGGCCTGACGCCGCTCGCGTTTCTGGCCGTGCGGGTGCGCTGGGGGCTGGTGGTTTCCGGCGTGGTGATGACGTTGGTCGTGCTGACTTCCGCGCGCGATCTTCCGGGAATATCGTATCAGAGGATTACCGTACCCGCCTACAATGAATTGGCGGCCATGCGCTCATCCCTGCCCGAGGGGAAGAATCTCGTCATCGCCCGTCACGGCCTCGAATGGTGGGCGGCATGGACCATGAATGTCAAAATCGCCAACAATGTCGCGACGGTCCTGGACGCCTGGGATACGTACGATGCGGTCTGGTATCTGGAGGAAATCAATTCCGGCGCTTTCACCACCGGCGATATGCGGCGCCCCGGGGGACTGCCGGGAGGGGGAGCGCCCGCTTCCGGATTCATGGGAAGCCAGGGTCCTCCCCCCGGAAATCGTGTCGACGGGGCCACCGACCGGCCGGATGGGAAGGGAGCTTCGGGCTTGTCCGAAGGCCCTGCGGGACCGGATGCGAAGGCTGCCGCTAACGCTCCGGGCGCTCCATTCGGTCCCAACGGCGCAGGCGGCCCGCGTCCGGACGGCCTTCCCGGCCCGAATACCGTCGGTCCTATCGGTCCCGCCGGATCGGGAGCGGGCGGCATCGGGAGAATCGAACTTTCTTCGGAAATACTGGAACCCGTCCGGAAAGGGACATGGTTCCAACTCAGCCGGATACCCGCCAAACCAGAGGGAGAGATGTATGGAGAGAATTCTCGTCATAGACGATGACCGGGAGTTGTGCGAACTGCTCACCGAATATCTCGGTCCGGAGGGCTTCGAGGTCGAGACGGCGTATACGGGTGAACGGGGGATTGAACTGCTCTGGAAGAAACCGTTCCATATCGTGGTGCTGGATATCATGCTCCCCGGCGGGCAGAACGGATTCGACATTCTGACGCGGATCCGCGCCAAATCAAGCATTCCGGTCATCATGCTCACCGCGCGGGGAGATGATGTGGACATCATCGTGGGGCTGGAGATGGGCGCTGACGATTATCTTCCCAAGCCGTTCAATCCGCGGGAACTTCTTGCCCGCATCCGGGCCATCATCCGTCGTTCGCGCAGCAATGTCCGGGATATGTCGGAGAGCATTCTGACCCGCAAATACAGGGTCGGCGATGTCGAGGTGGACTTGAGCGCGCGTGTGGCGCTGATATTGAACGAGCCGGTGAAACTCACCAATGTGGAATTCCATATCCTGGAAATTCTCATGCGCAATTTCGGACGGACGGTTTCGCGGGATGAGCTGGCGAACGAGGTTCTGAACCGCGCGCTTTCGGTCAATGACCGCAGTATCGACGTGCATGTGAGCAATCTTCGAAGGAAACTCGGGCCGGAACGCGGGGGAGCGGAACGGATCAAGGCCATCCGGGGCTCCGGGTATATCTATGTCTGTTCGTTGATTCCTCCTCCCGGCCAGGAATACGGGCGGGATCCGGATATGACCGGAGGGAGCGGCGAACATGCCGCGGTATAGATTTTTTGTCAAAATATTCCTCTGGTTCTGGCTGGCGACCATTGTCATGGTGGAAACCATGGGCGCGATCAACAGCGCCGCCAGACCGGATTCGCTTCCGGGGAGAATGAACGGCCTGCTCGGCAGTGTCTTTTCCGCCTGCGGACAGACTTCCCTCGAAATATTCGAACGCGGGGGTGTCACCGCCCTGCGGGACTATCTCGGCCGTCTGAGAAACGCTTCCCGCATCGATCTCTACCTGTACGATGACCGGGGGAGCGAACTCGCGGGGAGAAACGGGCCGGAGAGGGTCGAACGGCTGGCGGAATCCGTGGGGAAAGCCGGAGGGAAGGATATTCGCTTCTCGCCGGAAACCGGATATTCCGCGCAGCGTATCGCCGGTAAGGACGGCCGGAGTTATGTTGTAGTCGGAGTCGTTCCCCGTCCGCCGCGAGGACCGGTTCAGGCGCGACCGGCGTTCTTTCTCCTGCGTATTGCCATTCTGATCCTCATATCCGGAGCGGGCTGTTTCTGGCTCGCCCAATATGTCACCGCCCCCATTGTGCGTCTGAGTGACGCGGTGCGCCAGTTCGCGGCGGGAAATTTCGCGGTCCGGGTCCATCCGGACGTGGACAATCGCGAGGATGAAATATCCGAGCTGGCGAGCGAATTCGACCGTATGGCGGGCCGTATCGAGGATCTCCTGACTTCCCAGCGGATGCTTCTGCGGGATATTTCCCATGAACTTCGCTCCCCTCTGGCGCGTCTCAACGTGGCGCTGGAACTCTGCCGTCAGCGGAGCAATCCG
>CAYRTQ010000180.1:7001-9878 GCA_964426865.1 uncultured bacterium
GGCGAACGCGAATCGAAACGGCTGAACGAACTGATTGGCCGGATCATGATGCTGAACCGGTATGAATCCGGGATTCCCCCGCGGGATGTGGGTTCCATCGATCTCGCGCGGCTGATACGGGAGATCACCGACGACGCGGGATTCGAGGCCAGGGGTTCCCGGCGGGGGGTGCGGCTGGTTTCCTGCGAGGGGAGCACCGTGGTGGGGAGCGAGGAGTCCTTGCGGAGCGCGGTGGAAAATGTGGTCCGGAACGCCATACGGTATACCGCGGAAGGGAGCGAAGTGGAGGTCGCCCTCCGGAGGGAGCGGGAGGACACGGTGACCCGCGCTTCCATAATTGTGCGGGATCACGGGCCGGGAGTGCCGGAAGAGGAGATGGAGCGCCTTTTCACCCCCTTCTACCGGGTGGACGATGCCCGCGACCGTCAGAGCGGCGGAGTGGGGCTCGGACTGGCGATCACCGAAGCCGCTGTCCGTCGCCACGGGGGAAAGGTGAAAGCCTCGAACGCACCCGGCGGAGGCCTTCAGGTTAAAATCGACATTCCCCTGTCCTGAAACCGTATCATTCCCCAGGTGTAACGATTGCAAGACACGATGACGCGCGCGAAGAAAAAAAGCCCCGCGGTTGTTCGCCGCGGGGCTTGTCTGCAAGGAGCGAGGGAGCTTTTTTACCAGAACAGCCGCTCTCCGGTTTCCCCCCAGGAGTGCAGGTTCACTCCCAGTTTGTAGCGCTTGACATCGGCGATGCTGGCCTTGGAAATCTGGCCGTCGCGGATCCAGTACAGGTCGATCTTTTCGGGATCGCACTCGCCCATGCCGCGTTCCTTGGCGATACGGGTGTAGGGGAGTTCCTTCGGGTCATGACCCATGATCCAGGATCCGATGGCGTCCACTTCCGGCATGGAAAGGCCGACCACGATGACGTTGCAGATTTCATCCTTGCCGAGATCGAACCCGCTGCCGTCACGGCCAATCACGCCCTCGATGATGTTGATGGAAGGCTTGATGGCGGCGGCGGAGTCCAGCCCCCGCTGCGCCCACTGCTCATCCCACATGAGGGCGTCGATGCCTTTCATGAATTCGGCCTTGGCTTTCACGTCGTTCCGGACCTTCTTGAAGGCTTCCCAACCGCCCTTGGCCTGGTATTTCGCGTATCCGCCTTCCTTGTCCCAATGTTTGAAACCGGCGGCCTTGTGTTTCAGAAACGCCGCTTCCACCCGCTGCTGGTAATCCTGGACGAAATCACGCTTGTAATTTGTGCCGTAGGTGTTGCACAGGAGCGGAATCGAATCCCACCGGTCGCAGTAATGGCCGTAACCCGACGGAACCGCTCCCTGCAGGTTCTTGACCGAGAGGGTGGTGAGTCCCAGGTTGTGGGCCTTGAGCTTGGGCATGTTGATGAAGAAGTTGTCCGGGTCGCCGATGGGACGGTAGGTGGGAATGTTTTTCCAGACCACCGGATCGGGGACCTTGTGCCAGTTGAGATCTTTTTTGTCGTAATGGGCGAACTTGTCGTAGTTGGCTTCGATCATATTGATTCCGTGACGATCGAAGATGTCGTAAATCCCGTTCTTGCGGTGATTCTGGACGGAGGTTCCGCGGTCGGAGGTGATGACGTTGGTGTTGCCGATTTCCCGGAGACCCTCGATGAATCCGGCCACGAAGTCCGGCGAGGTGTTGATGCCCACCGCGGGATTGAGCACCGGGTCCGGCACCGTGGTGAAATTGGGTTTCACCAGGGTGGAGCCGCCCTTCCTGTTTCCCTTGACGAAGAGCTGACGGACCAGGGATTTCCCGATCGCTTCCAGCTCCGGACGGGCTTCCACGAAATTTCCCTTCGCATCCGGGGACGCGCTGACATGGGTTTCGATGAGGAACACCGCACGGGGGTTGTTGAGAATTTCCGGACGGATTTCCGGAATGGTGTTTTTCGCTTTGCCCTGTTCGAGCAGGTACACCCCTTCCGAGACATCGATTCCGCCTCCGGTGCCGAACGCGCTGGAGGGGGTGGGCATGGCCCAATGCGGTATTTCCAGGGCGGCGAAAGCCGCGCCGCCAATGGCGGCTTTTTTCATGAACTCACGGCGTTGCATGGGTACTCTCCCTTTGGATTGATTTCCAGGAACAAACGATGGTTATTTTAATACAGCGTATTTTTTGCTTTGCAGTTTGTAATGGGTACATGCCACGACCGGACATCAACCGCACTTGCCGGTTACAAAGGCGCTTTCATACGGTAAAGAACGCCTGCGACCCTTCCACTGCTTCTGTACTTTTCTGATGCGCCCAGAAAAGCGCCAAAAGAGGGCGGTCCGGGACAAGCCAAGGACTCCCCGGGTACGGCATGGCTTCCGGGGACCGCTGAACTCGCTGTCGCTCGAACAGCAGCGGTCCACTGCCCCGGAATCCATACCATACCCGGGGGGCTTTTCCAAGACAGGAGAAAAGAAGTGTTGTCTTTCCTTGCCACCATCGGGGGAAAGGTGGCAGAAGGCCGGATAGGGGGCTGCCTTTGGTACGGAGATTGAATCAGATTTGGTATGACGCGGTCATGTACCGGTAATCCGATTGAACAGACATTGACAGGAATCCATTCCCCACAGGGCGGAAGGAATATACATGGACGAGAATCTCCGGAACACCATTCCCACCGACGACCGGTTCGCGGTGAAAGTCACCGACAGCATGGAAATCCGCAATCTCCTGCGCGCCGGACTGGTTGAGGCGCAGGGCCGCGATTCGGACAAAATTCCCCTGTTCGTCTCCTGGCCGGACTGGCTGGATGACGGCATTGTCTGCCTGTACGCCCGCGATCTCCGTCAGATGCTCCGTGAAACGGTCCGGGAAACCGCCGGAACGCTCGGGAAGTTCATCGAG
>CAYRTQ010000181.1:0-9843 GCA_964426865.1 uncultured bacterium
CGTATTTTCATCCCCAGGGGTGACCTCTTTGGTCATGTCAGGTTGAATTATTTTTGGAAACCACGAAAGTCACGAATCACACGAAAGATGCATGTTTCACAGGGAAAATTTCGTGATTTTCGTGTCTTTCGTGGTTTACTTGCTTGAATTGTTTTTTTGTATTATCCGTGGTCTCCCATGAAAATTCTTCTCATCCGCTCGGGAGGGATCGGGGATTGCATCCTGACCCTCCCGGTCGCGGTACACCTTCGCGAACGGTATCCTGAATCCGAACTGCACGTTCTCGGCAACGGGAACATGCTGACGGTTGCCCGTCTCACCGGAATGTTCTCCGGGTTCCGCTCCCTGGACGAGGCCGGGTTCTCCGCGCTTTTCGCGGGCGGCGGGACCGTCCCGTTCCTGCGCGCTTTCCTCCCCCCCTTTGACCGGGTATACTGCTTCTCCGCGGGCGATCCGGAATCCATCACCCTCACCGTCCTCGACTCCGGAGCCGGATATTGCCGGGTGCTCGACCCGCGCCCGCCCCAAGGCCGGGACGCCCACATATCCGGCCATCTCCTGTCCATTCTCGGACCGGACCGGTTCCGGCCCGCCGCACTCCCCCCTCTCCCGTCCGCCCTCCCGCGCTCCCGCCGGAGCGGCCCTCTGGTCATCCATCCCGGCAGCGGCGGCCTCTCCAAAACATGGCCGCTGGAACGCTTTCTCACGGTCGCGGAGGAATGGCCCGGAGAGGTTGTGTTCCTCCTTGGCCCCGCGGAAATGGAGCGTGGATTCGCGGGGAAAATTCCGGAACGCTTCCGGACCGTTCCCGACCCGCTGCTCTCCGGGGCCGCCGCGATCCTCACCGGCGCACGTGTTTTCCTCGGCAACGATTCCGGCGCGAGCCACCTCGCCGCACTCTGCGGAACGCCCGCGGTCGTGCTGTTCGGACCGACCGATCCCCGGATATGGCGGCCCCTCGGCGATACCGTCCGGGTGATCGTCTCGAAAAACGGGCGCATGGAGGGAATCGGGGTGGAGGAAGTAATCGACGCGGTCGGGAATGGAAAAGGGGAAAAGGCACGGAGGAGCAAAGGGGAAAATCCGGGCCGGGATCAGGGAATTACCGGGATGTAACGGCGCCCCCGCACCCGTGCCGAAGCGCTGCCTGTAACGGAATCGAAGAACGGAGCGACGGGATGCCCGGGTCAGGGAGCCTGACGTTCCTTTTCCAGGACGCTCACGAACACTTTTACGATGTCCGGATCGAACTGCTTCCCCGAGGAGCGCATGACTTCGAGCACCGCCTCTTTCAGGGTCAACTGACGCTTGTAGGTGTTGGCGGCGCGCATGACGGTGAACGATTCGGCCAGGTTGATGATCCGGGCGCCGAGAGGGATGGCGGCTCCCGCCCGTCCGAAGGGGTACCCGCTGCCGTCCCATGCCTCATGGTGGTGGAGAACGCAGGGCGTTACGGTTTTCCAGAGAGTGATGGGTTCGAGAAGCTTTGCGCCGCGAATGGGGTGCTGACGCAGGATGTCGATTTCACGGTCGGTGAGCGACCGCTTGTTGAAGAGGATGGAAGGCAGGTCCAGTTTGCCGATATCGTGGAGGAGCGAGCCGAAATGGATGTCGTTCCGTTCCTCGGCGGAGAGATTCATGGCGCGCGCCAGCTTGTGGGAAAGTTCCGCCACCTTCCAGGAGTGGCCCTCGGAGAAGATATCCTTTTTCTCGATGGCCCGGACGATGATGTTGGTGGTCTGGATGTAGAAATTCTGCTGGGCTTCGATACGGCGCACGGTGGCGATGATGGTCGCCGCCCGTTCCCCGATGCTCCCGAGAAACCGCAGGTCATCCTCCCCGATCACCCGATTGTCGCGGGTGTTGATGACCTCCAGCACCCCGATGATCTCTCCTTCCAACCGCATGGGAATGGCGAGAATCTGACGGGTCACGAAACCGGATTCACGGTCCACCTTGCCGGTGAACCGGGGGTCCTTACGTGTATCGTTCACCACCTGGGGCTGGCCGTTCACCGCCACCCAGCCCGCGATTCCCTCGCCCAGCGGGACAGTGATGGTTTCCAGCCGCTGTCCCTTTTCTCCGGTGGCGACCACGAATTCCAGCACTCCCTCGCGGGAATTGACCAGCATGATGCTCGCCGCCTCGCAATTCATGGATTCGGCGGCAAGATCGGTGAGGTGTTTCAGGATTTCCTTGGAATCGCTGGAGACATCGAGCGAGGAACTCACCCGCAAAAGATCGGTCATCTCCTTTTTCTCACGCTCGAAATCCGTGAGCAGGGCGAGAACCCGCTCACTCCCGGCATCGACCGCGGTTTGAATCCGCCGGGCGAGAACGGCGGTAACCCGCTCCCGTACTTCCCGTGTGTCCAGGGGCTTCCCGATGAAATCCGCGGCGCCTCGCCGGAAAGCGGAAACCGCCTCATCCGGACGCGCTCCGGCAATGATCACCGGGAGCCGCGGAATACGCGCGCCCGCCTGATCCAGGAAATCCATTCCGGACAGGCCGGGGAAATCCATATCGGCGATCACCACATCCGGCGGATCCGTTTCCAACCGTTCCAGAATCCCGCCGCTCTCCGTGATCGCCTCCACACGGCAGCCGTAATCGGTCAGGGCGCGGCGAACCGTGGTGAGAGTCGTTCCGTCCGCATCGAGCAGGAAAACGCGCGGAGAAGCGTCGGCGGGGCGTGCTTCTTTCATGGGATTCGAGGCCTGAGGATAAGGGAATGCCGACCTGTGGTGAATTTTTACCGCAAGTTACTGCATCTGGAGGGTCCTGTCAAGGATTCAGTATCCCGGCGTCCGAAAATAGGGTAGGGAATGCCCGGCCACTCGGAACCGGGGGATTCCACATTCATGAACCGGACGGGAGACTTCGGGGGCTTGGAAAGATCAATCGCAACATATATATTTCCATATAGCGGCACGCCCCGTATTCACGGGACGACTCCCCCCGCCAGCGATGCGCTTCGCAGTTTTCATGAATACATGCCATAACCGGACATCACCAGCATGCGCTGGTATACAGGCGCTTTCATGCGGGATGGAACGCCCGGGCGAATTTCCGTAACCCGGCAAGCGTGGCCGCCCAGCATGACGGGTATTCGCGGGGATTGCCCGAAGCCCCGTCCTTCCTGAAAGATAAACGGATACAGAACATGACAGGAGGCGAATATGTTCCGCGAAACCGGTGATCTTGCCTGGTGGAAGAAGAGTGTCATGTACGAGATTTATCCACTGTCGTTCATGGATGGCAACGGGGATGGCAGGGGCGACCTGAACGGAATCCGGTCCCGGCTCGACTACCTGCAGTGGCTGGGAGTGGATGCCCTGTGGATTACCCCCTTCTATCCCTCGCCCATGCTCGATTTCGGCTACGACATCTCCGATTACACCGCCATCCATCCGCTGTTCGGGTCCATGGAGGATTTCGATCGTCTCCTGGCCGCGGCCCATGAACGGGGATTGCGTATCATCCTCGATTTCGTTCCGAACCACACCTCGGATCAACATCCCTGGTTCCGGGAATCGCGATCCTCGCGGGACAACCCCAAGCGCGGCTGGTACTACTGGTGCGATCCCGCTCCCGACGGCGGTCCGCCCAACAACTGGCTGATCGACTATGACGGGAGCGCCTGGGAATTCGACCCGGCCTCGGGACAATATTATTTCCATGCCTTCCTCCCGGAACAACCGGACCTCAACTTGCGTAATCCGGAGGTGCTGGAAGCCATCACCGGGGTGATGCGGTTCTGGCTGGACAAGGGTGTGGACGGTTTCCGGGTGGATATCATGTGGCACCTGATGAAAGACCGTCTTTTTCGGGACAATCCCCCCAATCCCGATTACCACGCGGGAATGCCGTCCCAGAACCGGCTCATTCCCGCCTTCTCCTCCAATCAACCGGAAGTGCATGAGGTGATCGCCGCTCTCCGCCGGGTCATGGATGAATACGATGAGCGGGTGCTGATCGGCGAGACCTACCTTTCCATCGAAGGGCTGATGCCCTACTATGGCGTACGAGGGAATGGCGCACATCTTCCGGGCAATTTCGTGCTCATCGATGAGCAGTGGGACGCGGCCCGCATCAATGCCGATATCTGCCGATACGAGGGCGCGCTTCCCCCGTACGCCTGGCCGAACTGGGCGATGGGCAACCACGACAAGCCCCGGACAGCCACCCGTATCGGGCCGGGACAGGCGCGGGTCGGCGCCCTGCTCCTGCTGGCCCTCCGGGGAACCCCGACCCTCTATTACGGCGAGGAACTCGGCATGCAGAACGTGCCCATTCCCCCGGAACTGGCCCGCGACCGCTCCGGACAGCACAAGGATCGTCAGCGCACCCCCATGCCATGGAGCTCGGAGGCAAACGCGGGATTCACCTCGGGCGCGCCCTGGCTCCCGGTATGCACGGATTACCCGAAAGTCAATGTGGAAACGGAGCGCGACGATCCGGGGTCCATGCTCTCCTTCTATCGCCGTCTGATCGATTTTCACCGCACCGAACGCGCCATCCACAGCGGTATCTTCCGGCCGGTGGGGGTCGAGGGCGGCATTCTCGCGTTCCTGCGGGAAGACGATTGTTCCGGGCGGCGTTTCTTCGTGGCCCTCAATTTACGGCACGAACCGGGAGTGTTCAGAGTTCCCGGCCGTTTCGCCATCCGGGGCGAAGTTATCATCAGCACCCTGCCGGAGCGTATCGGGAGGAGTGTCGGAAGCGAGGTGGAATTGCTGGGAGACGAGGGGATTGTGGCGATGGTCAAGTGAAAAGCCGGGCTGAACGTTTTCTCCCCCGCTTGAGAATTCGTATGCACGGCATACCCGTGCGGAGAATACGGCAGCCGAATACCAAAGCGTAAAGAAACGGTTGGTGAAAACCGTTGAAGCGCATTGAAATTCAAGTGTTTTGCCAATGACCCGGAATCAGATCGAGCTTGAAGTTTTCGAGGAATAATCCGTGGGCGGGATTTGGCCGAAAAAACTGTGCCTTGCGAGTCCGTCGCGAAAAAAGAAGGGGGAATGAGAACGGGGAAACTGTCCTACTGCATCCACAATGTCCGGTACTGCACCGCAGGGAACGTCCTTATACTGTGCAGAAAAAGACTTGACATTAATGGATATATACAGTAAAATAAAATATCTAATAGCTTATATCATATTATATTCTTCGCTATATTATTATTTTATACCTAGAGAGGTGCCTCTGGAATGGAATCAATATTATTCCATCCCTATATACTCATTGGAATAATCTCCTGTCTTTTCATGTTCAAAAGAATTGCCAAGGGGTTTGCAAATAGAAAATATTCTTCTCCCGGTTTTTTTAAAGATAAGGATGAAGGTGTTGAACCTGATATTGGAGATTATTTAGCCATCCTGTTATGGACTCCAAGTATTATTTGTTTATGGCCTCTCGTTTTGGCCTATTATTTATGGGAAAAATGTTAACAAATGAATTTATGATAATTCTTTTCATATCGAATTCTATTTGCCTCTTTTTAGTCTTTTAATATTTCGCTATCGTAACTATCACTCACTCAAAATAATCATTTTAACCTAACAATGCCGAATTATCGCGTTGGAATGGTATGTTTGAGGTATTCAGTATGTACAGATATTGGTATAATTATACCCCAAAGCCCACAAAAGCTGATGAATTGTCCTCCCTTATTGGTGGCATAGACAAGGATATAATCAGTGAACTATTTAGTTTAAATATGGTACAGCTGAATCAATTTTATATTGATTATGAACGCAGATATGGGAAAACGGCGGCAAATTATGCAAGAAAGAACTATCCGTTATGGAAATCAAAACTAAAATCTTATAATGTAAAAAGCATTGAAAAATTTATTCAGATTGTGCCAAAATATTTTACATATGAAAAACGATATGAAATAATTAAAAAGTTATATATTAATACAAGGACGATTAAAACATATCAATTTGAAATCATTTTAGGGCATACTGATTACAAGTATACAGAATTATTAAATATTTTTAAAAGACTTTGTGAAATACCGCTATCTCGAACACTGTCATCAGATATTGTTGATAAAATGAATTGGGTGTGCGATAATGATGCTCAGCTATGCGGCAGAATAATTACTGCAATTGATGCTGAAATTAGCTATTCAAAAGTAAGTTATGCTCTTAAGGAATTTGAAATGCTTCTTAACTGTATAAGAGACAACGACAATTCAAAAATGGGAACACACGAAGTTAATTTACCATATGGCATTATAACGATTATTGTAAGAAAACCAACGATGTTTGAAAAAATTGATAAATTTATTTCTGATCGTTTGTAAGGAGAGTGTATGGACGAACATAACTTGGAAATTGTACGAAAGCAGTTTATCGAGGGACAATTGAAGCCTGGTTCTATTATTTCAGAATTATTGGCAAATTTACCTCCAAAAGATATTATTTCTGTTAAACAAAAGGCAGCAGAAGGAATGATGGGGTTGGAGTTAGAACAACTCTATATGCAACAGCGGTTTAAGTTTTCATCGCTTGATATTTGGAATTTCATTCAAACGGTTAAAGAATTTGAAGAAAAATCTCAAAAGCCTTTTTCGAGATGGGTAGCAGAAGGAGTATTTAATACTGCCAGTGGAAATATTAAGATTACTTCAAAAAGTGGTTGTATTACTATGCCAGCGTTTTTCTGCTTCCTTGGGTTGATAGGCTTTTCTATTATAATATGCATCCTGTGAAGGATACGTGATATGTCACAGATTCCTGAAATTAAACCTGGCCAATGGATAAGCATTGGTGAAAATAGCATTAAGGCAGTCGTATGCAATGTATTTGACAGTAGTAATGCCTTTGGAGAACGTCTTGAAGTTGTATATTTGGATTCCCGAAATAGAGCAATAAACGAAGATGTAATTTGGTCAGGAGAAATTTGGAGGTTTAAGAACAGTGGACCTGATGGAGGATATGCAGATAGGTCGCAACGTTTACGTAGATATGTAGGAATACTCAGAAATAAACGATAAGCTATTAAAATTTGCGGGGGTTCATTTTGAAATTGTCAATTGCTACAATAATAATGTATTTCATAATAATTAATATAGCTTTTTCGGAACACTTAAAGCCAGAACCAAACAATAATCAAAAAGTTTCAAGAATTGGTGATACCTCTTCAGCAGAATTTTTTGTTTCATATGGAAATGAGACTTCTGTCGCATTAATAGACCCGAGAATTTATGGTGATGAATGTGTGGTGGTAGTGATGCCCTATAATAATTCTGATAAACCGAACATCTTTGATCCAAACTTAATCAAAGCATTTTCAATTAATGATGCGACAATCAAAGAAATAGAAGTCTATCGTCCTGAAGAATATCTTAGTTTAATTCGCAACAAACAGAAATGGGAGACGATTTCAAAAACTTTAGGCGCAATTAGTGATATTTATGGTGCAGGAAAAACAAATACAAATAAAAATGGTTATATTGGGACTCAACGTTTTCGAGCTAACATAAACACTTATAATTTTGACAAAGCGAAAGAATTAGGGGATAAACGAGCTAAAGAAATTGAAAGTATGGGTAATGAACAGGCAAAGTATTACTCGTTGGTTGAAAATAATATTCTTTATGAAAGTTCCATCCCATCCAAGCCAACTGAAATTATATATGGTGCTGTATATATGAAATTCGAAAAATCACAAAAGCTTAAAATAGTCGTTCCTTATAATTCTACCGAACATGTATTTGAATACTCAGTATGGTAGAAGATGAGCTTTTTTGCGTTACAAATAAGTGGAACAATATGTTTATATACTTATCAATAGGACTTATCATTTGGCTACTTTTATTTAATAAAATGGTAAAAGGAGTGGCGCAATCATATAGTTTAAAAGATGTCAGTATTTTTGTTAAAGACAAAGGTTTTAAACCTACTTTAAGAGATTATTTGTTTGTTCTTGTATGGTCCCCATCATTAATATTCCTTTGGCCAATTGTTTTGATTTTGTATTTATGGGTAAAGAAATAAGTTGATGGAAATTATAAACTATATGGAATCCGGTTATATTATCGACAATTCACGCTGATATATGCTATTGTGCGCCATAGAAATATATCGTATTATAATGGAATCGCTTTGATAACATGACTTATGTGTTGCGCAGTAATTGTATGGTGCACTATATAATACATGAGAGTCGCAATTGTTAAGTTTTAACCGGATTCCATATTTGAAGGTTCGATTTTCTGGTTTACATATGCAAGCAACGTTATCCAAGTATCCGAAAATGCCCCGTATTTGATTTCTATATGTTCTTCAGACAGATATACAATGACTGCAAACCACTTCCAATTTGAATCTTCTTCCGAATCTTCATCCTTCCATTCATCATAAAAGGCGAGTATCAGTCAGCCGAATTTTGCCTTTCACTACCCCTATCTATCGATGCATTAACCTTTCCTACTGCATCCACAGCGTCCGGTCCAGTGTCCGGTACTGCACCGCCTCGGAGATGTGCCGGGCCTCTATATGCTCCGCGCCGTCGAGATCGGCGATGGTGCGGGACACCTTGAGAATACGGTGGTAGGCGCGGGCGGAGAAACCGAAGGAATCGATGGCGCGCTGGAGGATGCGTTTTCCGGCCTCGTCGAGCGCGCAGAATTTCTGGATGCCGCGGGGCTTCAGATGAGCGTTGGCATGGACGCCGGTCATGCCGGAGTAGCGTTGCTTCTGGATTTCGCGCGCCGTGTTCACCCGGGCGGCCACATCCCCGGACTGCTCGCTCTCGGAGGACTGGTCCGCCAGCTCGCGGTATTTCACCGCGGGGACCTCGATGTGGATGTCGATGCGGTCGAGAATGGGGCCGGAGACCCGCGCCATGTATCGTTCCACGGTCTGACGGCTGCATGTGCAGCGATGGACGGTATCGGTGAGATACCCGCAGGGGCAGGGATTCATGGCCGCCACGAGCATGAACGAGGCGGGATACCGTACCGAGTAAAGCGCCCGGGTCACCGCGACATGGCCGTCTTCCAGAGGCTGACGCAGGGATTCGATACTCTTCTTGCCCAGTTCCGGCAGCTCGTCGATGAACAGGACGCCGTTGTGCGCCATGCTCACCTCGCCCGGATGGGGAAGCGCGCCGCCGCCGATGAGCGCCACTTCCGACACCGTATGATGGGGATCGCGGAACGGGCGCTCCACCACCAGCGGGCTGCCGTCCTTGAGAATGCCCGCCACGGAGTGGATTTTTGTGGTTTCCAGCGCCTCTTCCATGGTCATGCGGGGGAGGATGCCCGGAATACGGCGGGCCAGCATGGTTTTGCCGGAGCCGGGCGGACCGAGCATGAGAATATTGTGGCTTCCGGCGGCGGCTACCTCCAGCGCTCGTTTCACATGCGCCTGGCCTTTTACATCGGAAAAATCGATATCGGGAATACGCCCGGAGAGGAGGGAATCGAGATCGGAATGCTCGTGCCGGGGAATATCGCGCTCACCGGAGAGGAAATCCACCACATCCTTGAGCGTGGAGGCGGGGTAAATCCCGATACGGTCCACCAGGGCAGCTTCGTCCGCGTCGGAGGATGGCACGATGACCCCCTCGAAACCGGCGTCGCGGGCCGCCAGCGCGATGGACAGCATCCCCTTCACATGCCGCAGACCGCCATCCAGCGAGAGTTCCCCCACCAGTACGTACTTGTCCAGCGTTTCCTGACGAATACGGCCGTCCGCGGCGAGAATGCCGATGGCCATGGGCAGATCGAACGCGGAGCCTTCCTTGCGGATGTCCGCCGGGGCAAGATTGATGGTGACCCGTTTCTGGGGAAATGCATAGCCCGTGTTCTTGATCGCCGAGGAT
>CAYRTQ010000182.1:0-5982 GCA_964426865.1 uncultured bacterium
CCTTGGCGACCCGGGCGCCGGTCTTTTCCACCAGACGAATCGCGGCTTCCATGGTTCCGCCGGTGGCGAGGAGGTCGTCGACAAGCACCACCCGGTCCCCGTCTTCCAGGGCGTCGCGATGCATTTCGATGGAATTGGAACCGTACTCCAGAAGGTAGCTTTCGCTGATGGTGTCATAGGGGAGTTTGCAGGGTTTGCGAATGGGGATGAATCCCACTCCCAGACGGTCGGCCAACGGTGCGCCGAAAATGAGCCCCCGGGCCTCGATACCGGCCACGTGATTGATACCCAGGTCGCGGACCGCGGCTTCCAGAAGATCGATGCATTCACGGAACGCCTCGGGATCTTTGAGCAGCGGTGTCACATCCTTGAACAGAATTCCGGGTTTGGGAAAATCGGGTACATCGCGGATGACCGATTTAAGGTCCATGAGTTCTCCCAGTGGTGAAGGTATATGGCATGCGAAAACATGCCGGGCCGTGAGAAGAATTCCGAGCGTATGTCCACCCGGGGATCGAATCCGCCGGATCGAAACCTGCCCTTCACGCCATAAGCGCTTTGTCAATCGTGCGGCAAGACCGGTTTGCGCATACTTTCAGAATTCGATAGTGAAGCCTGCAAAGTCCCGTGAGGGTTCCATCCATTCGACATCGAGATCGGATATCCGTCCGAAACGCGGACCCTCCCGGATTCTTTCCATGAATTCGAGCAAGGTTGCGCGATCCCCTTCGGCCAGGATTTCCACGGAGCCGTCGGCGCGATTTTTGACCCAGCCTTTCACTCCGTATCGCGAGGCCTGTTCCCGTACGAAAAAGCGGAAACCGACTCCCTGCACTCTTCCCCGGGCGGTCATATGAATCGCGCTGTCCACCATGCGAAATCGCCTCCATGGAAAACCGGTGCAGTTCTCTCCAAAGCAACGCCGGGTATCATTATAAGAAACGAAAACCGGGGGGGAATGGCAAGGTATTTTTGACTTTTCCACGGTTCCCCCGCCTCACCGGAGGAACGGGATGGCCCTTTCCTTCATGGGGAGGATTGTGTATATTTGCAGTGATATGTAGTAGCCGTCGACCCGTTGCCGGCCGTCAAGGGGCCGTTTTTCGAGCGCGGGTGGACCGTTGCGACAGGTGAATGTATGGAGGCAATTTCCATCTCATGAAATCAGTGTTCATTTATATATGCGGCATGTTCCTGATGGCCCTCTCCTTCCCCGGCGGATCCGCGGCGGCATCCGCCGGAGAGGATTCGCTCCTCCTGGCGAAAAAACATTTCAGTTTTGCGGTGCAGTACAAACAAAAGGGCGAGACGGACGAGGCGCTCCGTCAGTACGGGAAATCCCTTGCGTACTGCGATACGCTCTACCAGGTGCATTTCTCCCTTGCCGAACTGCTGATGACCGCCAAAAATCCGGAACGGGCCAAAGCCGAGTATCTGCGGACGCTGGCGCTGAATCCCGCGCACCATTCCTCCGCCGCGGTGCTGGCCGGAATGTACACCGCATCGGCGCGGTACGATTCCGCGCTGGCGATGTACGAGATCATGCACCGGCTGCAGCCGGACAAAACGGTGCTGACCAATATCGCGAAACTCCGGGGATATCTCGGAAGGAACGCGGAAGGGCTTCAGGCGGCGCAGGCTCTCATCGCGCAGGGAGAGGACAGCCCAGAGAATCTCCGGCTCGCCGCGGAGCTGGCGATGAAAACCGGTGACGCGGCGACCGCGGACCGGTTCACCTTCCGGGCGCTCGAAAAAACACCGGGCGACCGTGAATTGTTGCGGCTCGGGATGAAATCAGCGCTCGTCCGGGGAGACTCGGCGAAAGCCACGGAATATCTGGCGCGGATATCCCTTCGCGATTCGACCGATATCGCGGTCCTGGTCGAACTGGAGGACCTGTGCCGGGCGCGGGGCGATGGCGGGGAACTCATCCGGGCGCTCGAACGCCATCATCGGCTCGCTCCCCGGAATTCATCGGTCCTCGGGGAGTTGGCGGAGGCCTGCATCGCGGGTGGCGATCTCCCCCGTGGAGAGAAATATGTGCGGGCGGGACTGGAACTCACCCCGAAGGACGGCCGTCTTCACATCATCCTCGGAGAACTCTACCGCGCCCGGGGACGGAAGGACCAGGCGCTGGCGGAGTACAAAACCGCGCTGAACGATCCGCGCTGGGCGGAAACCGCGCGGCAGTGCATTGCACGCGCAGGGCAGACGCGGGATGACCCCCACAAGAAGGAAAAGGACTTTTTTGGGCGCGGCAAATCGAACCCGAAGTGAGGATTGTTCGCGGAAACGCGGGTATTGCGGGAAATTGCTGTGGATATACGTGAGGAAACGAAGGATGGAGTATTGAACGACATGACCCGATTGTTCGCGAATATGGGAACCGACCTGCACCGGCTCTCCCCCGTTGTCTTTTTCGCCAGTCTGGCGATCTCCGTACTTCTCACCGTGACGCTGCTCACTCGCTCCTTTTCCCCGAAGGTGGATGAATCCCGCGTGATTGCCGTTCCCCCGGTCATCATCGAACTCCAGGACATACCCGAAACCCGTCAGGAAACGCGTGTCACGGCTCCCGCAAAACCCTTTGTCCCCAGCGCGCTCCCGGTGGCGGTCGAAAAGACTCCGCCCGATACGGTCACCATCAGAGAAACGAAACTGGACATTCCGGTCGCTCCCGCCGCGCCCCCGGTGGTTGTTGCCCCCTCCAGCGGGGTCAAGGCGGCTCCGAGCGCTGTCAAGGAAGAGAGCGAGATATTCGAGTTTTTCAATGTGGAGGAACAGCCGAAACGGATGAACACGGTGTCGCCCGAATACCCGGAAATGGCCCGACGCGCCGGGATCGAGGGATCCGTGCTGCTCCGGGTGCTGGTGAATGTCCGGGGAACGGTGGACTCGGTGGTCGTGCAGAAAGGCCCCGCGGTATTCCACAAGCCAGCCATGGCCGCCGCCCGGGCTACGAAGTTCGCTCCCGCCAAACAGAACGATCGCCCGGTACCCTGCTGGGTGGTCATGCCCTTCCGCTTCGCGCTCAACCGGGGCCAATAGAAACGAAACGCTTCGCGCCGGATGACGGAAGTACGTAGATATAGATCGGATTGGAATAGGCGGTCAGCCCAGATCGGCGATTATCGCGATCCACTCGTCACGGTGTCCGACGGAGCGGATGCGGAAGCCTTCGGCGCGGAGGCGTCCGGAGAAGAGCTCTTCTTCCGTGGCGAGGAGGCCGGAGAAGACAATCACTCCGCCGGGACGGAGATAAGATTTGAGGATGGTAAGATTATCGATGAGCACGCGGGAAATGAGATTGGCGAGAACGATGTCCGCAGGTTCGGGGCGCGCCTGCTCCAGATTCGCCTCCTCCACGGTTACCCGGTCCTCCACCCCGTTGATGTGGATGTTCTCCTCGGCGTTCTCGACAGAGAAGGGGTCGTTGTCGAAACCATAGACCCGGACCGCCCCAAGCCTGGCCGCCGCGATGGAGAGAACGCCCGATCCGCATCCGGCGTCGATCACTGTTTTCCCCGAGGGATTCAGGTCCTCGATCGCTTCGAGACAGAGAGCCGTGGTAGCGTGTCCCCCGGTCCCGAATGCCATTTTCGGGTTGTCGTATTCCACCCAGGAGGGGCGCACGACGAGGAGACGGCCGGTGACAACGGCTCCGAGACCTTCCCGCCACTTCTCTTCCCAGTCTGTATCGGGAAGATCCTCCACGGCAAGAATTTTCGCGGGTGCGGAATGTTCGTTCAGGGAGTCTTCAAGAGAAGTCAACGGGTCGGGATCGGAAGATTGCGCATAGAAAACGGTATACCGGGTGCGTCCCTCGACAATCCGCTCGTCGATACCGGAAAAACCGGCATCGAATATCAGCGAAGTTACCAACTCTTCGAAGCCGGGTTCGCACTCGACAAGCACCGATCTCCACAACCGGGAGGATGGTTTCCCCATAGCCGGTTACCCCGCCAACCCGGTGTCGATCAACCGACCGGCAAGGACGCCCAGAAATTCGCTGGAGTTGTAGTACCCGGAGGCGGCGCGCTCACAAGCGCGGCTGACCATTTCCTGACGGGGGGAATCACCGGCGCTCTGCACCTGGTCCGTCAGGTCCGATACCTTGCGGCGGTCTTCCGAGGACTGGAATACATCGCGGAGTGGGGACGCCTCATTCATTTCGTCCGGTTCCGACGCGCGGACTTCCATACGCTCCGCACTGACCTCGGCGGCTTTCTCACGGCTTTCGGTTTTCTGACGATCCGTGACATTCCGGTTCACAGCGGGTTTGCCGCCGCCAAGCGGATTGAAATCGGAAATATTCATGAGCATCCCTCGATGGGTTAATTCCACAGTACAGAATATATACCATACCGTCGGGAAAAAGCAACCGATTTCTTGATCCCGCGCCCCGGTTCACCCCCGCTTCACCGCTTACGCGGCCTGTCGTTCCGATGGGCAGCTTCTATTTCGCCGCCGCCCCGTCCGGCTCTCCCCTCTCCGCTACCGTCGACCGCACCTGTTTCGGGCCGAGGAAGGTCTTCACCGCGAGAACGATGACCCCGAAAGACATGAGGAACAGCAGAATGTCGGTCGCCGCGAGCGTGTAGTTCGATTGCCCCAGGTATTTGATCAGAAGGATCACCAGCGCGGCGAGCGTGGTGACAATCATGAAGATGGCGGGCAGGATGGCGAACGCGAATTTCCTGCCCCGGAGCATGAGCCAGCTCGATATGGCGATGAGTCCCAGCGCCGCGAGCAGTTGGTTCGCCGCTCCGAAAATGGGCCAGAGTGTGTTGAAGGCGTTGGAGTAGGCCAGCACCCACATCAGGATGACGGACAGGCCGGAATTGAACCAGTAATGCTTCACGATGGCGGGAGGATTGACGAACACGATGGTCCAGAGTTCCTCGAAAAGGTAGCGATTGAGCCGTATGGCGGCATCGAGAGTGGTGATGACGAATCCTTCCACCAGCAGGATGCCGAAGACGGTTCCGAGAGCGACCGGAATTCCGAGCCCCTTGTTGAACAGCATTCCCGCGGCCAGGGAGAATCCGAGAATGGGATTGGATTTCGCTCCCGGATCGGAGGGCCACACGATGGCCTTGTAATCAGTGAAGTTCAGTCCCACCCCGATGGCCAGGAGCACGCACACCGCGAGGCCGGATTCGAGGAGCATGGCGTTGAATCCCACATTACGGGCATCGCACTCGCTGGGAATCTGCTTGCAGGTCGTACCGCCCGCCACCAGCGAGTGAAAACCGGAAATAGCCCCGCAGGCGATGGTGATGAACATCATGGGCCAGATATACCCCAGACTTTTTACCCCGTCCGCCAGGTTGAAACTCGGCACGGACAGGGTGGCGCCATTGAACCCGGTCGCCAGCAGGGACAGCACCATGAGCGCCATGCCGCCATAGAGTATCTGCACATTGATGAAATCACGCGGCTGCAATATCATCCATACCGGAACGCCCGCCGCGAACAGGACGTAAATGGAGAGAATGATCATCCAGGTCGTGGATGACAGCGCTATCGGGAACTGGATGCCGAGAAGAATCGAGCCGACGCAGATGAACGCGGCGAGAGAATAGGCCAGCAGCGCATGAATCTTCCTGCGGTATATGAGCCAGCCCAGGATGGGCGAACACAGGGTGATGACGATGACCGACATGGATGCGATGCCGCCGATTCTCCCCAGCACAACGCCATCCTTCACCACTGTTTTCAGGAAGGTCTGGCCTTCGGTGACTCCGATCTTGTCCAGCGGCCAGAGCGAGGTGAGCGAAATGGAGGTGGCGGCGAGGAAAGAAGAAGTGACCAGCACGATCATGACGATGGTGAAGGAAATGAACAGTTTGAATCCGAATGGCCCCAGCGACTTGCGCGCTATTTCCGCCATGGATTTTCCCCCCTCGCGCATGCTCACGAAGAGGGCGCTGAAATCGTGCACCGCTCCAATGAATATTCCACCGAGCACAATCCACAGCC
>CAYRTQ010000182.1:5992-9829 GCA_964426865.1 uncultured bacterium
ACCGGCACGAATCCATAGAGGATGGCCATGGTCGGCCCGATGATGGGACCCGCTCCGGCGATGGCGGAAAAGTGATGGGCGAAAACCACGTATCGTTTGGTGGGCACATAGTCGCGTCCATCATTTATCGTGCAGGCCGGTGTCGGATGGTTTGAATCCTCGCCGACCTGTTTTGCCAGAAACCGCCCATATACCCGGCTCGCGAGAACGAAAGCCAGCACCGCGAGACCCAGGAACACCAGGACATTCATGGAATCTCCCCAGAGTTATGATAACGTACATTACGGGCGCCCATCCGAAACGGGAGCCACGAAAGGGACCCGAGCGAAAGTACGCGCGAAGGTCCAAACAATTACGAGTGTATTATCATACTCGCCGCTTTCCGGCGGTATACCCACTTTTCGATTTCAACCGCCCAGAACACGACGCTGCTCATAAGAATCGTGATGATGAAATCCATCAGCGGCAGCGCCGTGGTGCTGAAAATGCCCTGCAGGGCGGGAATGTAGACGACTGCGTACTGCAGGACGAAGGTAATGAACACCGCAAAGAACATCGCACGGTTCGAGAAAACGCCAATGGTGAAGAGCGAATCGGTTCCCGTTCGGATGGCAAATGCGTGTGCCATCTGGGACATGGTGAGCGTGGTGAACACCATGGTCTGCCAGTCCGCGCGTCCGTTCGACCAGAACCAGTATCCGACTGCCAGTGATACTCCCCCCATGAGCAAGCCGACCCAGATGATGTGTATTCCGAGACCCCGGCTGAAAATGCTCTCCTTCGGATGGAAGGGTGAACGGTTCATGATGTTGCGCTCTGGCTGCTCTACCGCCAGCGCCAAACCGGGAAGACCGTCGGTGAGAAGGTTGATCCAGAGAATCTGAAGCGGTAAAAGCGGGAGAGGCATGCCGAAGAAGGGGGCGATGAGCATGACCCAAATTTCCGCCGAATTGCTTGTGAAGGTGTATTTGATGAATTTCCGGATGTTGTCGAAGATCACCCGGCCCTCTTTTACCGCGGAAACTATCGTGGCGAAGTTATCGTCCAGAAGCACCATGTCCGCGGCTTCTTTGGATACATCGGTACCCGTGATCCCCATCGCCACCCCGATGTCCGCCTTCTTGAGCGCGGGAGCGTCGTTCACGCCGTCGCCGGTCATGGCGGCAATCTCCCCGCGATTCTGGAGGGCGGTGACAATCTTGAGCTTGTGTTCCGGAGAAACCCGGGCGTAAACAGTTACATCCCCGACCATCCGGTCCATTTCCTCGGGAGCCATTTTCTCCAAATCGGATCCGGTCAGAACCGGACCAGAGGTGTAGATTCCCAGATCACGAGCGATATACGCCGCGGTCAGTGGATGGTCGCCCGTAATCATGATGGGACGGATGCCCGCGGCCTTGCTGATCGCTACTGATTCCCGCGCCTCGGAGCGGGCGGGGTCGATCATCCCGATCATACCGGCGAAGATGAGATCGCTCTCCACCGATTCGCTGAGCTGTTCCAAATCATGGTGGACCAAGGGGCGGAACGACAGGCCGAGCACACGCATTCCGTTGCTGGTCATCTGCTCGTTTACGGCGGAAATACGTTTTCGCCAGGAATCGTCCAGCGGCACGGCGGCGCCGTTCACCCAGACCCTTGTCGAGAGTCCGATGAGGCCATCCACGGCGCCCTTGGTAAACGCCACGTACGGAGAGGGAAAGCCGTTCCGGATGGCTTCAATCCAGCCGGAACAGAGCGGCTCGGGGTTCCCCGGAGTGACTGCCGGGAACTGATGAATGGTGGTCATGCGTTTTCGGTCGGAATCGAACGGCAGTTCGGCCTTACGGGGAAATACCTTGTCCAGGACGAACTTGTCCAGGTCGAAGCGGGCTGCCGCGACGACAAGCGCACCCTCGGTGGGATCGCCGATAGCTTGGAAACAGTTGCGCGGAGCGCCATCGGCCTTGAGCACGGCATCGTTGCAAAGGGCGCTCCCGGCGAGAAGCAGATGAATGGAGGGATTTCCAGCGACCAGTTCCGGGGACTCGCAATCCATCGCGGCATCCTGGTCCTCAGAGGGGATATCGAACCGGTCATCGGCAACATCCAGAATCATCACGGTCATCTTGTTCTCGGTGAGCGTCCCGGTTTTATCCGAGCAGATCACGGTCACCGAGCCGAGCGATTCCACCGCGGGCAGTTTGCGGATGAGCGCGTGCTGCTTGAGCATGCGTTGCGCCCCAAGCGCAAGAGCGATGGTAACCACCGCGGGGAGGCCTTCCGGTACGGCGGCCACCGCCATGCTTATGGCGGTGAGAAAAAGAATGCCGAATTCCTCTCCGCGCATCAAACCAAGAGACATGACGATTCCGACCAGTATGAGCACGACAAACGCGAGTTTCTTGCCGAGTTGTTCAAGCCGTTTCTGGAGGGGAGTCGGTTCGCGGTCGACGGTCTGGAGCATTTCGGCGATGTGACCCAGTTCGGTATTCATCCCCGTGCCGGTCACGACGCCGAGTCCGCGACCATAGGTGACCTGAGTTCCCATATAGACCATATTGCGACGGTCGCCGAGGGGAATGTCGCCATGCTCGATGGCCGCGGTGTCTTTTTCCACCGGTTCAGATTCGCCGGTGAGCGCCGCCTCCTGGACGCGGAGGTTGAACTCATTGATCAGACGACAGTCGGCGGGAACGACATTCCCCGCCTCGAACACGACGATGTCGCCGGAGACGAGATCACGCGCCGGGATTTCATGAATCCGAGAATCACGCCGGACCCGGACCGTTGGAACGGCGAGCCGTTTGAGCGCCGCCATTGCCTTTTCCGCACGATACTCCTGGGTAAATCCAAGAATGGCGTTGATGACCACGATAACCATGATCACCACGGCATCGGTATACTCGTGAAGGAAAACGGACACAACCGCAGCGATGAGGAGAATGACCACCATGATGCCGGTCAATTGCTCCCACAAGATACGCAGGGGACTTCTTGCTCCCCGCTCGGTAAGCTCGTTGGGACCGTATTGGTCGAGCCTCCTTGCGGCCTCTTCCGAGGAAAGACCCTGCTCTGCCCTGCTTTCCAGTTGCTGGAGTACCTGTTCCAAACCCAGTTTGTACCAGTCAGCCACGTTTAGCCCTTTGCGATATGGGGTTGAGTGATGCCAGATTTGGAAGCGCTCCTGCAGAGGCATTCCAATATCCTGTAATTTACTTTTTTTTCTCCCAAAGGGAAAGCAGAAAGCGATAGCATCATTCAAAGAGACTTCTCGGGTACAAGGTGGAAGCGCATGATCCGGGTATTCCCAAAAAAGAAAACGGCGGGAACAGTCTGCTCCCGCCGCTCCGGATTCATTTGGGATTTCCCCTGCCCGTTCCCGGTCAGCTTCGCGCCAACCCGTTCCGCCGCTTCCCGTTTTCGGTGATGGTATCCGAGGCGATCCGACCGTCGAGTATATGCACGATCCGGTTGGCGTGGGCGGCGATATCCGGCTCGTGGGTGACCAGGATGATGGTATTTCCCTTGTTGTAGAGATTCTCCATTATTCCCATGATCTCCTCGCCGGTCCTGGAATCCAGGTTTCCGGTGGGTTCGTCCGCCAGCACGATGGAGGGATCGTTTACCAGCGCCCGGGCGATGGCCACCCGCTGACGCTGCCCTCCGGAAAGCTCGTTGGGACGGTGCAGCATGCGCCCTTTCAACCCGACCGCATCGAGCGCCGCCTCGGCCTTTTCCAGACGAATGTGTTTGGAAACTCCGGCGTAGATGAGGGGGAGTTCGCAGTTATGCAGGGTGTTGGAGCGGGAAAGAAGGTTGAAGTTCTGGAATACGAAGCCGATTTCCTTGTTGCGG
>CAYRTQ010000183.1:0-9683 GCA_964426865.1 uncultured bacterium
GGCGCGGGCCAGAATCTGGCCGGGATATCTGTGGCCGGGCTGGGGGCGGGCGCGGGGACCAGCGTACGGGGAATCACGGTCGCTCTCATCGGGGCGGGATCGGGCGGCGACATGACCGGAATCACCATCGCCGGCTTGGGCGCGGGCGCGGGCAACCAGATGACCGGAGTCGCCATCGCGGGTCTGGGCGCGGGCGCTCCGGTGCTGCGCGGAGTGGCGGTGGGCGGCCTGTTCACCGGCGGCTCGGATATACGCGGCGCAACGGTGACCGCGGGCTGGACCCGGGTTTCCGAAGACGGCAGCCTGTCGGGACTGGCCATCGGGTCGTTCAACCAGATCCGGGGAAGCCAGACCGGGGTATCCCTCGGCATTGTCAATTCCACGCGTCAGCTCCGCGGCATCCAGATCGGCCTGGTCAATCATGTGGCGGAAAACCCGGCCATTCTGCGCACGCTCCCCTTTGTCAACGCGCATTTTTGATTCCCCGCAGTTGGGAATGCGTTCTCCGCATGTCCGGACCGGCGGTGATACCGGGTCTGATTCGGGAAATGGGCGACCGTTCAGCGCGCCGACTGATGGTCTGAACCGGTGATTCGAATGATTCAAATGATAAAGGATGATGAGGAAAAATGCCTTTATCAGGCTTTCATCAGTTCAATCATTCGAATCGCCGGTCCAGAGACGCCGTGTACATTTTGGTAAATCCTCTCCTCCTCTTTTGAGCGGGAATCGGCTCATCACATACACGGGAGAGCCCCGGTCTTCACCGCGCCGAACCGCATTCCGGGAAAAGGGCTTCGCGGCGTTCCGGATCGGGGCAAAATCCTTCCGAGGGTGGCGCTTGTTTTTTCCCGGAGAACGGTTATATTTCCGCAGCATCATTCCCCGCATTTCCGCATTGTACATCGCGCCGCATCCGGCGGGTGGTCCAATCCCGCCACATGCCCCGGAGGCATCTTGCCGGATATCATTCATGTCGATATGGACTGCTTCTTCGCGGCGGTCGAGATCAAGGACAATCCCGATCTCGCGGGCAAACCGGTGATCGTGGGGGCGCTCCCCGGAACCCGGGGAGTGGTTTCCGCGTGTTCCTACGAAGCGCGCAAATACGGCGTCCATTCAGCCATGCCCATCAGCCAGGCGTACCGGAGATGTCCCCACGGGGCGTTTCTCCTGCCGCGGGGATACCGGTATGTGGAGGAATCGAACCGTATTCAGGATATCTTTCACCAATTCACTCCGCTGGTGGAACCCTTGAGCCTGGATGAGGCGTTCCTCGACGTTTCCGGGTCCCACCTGATTTTCGGTTCCAGCGTGGAGATCGGACGGGAGATCAAGCGCCGCATCCGTGCGGAAACCGGAATCGCGCCCTCCAAGTTCGTGGCCAAGATCGCCTCCGACCTGCGCAAGCCCGATGGCTTCGTGGTGGTCGCCGAGGACGAGGCGCTGGATTTTTTGGCGCCGCTCGACGCCCGCAAGGTGTGGGGGGTGGGAAACGCCACCTGGAAAATACTGGAGCGCATGGGACTCCGGACCATCGGGGACATCCGCGCCTATCCCGCGGAAGAACTGGAACGTTCCCTGGGGAAATCCGGCCGTTACCTCCACGATCTCTCGCAGGGGATCGACGACCGTCCGGTCCATCCCGAACAGGAGCGCAAGCAGGTCGGCGCGGAACACACGTTCGATACGGACACCGCGGACTCGTCCGAGGTGGAGCGCACCATTCTCGCGCTCTCCGACAAGGTCGCCTCGCGCCTGCACCGTAAGGGCAGCCGTGGCAGGAACATCACGCTCAAGCTCCGCGACGAGACCTTCCGGACGGTGACCCGGTCCCGGACGCTCCCCCGGACAGTGATGTCCGGAGAGGACATCTACCGTGAGGCGCGATCCCTTTTCCGGGGAGAGAACCTTCAGGGGAAACGGGTGCGGCTCATCGGGGTGTCGGTTTCCGGATTCGAGCCGGATCGTCAGATATCCCTTTTCGACGAGCCCGCGGTGGAGCGCAAGAACAAGGTGGAGGAGGTCATCGCCCAGGTGCGGAGCAAGTTCGGCAAAAACGCCATCACCCGCGCCGCGCTGGTGGAGAAGAACAAGGAGCGGGAACCGGGGAGCAAGGAATAATCCGGCCCGCCGCGTTTTATTTCGGGACATTTGTAATGCGCCTCACAGCGCGAAACGCGAAAAGGCATTTTTTTTCCACCATCAGTGCGGTTTCATTTCGTGTAATGCTTCCGTGAGGTCCGGCAGCGCCGCAACAGTTCCTGCCACGGTATAGATCAGAAGGGGGAAAATTCATGAAAAAGGTGTTCGCGACGATACTGGCCGGAGTGGCCCTCCTGGCCGCGGGATGTCTCACGGACGATTCCGGGAAAAGCGAGAGCAAGGACCCCGCAACCAGTATCAGCCAACTGTCCATGGGCGGCGGCGTCTTCTATTTCAGTCAGCAGGAATATGGCATCGCCCAGTTCGGGACGTTTTATGGTTCTGAGCCCTACGAGAATGCCCGGGTGTTCGTGAACGGGCTCGAACTCGTGAACACCATGGGAATCTTCTCCAACGCCCAGCCGCTCACCCCGGCGCTGCTTGTCAACGGCAAACCCGTCCACATCGCGGTATACGCCCTGGGGGATTCGGTTGTCCATGACATCGCGCTGCCCGAACCGCCGGTCATTGTCAGCCCATCGGAAAATGCGCGGCTCACGGTCGGCGATTCCCTGTATGTGAAGATCAGGTATCCCGGAGCGCATCAGATCGTGTCGATGGCCCTGAGAAATCAGGATAACGTCGCGGGAGCCATGGAAACCGCGCAGCAGGATATCACGTTCTCCATCGATGACGCGAAAATCAAGAATCCGGGCGAATCCGCGATCACCGCGGCGTCCGCCAACGCCTCCGGTCCCATGCCGAAGAATTTCAACATCGACACCCAGCACTCGGTTTTCCTGGTGAGTTCGGTGACCAGCCGGCCCGTGACGTTCGTCCAAAAATAAAACGCGCCATATCATTCGATGAAAAAGGGGAGCGATATTTTTCAAGTCGCTCCCCTTCTCCGTTCAGATCTGGATTTATACGAATCTGGATTCAATCACCGTACCAAAGGCAGCCCCCTTTTCGGCCTTCGGCCACCTTTCCCCCGATGGGGGCAAGGAAAGACATACATTCTCCCGATTGTGAAGGGGAATCGATATCAGGGCTGCTTCCCGGAAACCGGCGGACAGTTATACTGAAAGATCGATAACCTGCCGTCTCTTCACGTCTTCTACATCCCCGCCATCAGCTTCGCATAGATACGGGCGGCGCGGGGAATCTGGGAGACTTCCACCCACTCGTCGTCGGTATGGGCCTGGGCTATGTTCCCCGGGCCGAGAATGATGGCGGGAGTCCCGCGCCGTATCAGGAGACCGGCGATGGTGGCTCCGGGGCAGCCGGAGATGACCCCCTCCCGTCCGGTGGCGCGAAGACAGGCTTCCCGCGCGCGCTGCACGAGCGGGTGTTCCGGAGGAATCCAGGCGGCGGCGTTGGCGCTGCTTGCGGGACGCCAGTCCGTGGGCGGATCGATCTCGCGGATGTTGATGCCCTGCTCGCGGTTCAGACGGTCCATGAGATCGGCGATCTGGGCGCGCACCAGTTCCGGCGGCGTTTCCGGGATGAACCGGGTGTCGAGGCAGGCGATGCAGCGGTCGGGCACCGCGGACAGATACAGCCCGCCCTGGATCTTCTCGAAATTCACCGGGCATTTCCCAAACCAGGGATTCTCCACCCGGAGGTAGGGCAGCTTGAGAAACTCGGTGATGAAGAGCGACATATTCTGGATAGCGTTCACCCCCAAATGCGCCAGACCGGAATGGGCCGATTTCCCGGTGGTCTCATAGCAGGTGGCCATTCCGCCGCGGTTCCCGATCTGGATATCCAGTTCGGTCGGCTCGCAGGAGATAATCCCCTCGAAACCGTCCAACTCCCCCGCTTTCATCATGGCGTCCATGCCCGCCGGGCCGCCGTACTCCTCCTCGATATCGCTGTAGAAGGTGATGCCGCCCTTCGGTTTGACCCCGGCGCGGACCAGCGCCTTGAACGCGCACAGCACCGCCGCCAGTCCCCCTTTCATGTCGCAAGCCCCCCGGCCGTACATGCGTCCCCCGCGAATCTCCGCGGCGAACGGATCCACGGTCATGGTTCCGGTGGGTTTGGTATCCTGGTGACCGTTGAACATGAACCGTCCCGGCCCCCCGGTCGCGCCGTAATCGGCGAAGAAGTTCACCCTCTCCTCGTCCCAGGGGATGATGCGCATGGGAATGCCCAGATCGGTGAACCACCGTTCGAAATAATCGGCAATCCCCCTTCCCTCGTGGTGGGTGATGGAAGGTATGGACACGAGGTCGCGGGTGACCTGTACGACCTCGGCGTCATCGATACAGGCCTGAACGTCGGAATGGCGTGTCATGATCCAAATTCCTGTTTTGAATGAACGGTAAAAAGAAACGGTATTCCTGCTTCCTCCAGATATGACGCTAAATATGGTGGGAACGACGGGGAGATACAAGGATTACTTCCCAATCGCGGGGGAAAATGGTTGTACGATTCATATTATGATGATATTTTAATTATATTGTCATGTCAGTGTATTCCCCTCTCCCCCCGGGCGGCAAGCATGAAAAGAGCGCTCCTCATAACCGGAATTCTGGCAATCGCCGTCCTCGGAATCTGGCTTCTCCGGTCCGGACGCCGGGAATCGGCCCAGCCCTCGTTCACCTTTGTAACCATCGTCCGAGGGCGTCTGGACACCTCCATTTCCAGCACGGGCGCCCTGAACCCGGTGGGCAGCGTGGATGTGGGCACCCAGGTATCCGGGAAGATCAGCCGCATCTTCGTGGATTTCAACGATACCGTGCGGAAAGGCCAGGTTCTGGCGGTTCTCGACACCACGCTTCTCGCGGCGGCGGTCCACGATGCCGAGGCGAACATTCTGAAAGCACGGGCGGAGTATGATCAGGCGAAGAATCTCTATGACCGCAACCTGGTCATGTACGAAAACAACTATATATCGGAATCGGAGCTGATCGCGCTCCGCACCCAGATGGAAGCGGCCCGCGCCAACCTGGAAGCGGCCCG
Source organism: uncultured bacterium (assembly GCA_964426865.1). Classification (GTDB taxonomy): domain Bacteria; phylum Latescibacterota; class Latescibacteria; order Latescibacterales; family Latescibacteraceae; genus JAWLHT01. Next base: position 5,113 of record CAYRTQ010000183.1, read on the forward strand.
TATCGCGCTGGCCCGGGCGCGCACCAATCTCGGCTATGCGGTGATCCGCTCCCCCATCTCCGGAAAAGTCATCTACAAGAACGTCCAGGAGGGGCAGACCGTGGCGGCGAGTCTTTCCACCCCCACCCTTTTCACCATCGCCGAGGACCTTTCCCGCATGGAAATCTACGCCCTGGTGGATGAAAGCGACATCGGGAAAATTGAGCTGGGGCAGCGGGCGCGGTTCACCGTGGAAGCCTACCCGGACAGGACGTTCGCCGGGAGCGTCCGGCAGATACGGCTCCAGCCATCCACGGTCCAGAACGTGGTCAATTACACGGTCGTGGTCGAGGCCCGGAACGAGAGCGGCCTCCTCCTTCCCGGCATGACCGCCACCGTGGAATTCATCCCGGAGCCCGCGCCGGAAACGCTTCTCATTCCCAATTCGGCGCTCCGGTTCCAGCCCACGGATGAAATGCTCCAGGAATATGGCTCGGGGACGGCGGCGGACGCGGGACAATCGTCGGGAGGCGCGGGCGGAGAATCCACGACCCGGTCCCGTGGAGGGGGGCGAACGGCGGGTACCGGGGGAACGGGAACCACGTCTCCGCCTTCCGGGAACACGTCCGGGAAAGAGGGGAGATTCTGGATTCTGGACGCCACGGGAAAGCTCGTCCGTCAAACCGCGCGCATCGGAGACACCGATGGCCGCAATACCGTGATTTTTCCGGCCCCGAACGTGCGGGCGGGGATGAAGGTAATCGGCGGAGCGGCTTCGGCTTCCGCGCCGCAGGGAAGAGGCGGCCAGGGTGTGCCGTTCGGGCGGAGAATGTTCTGAAAAACAGGGGTGAACCCCGGAGAGCGCGGAGAACGGACGGGGAATATACCTTCTTCAACTGGACAGAACCCGGGGGGATGGCGCTTCGGCGCTTCGACACTTCGACACTTCGACAGGCTCAGTGTCCGCAGGCTCGGCGCCCGACGCTGGCTGAGCCCGGCCCGGTGGCTGAGCTTGTCGAAGCCAGCCAACCCACACCTTGCATTCTCCGGTTGACAAGGTAATACATTCCAATCCGCTGACGATCATGGAGTTTTGATGTTTTGTATTTCTGGATACCGCGGGGTTGATGCATGGCATCGGTCATCGAACTGAAGAATATCACCAAAACCTACAGCATGGGGGATGTCACCGTGCACGCGCTCCGCGGGGTTTCCCTGATTGTGGAGAAGGGAGAATTTCTCGCGGTCATGGGAGCTTCCGGATCCGGAAAATCCACGCTCATGAACATCCTCGGGTGTCTCGACACGCCCTCGTCCGGGGAATACTATCTGGAAGGGGTCCTGGTGAACACACTGAGCCGCGACGCCCGCGCCGATATCCGTAACCGGAAGATCGGGTTCGTCTTCCAGGGATTCAATCTGCTGCCGCGCACCACCGCGCTGGCGAACGTGGAACTCCCCCTTTTCTATCACCGGTCCGGGATGATGAAAAACGCGAAGGAGCGTGCGATACGGGCGCTGGACCGGGTCGGGCTGAGAGACCGCATGGGTCATGAACCGAACCGCCTTTCCGGCGGGCAGCAGCAGCGGGTGGCCATCGCCCGGGCGCTGGTGAACGATCCCTCCCTCATCCTGGCGGATGAGCCGACCGGCAACCTGGACACCCGGACCTCCATCGAGATCATCGCCCTCTTCCAGGACCTGAACGATCAGGGCATCACCATCCTGCTGGTGACCCACGAACCCGATATCGCCCGGTACGCCCGAAGGATCATGGTCATGCGGGACGGGGTCATTCTCCGGGACAATCCGGTGGAGAACCGCCGCAACGCCCGTGCGGACCTCGAAACGTTCCAGCAGGTGGAGACCGGAGCGCCGCACGGGGAATAAGCGCCTGCCCGGCGTGCGATAGATTTGCATTCTTTTTGTCTGAACGTCCATTCTGGTGGTTCGCACGATAAAAACGATGTACGGCTGATGAAAAAAACCCGCCCATATCAGCTTTTCATCATTCCAATCATTCGCATCACCAGAACAGGCGTTCAGACAAGTTCTCCGTGCTCCTTCCGAATCGAATCACTCCGGGCACGAAACGTATTCCGCGAGGCCATGCGTTCTCACTTTACCGGGATTTCGTATAAGGAGCGGTTCTCATGAAGCGGGAAATCGTGCTGATGCGGATGATATTCTGCTGCCTGATGGCGCTGGCGTTCCTTCCTCCCGTTTTCGCGCAGGAGACGGTGATGGAATTATCTTTGCGCGAGGCGCTGGACCGGGCGATGCGGGAAAATCTGAACCTGCGGTCCGCCACGCTCGGGGTGGAATCGGAGTACCGGAGCATCATGCAACTGCGCTCGGTGTTCGACCCCTCGCTGAACCTCCAGGTCTCGCGGGCGCAATCGAAAACCCCGAATTTCACCCGGTATATCCCGGTGAGCACCGCCAGCCGTAAAACCAGCACGTTCAACCTGTTCGTAAACCAGACCCTGCTCTACACCGGCGCGACCTGGGACGCGGGGCTGTATTCCGACCTGACCGACAGCAATCTCCAGACCGGGCGAACATATTCGACCTATTTCGGGTTCAATCTCATACAGCCGCTGCTCCGTAATTTCGGAAGGAATGTCACGGAATCGAACGTATACATCGCCACGCTCACCGGAAAGATCACCGAACTGGATTACGAGAACACCTCCATGGCGCTCATCTATACGGTCGAGGAGAGCTACTGGAATCTGGTATACGCCCGGAAGACCCTGGATGTCCTCCACATGGCGTCCGCCCTGGCGGAAAGCCTGCTCGCGAGCAACGTAACCGCCAATCGCCTGGGACTGCTCCCCTTTTCGGACGTCCTGGAAGCGAGGAGCGGGGTCATGGCCCGTCAGCGCGATGTTCTGGACCAGGAGAACGCGGTGAAGACCGAAGAGGATGCGCTCAAATACCTCCTCAATCTCACCTCTCCCGCAGACATGGCGCAAAGCATCGTCCCCACCGACAGCGTCCCCACGCCGGAAATCGAACTCGACGAACAGAAACTGCTCGACCTGGCGCTGAGCCGGAGACCGGATTATCTGGCAAGCCAAACCGCGCTCGAACAGAACCGCCGTCAGACCGAGACGGCGCGGAACGGGCTGCTGCCCCGTCTCGATCTCATCGCCTCCTACCGTCGCACCGGATTGGGGGAAACTCTCACGAGGAATTTCGATACACTGGGATCGGGAAACGCGTATGGATGGGAATTGGGACTCAATCTCACCTATCCCCTGGGGAACCGGTACGCCCGGAGCACGCTGGAGAAGAGCCGTATCGAATACGACCGCGCGCGGCTCACCCGTGAGGACCTGGAACAATCCATCCGCACCGGAGTGCGGGCGGCCATCCGCAATGTCCGGGTCAATCGTCAGAAGATCGCGGAAATGGCGCTGGAGGTCGAGGTGAACCGTCAGAAACTGGAGCAGGAGCAGGCGCGCTTCCGGAGCCGCCTCTCCACCAGCTACCTTGTTCTCACCTACCAGAACGATCTCGCGAATATTCTGAACCAGTACAACCGCACCCAAGTGGATTTCCAGCTTTCCGTGGTGAAATTGCGTCAGACCACGGGAACCCTGCTGCGGGATATGAACATCACCATACGGGGGCAAACGCCATGAGATGGATACAACTCCTGAAAGTGGCGTTCCAGAGCCTGGCCAAGAACCGAATGCGCAGCCTGCTCACCTCGCTCGGGATCATTATCGGAGTGGCCGCGGTGATTGTCATGGTGGCCATCGGACAGGGATCCCAGGCGCAGATCGAACAGCGGATCGGGTCGCTCGGGGCGAACCTGATCATTATCTTCCCGGGATCCATGCAGATGGGAAGGGTGAGCCAGGGGGAGGGCAGCATCAACCGTCTCACCCTGAACGATGCCGACCGTCTGGCCCGGGACGCGACACTCTCCAGCGCGATTTCACCGGTGGTCACCGTACGGGCGCAGGTAATCGGTGGAATCGGCAACTGGAACACCTCCATATCCGGGGTTTCCCCCCAATATCTGGATATCCGGGCCTGGCCGCTGCAATCGGGGGATTTCTTCACCGATCGCGACGTGCTCACCCGCGGCAAGGTGGCGGTTCTGGGAAAAACGGTGGCGGACAACCTGTTTCCCGGGCAGGATCCGCTCGGGAGGCAGATACGGGTGCGGAACACGCCATTCAAGATAATCGGGGTGCTGGCCTCGAAAGGGCAGGGCGCCACCGGAAGGAACGAGGACGATGTCGTTCTGGCGCCTTCCACCACGGTCCTGTACCGTCTGAGCGGCGGACAGTATATCAGCATGATCCTGGCCAGCGCCAAGTCTCAGGAAACCCTGCGGGAAGCGCAGGGTGAACTCCAGTACCTTCTCCGCGAATCCCACCGCCTCGATGCCGGGCAGGACGACGATTTCACCATCCGCACCCAGGCGGAAATCACCGAGGCCGCCGCGGCGACATCCCGGGTGATGACCCTGCTGCTCGGTTCCATCGCAGGGGTTTCCCTGGTGGTCGGCGGGATCGGGATCATGAACATCATGCTCGTCTCGGTGACCGAACGCACCCGTGAGATCGGCATAC
>CAYRTQ010000184.1:0-7116 GCA_964426865.1 uncultured bacterium
ATGGAGAAAAGGTCGCAGACGATGTAGCGGTCGTTCGTTTCGGCGTAGGAGGGATTGCCCACCTGGAATCCGTTCTCCGTGGGGGTTTTGACCCGGGTGATGATCTCGTTCTCCACGTCAAGAAGGTTGATGTCCCAGAAATCCGCCGCGGCTCCTCCCGCCGCGGGGAGCTGGTTATAGGCGTCGAAAAGGATATGTTTCCCGTTCGCGTCCCAGTCCAGCGCATCGGCGAAGAGCATGGTCTGCGTTTTCACCCCCTCCGTGGAGGGCGTGTAGAGGTGAATCTGCTTGCTGTTGTCCGGCGTGTTCAGGTCGAAAACATAGATCGAGGTGTCGGCGTAAATGGAGGTGGCGGCCAGCAGATTCCCGTCGGGCGAGAGCGCCACGGAACTCCATGCGCCCTGGTTATCCAGCAGGGTCTCGCGGTTGGTTTCCAGATCGACCGCGCGGAGGTCGTTGCGGCTGTCCACGAAAATGAGCAGCTTGCCATCGCGGGAGGCGGTCATGGGACGCCCGGAATCTGTGGACAATCCGCTGTACGACAGCGTGATGAGATCCCCGTCGCCGGAGATGACCGGGCGTCCCATCATGATGTCGCTCCCATCCACGAAGGCGATCCATTCTCCGCCGACCGGGGGCGCGGTATCCTTCGGCGGCGCGCTCGGTTCGCCGTCGAGAATGCCGACCGTGTCGAAGGATGTTCTCACCGCGGCGGTTTCCGGGGAATCGGCCCCGTAAAGATCGGTGGCCGCCTGCACCGTCCCGAGCCGCATATCCACGAACTGCGCCTGTGGGGTGACATAGAGGGAACTGAGCACCCGGTAGAGAATCCGGGCGGTCTTGACCCGTCCGATGGCCGCCGCGGTCAGGGCGTAGGCACGGGAAGGAATGCCCATGTTGACATGGACTCCGCCGTTGTCCTGGTTGATGCTCATGGCCTGATAGTGCGCCATGTCGGGGGGAAGACCGTACTTCTCCGGATGCTCCACATCCCGCAGCGCGCCCTCGGGGAGGACCTCCCCCATGGTCCAGTTGGTGGAATCCACCATGCAGGCCATGACATCGGAAATCGCCTCGTTGAGCGCGCCGGACTGGAAGCGGTACTCCAGCCCCACGGTGAACTGGGTGACCGCGTGGGTCATCTCGTGGGCCACGACGTCGAGCGCTCCGGCATAGGGCTGGGCGTCGCCGAACGCCATGAACTGCCCGGCCCAGAAAGCGTTGTCGTAGGGTTTGCCGTCCGGAGTGAAATGGACGACCATGGGAGTGTCCATATTGCCGCCGTCCACACCCCGGCGATTGTGTTCGGACAGATAGTAATTGTAGGTCTGCGTGCCGTTCCAGTAGGCGGACACCGCGATGGGATCGGACCACACGTTTTTGGCCGAGGTGATCAGGGTCATGTCGCTGCTCGTTTTGACCACCTCCCCGTGCGCGTCATAGGTCATGATATTCGTGACCGTGCTCATGAGGGAGTAGACATTGTTCTCCATGGAAACCTGGAAGGCGCGGCTCCGGCCCATTGCGTCCGTGGCGGTGGCGCTCACCATGGTCTGATTGGGCGTCCCGTTGTAGGATTCGAGAATGGCGCCATCCCGCGCGTTCATGAAATAATGCCATTCCTCCCTCAGGCTGGGACGGCATGTGACATGCCAGGCCAGGAGCGGCGCGGCATCCCCCGCCTCATCCCGCACGACCAGACGGGCGTCCGGCCCGGAATAGGCGGTCACGAACTTCCGTATCTCATCCTCCGGGAGAATGGTCGTCTTCTGCGAGAGATCATATTTCACCCGTTCCAGGGCGTCGGTCCGGCTCACCCGTATGTCCGTGACATCCACGCTCCGCGGGGTCGGGACATTCCGCCCGTTCAGGGCGTACATCGATCCATCGGCCTCGAAATGCAGTATGAGGCGCTTCCCCCAGACCGGAAGCCCTTTGTGGCGCTGCTCGAAAACGATATGGCTTCTCCCGTCGGCCGTTCTCTCCTCGGAGATGACCGCAAGCTCATTTTTCGGGTCATCGAGTTGAAACAGGTCACGGTTGATCTCGACGAAATTCAGCGCGGTTTCGGCGGGAGAGGTTCCCCGCGCTGTTTTGCCCGCCCTTCGGGAAAGCTGGGTCACCGCCGCGCGGTCCATGAAAATGGGGAGTCCGGTTTTTTCGTCCCGGGAGTAGGCGACGGCGTCCGCGACGGTTTTTCCCGCTCCGGCGATGGTGAGCGCCTGACGGAGATTGGCGGCGACCAGCGCGGGAGATCCCAAGCCGTAAGACGGGGTCCCGGTTCCGGAAAGACGCTTGTCCGGTGAAACCGCGCCGGAAACCGACGGAAACGCGAGCAGCAGGACAAGGAGCAGGGAAACCGCGCCCCGTCGCAGAAATCCGCCCGCATCACTCGCCCGTGATCGAGAACCGGCATCGAAAATCATGAAAATGGTATTCACCGTTACCTCCTGGTCCAGAGAAAAAACAACACGTTTCGTGATGATTCCGTTCCCGGCGTCCGGTATTCTCATGGCCCGCTCATGGTTTGTCCGCTGTCTGTACGGGAAAGCGCCGGATTCATCCATTTTGGACGCATCGGGGCGCGAAAAGGTACACGCCATCGACGATTTCGTCCAGCGTCCCGCACGTCCTCACCCGAAAGACAGACGGGAACGCATGTCACCGGACCGGGACGCAACAGTCCGGTGACATGAAGTATTCATACGCGATCCGAACTGCCGTTGTAAAGATAATTTTTGATAAGAAACGATAAAGCGCCCACAACGGGCCGGGAATCGCATGTGGAGGAGAGGAAACGGGGAAAAGGACACAGAGGCGCGAATGGATGGCGTGAACCGTCGATGGGAATGGCAACCGCCCGCCCCTCTCCGAAAGGTAGCGGGGACACCGCCGGTGCGGGCGAAAACCGCATCGGAACCGTATTGTCCGCGAAGAACCCCAAAAATATACTATCTCTCCCTGCAATATGTTGTGTTATTCATAAAATCGCAATATATTATTATGTAAGAAGACAATCACCCGGAGTTCGCACAACCCCGGACGGCGGATCGAGGTCTGGAAAGGAGGGTTGCGCTATGGATTATTCGGATTTCATCCGTGAGGTGATGGAGCTGGATTCCATCGGGGATGAGGATACCGCAGGCGATGCGGTCAAAATGGTCCTCAGCATCCTGACCAGCAGAATGGAAGCCCCCATTGCGCACAAGCTTACAGAGCGCCTCCCGCCGCAGCTTTCCTATGACAACCTCCACGCCCACGAGGGGCCGGTGGTCATCATATCCGTGGTGGAGATGGTCACCCGCATCTCGGCGCGGTTCCGATTGAGCCATGACCAGGCCACGGCGCTGGTGAACCGGGTGATACGAAATGTGCGCGATACCGTGGGCATGGACACGGTCGAGGAAATGGTGCGGTCCATGCCCGGCGATTGGGCGGCTCTCCTCCGGAGCGCCGCGGTCCCGAGCAATGCCTGAAGGAACGTATAAGGAGCGGGTATGGAAAGGAATCGCGAGGAAGACCTGGCGACCGCGGTACGGGATGCCGCGGTTCCCATGGACAAGCCCGGATGGGGCAAGTCGCTGATGGAGGTGGTGGGTGGCGCACAGTTCGTGTTCCTCGGAGAGGCGACTCACGGGACACATGAATTCTATGCCGCCCGGGCCGAGATAACCATGCATCTCATCCGGGAGAAAGGATTCGCGGCAGTGGCGATGGAAGCGGACTGGCCCGACGCCTACCGTATCAACCGCTATGTCCGCGATGTCGGAACCGATCGTTACGCCATTGATGCGCTGGGTGGTTTCCGGTGGTTTCCCCACTGGTTGTGGCGGAACACCGATATGCTGGACTTTGTCGGCATGCTGCGGGAGCATAACAATCTCCTTCCGGAGCAGGGCAAAGTGAGTTTCTACGGGCTGGACCTGTACAGTCTTTACTCCTCGATAGACGCGGCGATCTCCCATCTGGAGATGACCGATCCCGTGGCCGCTGGCGAGGTGAGACAGCGGTACTCCCGTTTCGAGCAGTTCGACCTCGATCCGGAGACCCAGGGTCTGGAAACGGCGTTGAATGTGAGCGATGAGCGTCGTGATACAGTGGTATCCGAACTCCGGGACCTTCTGCGCCGTAGATTCGATCCGGCCGGGAAGGACGGACTGACCGCGCGTCAGGAGCTTTTCTACGCCCGCCAGAACGCCATTCTGTCGAAAAACGCCGAGGAGTATTACCGGAGCATGTTTTCCGGGCGTACGGACATCTGGAATCTCCGTGACCGTCACATGGCCGACACGCTCGAAGCGCTGGCCGGGTATATCGGGGAAACCCGTCCGCCCAAGATCGTGGTCTGGGGACACAACTCGCATATCGGTGACGCCCGCGGCTCCGATATGTCCTCCCGGGGCAAGATGAACGTGGGCCAGCTCGCTCGGGAACGTCACGGCGGAGCCACCGCGTTGATCGGGTTCACCACCTATGGCGGCACGGTTTCGGCGGCCTCGGACTGGGGAGAGCCGGTGGAACGGAAGCGGGTGCGCTCCGCGATTGCGGACAGTTACGAGGCGCTTTTCCACCGCACCGGCCTGTCGCCGTTCCTGTTGAACCTGCGGAATCTCCCCGTGCCGCTGGAGGGACTCCGGGAGCGTCGGCTCGAGCGGGCCATCGGCGTGGTATACCTCCCCGGGGAGGAGCGGGCCAGCCATTATATTCAGGCCAGCCTTCCGGAGCAGTTCGACGCGGTCATTCATTACGACCAGAGTTTCGCGGTGGAGCCGCTGGAACGCACTCCCTTGTGGGAGGAAGGCGAAGTTCCCGAGATCTACGCCACCGGTTTGTGAGAAACGGGAAATGAAGCGGGCGCGGAGAAGCAATTGTTCTCTGTAACGGCCCGTGCATGGGAATCGTGCTTTGCGGCGTATCGCGAGGAAGTCTGCGGGACAGGGAAGTCGCCGCGAGCGCACCGAGGCGGACGGGAACTCCCGGACCGCCGGCAATGAACCATTATTCAGGAGGTTGACAATCATGGCGGTTCAAACTAAAATCGACATCAACAGGGCAAGCAAGGAAGACCTCATGTCCATCGAGGGCATCGGAGAAACCATGGCGGACGCCATCATCCGGTACCGGGACTCAAAAGGCTCTTTCAAGAGCGTGGATGACATCGACGATGTTCCGGGAATCGGCGAAACCCGGCTGGAGCATATCAAACAGTCTCTGTCCGTTTCCGGCGAGTCTTCCCGTTCCCGGCAGCAGAGCGGCTCCCAGCACCGGGGATCGGAACAGCGGTCCTCCCAGTCGAGGAGATCCGAATCCGAGAAGAGCAAATCCCGCTGACCATCCCGCCGCTCCGGGAAAAATCCCCGGCCCGTCCGCAACTGTCCGGAAACGGCATGACGGGCGGACGCCGGGCGTTCCGGAATACCATACAGGCTTTCCCACCGGAGGTAATCATTATGCCGGTTCAGTCCCATGTCCAGCTCAACCGGGCAGGCCGGGAGGAATTGATGTCCATCGAGGGTGTCGATTCCTCGATTGCGGATCGGATAATCGCCTATCGTGAACAGCACGGGGAATTCAAGAGCGTCGAAGATCTCCGGAATGTTCCCGGACTCGATGAATCACAGTTCGACCGGATCAAAAACTCGGTGACCGTGGCGGGGTCCGCCTCGTCTTCCGAAGAGTCCGCGGGTTGCCGGAGCACGTTTCGGCTGTAGGAGGATTTCTCCGGCCAATCACCGGCCGAATCCGTTGCCGGGGAGGGCCATCCCTCCCCGGAATGGTTTGCTCCGGGGACGGGAAAGCTTTTGTTTTGAACCCGGTTCGAGGAGGAGCGAATGAGAAAGAAGATTGATCTCAATACAGCCGCCCGGGAAGAATTGATGGAGGTTGACGGCATGACTCCCGATGCCGCCGACGCCATTATCCGGTATCGCGAGGAGAATGACTTTTTTGAAAGCGTCGAGGAATTACGGGACCTGCCAGGAATCAATCCCATCGTGCTGGACCAGATGTACGAGGTATTCGAGGTAATCGGAACGGTTCCCGCCAGGGGAGAGGAGGAAACGACATTCGGCGCCGCCGCGTACACGCCGGGAGCGTTCGGTTCGGGAGACAACCCGGGATCCGAGCGCGATTCCGATTCCAACAAGGCCACCAACACCGGGGGATTTCCCGACACCGGACGATCCCGGTATACGGAGAAACAACGCGTGACCTGAAGCGAGCGGAAACCGTCCTTCTCTATCGGGGATAGGTGCAGTCCAGCGCTCCCGGGAGGAAATGGTCCCGTGACAAACATTCAAACCGCCGCGCTATTCGCCGCAATCGGCCTTTCCCTGGTGCATCTGTTCGCCGGAAAGCTTCGTTTTCTCGATGTCATACCGCGAAACCGCTGGCTCTCCCTTGCGAGCGGCGTATCGGTCGCGTATGTCTTTATCCGTATTTTTCCGGAGCTCAAGGAGCACCAGGTCCGAATCGAACAAACCGGAAACCTGGGGATCCCTTTCCTGACCAACCATGTGTACGTGATTGCGCTCCTCGGCCTGACGATTTTTTACGGGCTGGAGCGTTTGGTGCGGTTTTCCCGTACAAGGCAGCTCCGGACCGGGGCCGGAGATATCCCGAGCCCGGGAGTTTTCTGGCTTCATATCGGATCCTTCAGCCTGTACAACGTGCTTGTCGGCTATCTCCTGGTCCACCGGGAAGTGGCGGGAACGGTAAGCCTCCTCCTCTTCTTTTTTGCCATGGCCCTGCATTTTCTGGTGAACGACTACGGGCTGCGGCATATCCATCGTGACGCCTATCGCGGAACCGGGCGCTGGATGCTCGCGACGGGAGTAATCGGCGGATGGGCAATCGGGGTCGCGGTGAGCGTCGGCTTGAATACCATCGCGGTGCTGTTCAGCTTCCTGGCCGGTGGAATCATCCTCAATGTTCTCAAGGAGGAACTGCCGGAAGAGCGGGAGAGCCGGTTCTGGGCGTTTGCGGCCGGAGTGGCCGGGTATGCCCTGATTCTCTTCCTGGCGCGATAGCGGCGCACGGCATGCGCCCCCGAATCGGAAGTTTTCGCCCCACGATCCGGAATACCATTCCCCAAGGAGGCAAGTAGAAGATGCAGGG
>CAYRTQ010000184.1:7126-9682 GCA_964426865.1 uncultured bacterium
AGCGTCGGGCGCTGAGCCTGCGGACACCGAGCTTGCGGACACTGAGCCTTTCGAAGTGTCGAAGCGCAATCCACCCAACACGATCAGCTTGACAAGGCACAAGGATGCTGACATGGGCAAAGTTCAGCGGATCGGCGATCTGGATATCGATCAGGATATGGTGTTTCAACACTGGTCCTGGAGACTCGAATGGATATTCATGGTCCTCTTTCTTGCCCTTTCGTTCCTGGGCCTGACCGGCGGCGAGGGTCCGTTCCGGAGCGCTGTTTCCGGGACGGAAGGCGGTCCCCTCTGGGTGGAATATGAGCGGTTCGCGTGGTATACCGCCCCCGCAACGTTCCGTATTTTCATGGCGAATATCCCCGGGGCAGGATTCCGTACAGGTGGAGATCGAGCGGGACTACCTGGATCATTTCCGGATCGAGTATGTCGCGCCCCAACCCCGGACGCTACGCGAGAAGGGTAACGATCTTGTGTATGTATTCGATGTGGGCCCGGGGATCGGATTGGTTTGGATGCGGTTCGATCTCACCACGGATCGGTTTGGGTATATTCGGGCCCGGATACGGAGAATGGACGGGCCTTCGGTAGAGTTGAAACAGTTTATCTTTCCTTAGGAGTCCGCCATGGATTCCATTTTGAGAAGCGTCTTCATTTATCTTTTCCTCCTGTTGTTTACCAGCCTGACGGGAAAACGTACCCTGGCGCAGGTGACCGTATTCGATTTCATTCTCCTCCTCATCATATCCGAGGCCACGCAGCAGGGACGTATGGGTGAAGACTTCTCAGTGATCAACGCCATGACACTCATTCTTACCCTGCTTTCCCTGGATGTCATTCTCTCATTTCTTCAGCGGATCTCACCCCGGACTGAACGGTTCATGAATGGCACCCCTCTCATTCTGATCGAGAACGGCCGTCCGCTGAAGGACCGCATGGACCGCGCGAGGGTCGATGAATCGGATATTATGGAGGCGGCCCGCAAGCTGCGCGGGCTGGCGCGGATGGAGGAGGTAAAATACGCTGTTCTCGAAAAAGACGGGGGAATCACCGTCATCCCCTGGGACAGTGACCATAAACGGGAGCCGGAGTAAAAAAGCAATCCGAAGAGGGGTTGCATTGCTCCGAATCGGCCCTGGACAGCAAAAAGGAAAATGGAGAATCAGCGAGGGATATCGATATGGCGACAGCAAGCGAAACACAAGAGCTCCGGGGTCCGGACATTCTCCTGAAAACCCGGACCGCGGAGAATTTCATCGGACGGCCCTATCATCTCGATAGCGAACGGGCGGAGGCGCTCGTCTCCGATTCCTGGCGTGAGCAGGCGAAGGGGGTCATGCAGGGAATGTTCCTGCTGGGATTCTTCGACCGTGATCCGGCGGCATCCGATATCCTGCTTCTGCGGGTGCTCCGCCCCATTGACCTGCCCCTGGACGCCGGGATCGTCCGCCGTATGGTGGAATTCTACCAGCGCGAACAACCCTCTCCGGAAGAGGACCATCCCTATGAGCTTCCCGTGCGGGATTTCGGGTTCACCGGGCTGGAATGCCGGGTTATGGGCGCTTTTTACCTGGTCCGGGAGGACAGCGGGGAAGAAACGCTGCAATTCAGCGCCGGGGTGGAGGATATACGTCCGGCATACGGTTACAGCATCTTCAAGCCCTCGGGCGATGCTCTCCACATGGTGGCGAACTGGGCCGGCGGAGGATATGCGAACCGTTCCACGCGCCGGTTCGAGATCGGCATGCTGCGGTACAGCTCACGGGAGCGCGGAGCCGCGCCCGACGCCACCGAAGTCCCGGTATACGTTGATGTCGGCGATTTCCTGGGGAAGATCACCCTCATCGCCGGTGCGGATGGCACGGGGAAATCCAACACGGTGAAGGAAATCGTGGAGGCGTCCACGGAGCTATCCATGCTTTCCGAGTACGATCATCTGCCGGAAAGCACGCCCGGCTCCACCCGTGAGCCCTTCGGGGAATCGGGATCCCCCTGTTACCCGGTGGGGCAGATTCTCTTCGATACCAGCGGCGTCCTTGTCGGCCCGGAACCGGGGAAAGCCGGCGTGGGAGTCGCCGAGCTTTTCGAACAGGAGATGGCGAAATACAGCGTGGCGGAGAAACCCGGATACACGCTCCTGAAAGTGAATTTTTTCGAGGATGCGCTCATGGGATTCGAACTGATAAAGGCCTTCCTGGAGGACGAGGACGCGGATTATGTCCGTAATTTCACGGAAGTGGACCTTTCCTCCCCCGAGGACGACCAGGATTTCGGCGCCAAGACCCGCTGGGCGAGAAAACGGGCGGCCTATCTCTGCTGCCTCTACCGGGCCGGGTTCCGCCCCCCTCCCAGTTACCGGGTGCATTTTCAGGGCAACTCCGTACTGGACAACATGGTCTTTCCCGACGGCTCCGTGCGGCCGGTCGACGGCATGACGTTCCAGCAGGCGGTGAACTGGTTCAGCACGGTGTGGGACAACTACAACAGCGAATTCTTCCACACCTACAAGGATACCCATGACGGACGGGAGTGGGCGGACGAGGATCTCAAGGCGCT
>CAYRTQ010000185.1:0-9653 GCA_964426865.1 uncultured bacterium
CCCGGGGGGCTTTTCCAGGACAGGTGAAAACCATACCGCCATACCCGGTTTCATTGCAGGGGCGGGCATCCGCGCCAGCCCCCGCAACGAACCGGTTATCCCCGGGGAATCTTCACCAGCGGTTCGAATATGGTGGGTTCGCCGCCGGTCGCCGGGAAGAGGAAGCGCCAGACCGGGAGATCACGCGCGATTCCCTGCCTGTCGAGCAGCGCGGTGAAAAACGCATCCCATCCGGAGGTGGTCACCGCCAGTTCGCAGTCATGGAACGGCATGGCCCCGAACACGATGACCTCTCCTTTACCCACGGTGCGGGAGAATGCCGCGGGGGAGCCGTCGGGATAGGTGAAAAGCGTCTTCGCGCCCGAGGGAAGGGCGAGCGTCCGGGCGTTGTTCACATTCCCCGCGTTGCGCATGGGACGGAGTGGCAGGGATTTGACTCCCGGGAACCGTGCCGCAGCAGCGGAGGAGAGACGCAACGTCGACGCGGACCGTTTCGCGCACTCGCCGAGGCCGAGCAGGTTCATGCGCTCCGCTTTCAGGGAGCCGCTCTCGATATCCCAGGTGAGCGCGTCGGGATCGAACACCACGAGGGTGGCGCCCTCTTCCACTCTCCGGGTCAGTTCCGAGGCGAATTCCTTCGAGATGTAGGCGAGCTGCGGCGCGATGATGAGCTTTTTCCCCTCCAGCGAGTGCAGGTTCTTCCGCACGTGATTTTCGCTCACGAAGGTGAACCAGGCCCCCAGATGCTCCCCGAGAATGGAGTGAAGCGTATAGTGGGCGGTGAGCGCCTCATCCCCCGCCGCGGCGCGGGAATCGTCGCTGAAGAGCACCGCGACCTCCGCCTTTTCCGGAATATCCATCGCGGGCAGGGTCTTCCAGAGTTTCGAGACGCGGAGAATCTCGCGCCAGACCTCGGGATACTGGAGTTTGGGGCTGCCCCACCAGTCGATCATGGTGACTCCCGCCTTGGCCGCCTGGCTGGCCCATTCCCGGACATTCTCCGGAGTGGACAGCCGCTGGATCATCTCGTTGCCCTGCACGATCATCTGGGTGGGCTTGCCCGCCGCCATGTCGGTGACCATCTTGCTGGTGAAGCCCACATGGTATTTCGACCGCGCGTTGCCATAGACATAAATGCAGAAGGACGGGTAGGGATCGGCGGAGAAATAATCGGTGACCGGCCAGATCATCGACTGGTCGAGGAAATCGAGATCCGCCACTGAATTGCGGTTGTAGGCCTCCACCAGTTTGCCGGGGGCGTGTTTCCTGATGACCTCGTAATTGCCTCGGGCCGCCTCGGCATAGGTCTTGTTCAGCCAGCGGAAAGCGGCGATACGCTGGAGCGCGGTCTCATGGGTCGGGACAACCTTGCCGTTCTCGTGCGCGGGCTGGTCCTGATAGGGCGTGTTCGGGATGCCTTTCGGGACTCCGAGTCCCACGCCGTACTGGGCGCGCATCTCGCTGTCCACCTTCTCCCAGGTTCCCGGCTGGAGAATGGTGGCAATCTGGTTGAACGGCTCGTCCTCGCCCCGGATGTCGAAAAGCCAGGGTGAACTGCCGTATTTGGAGAGCCATTCCGCGTACATCTCGCGTTTCAGGCGGAGCATTATGGGATCGAAGAACACCGGCGCGCCCGAGGGGGTGAGGAAAGCGGCCCCCGCCTTCTTCGCCGCCGCGCCGTTCGCGCCGCCGTGGAAGCTGAACTGCATGCCGTACTTCTTATACAGGCTGTCCAGACCGGCCGCGCCCATACGGTTCAGGTACCCCGGCAGGAAGGGACCATTGGCCCCCGCCAGAGCCATTTCGGTGTACAGGTTGTTCTCCTCGGCTTTCCATGTGGCATCGTCATAGAGCTTCCGTATGGAGTCCGGGAGGAGAAAGTCGGTCAGCCCGAGATAGAAATGAATCGCGCGGTTCGGCACGGTACGGCTGGTGAGCGCCCGCTCGTACTCGGTGCGGGCCCGGACCACCTTCCAGGGATCCACGGTTTCGACAAAACGGGTGAGCACCATGCGGTTGGGCTCCACCCGGGTTGAGGCGAAGATGGTGGGATATTCCTGAATGAAATTGGCCGAGGAGAACGGCTTGACATTGATGTTACGGCTGGAATACCAGTTGAAACAGGAGGTTTCCTTCCCGAGCGCCGCGCGGGTGCGTATGAAATTGAGCCGGAAGGTGTGCCCCGCCCTGGGCAGGCCGCCGATGCTCTCCCAGGGAACCGCCATTTCCATGACATATCCCCCCGCGGTGAATTTCACCGCGCTCTCCCACGAGCAGTTCCAGGAGTCGTCAACCTGGTAGGGATTGTGCGGGCCGTCCTTGAACACCCGGGCCTCGGCGCGTTCGCCCGAGGGGGTGAGCAGGAAGCGCCGCATGGTGCGGACCGCCTCATTGGCGTTCATGTAGTCCAGACGCTGGAGATAGGGCGAATAGTAGGGCGTCTCCGGCCGTGAGAAAAGGGAGAACTCGCAGGAATCGCCATCCAGCGCCGCGGCTTTCCGCCCGTTCAATCCCGGCTCGTCGCAGATGAACGCCACCAGGAGAACCTTGTCGTCGTAGGCGAGCTTCACCCTTGTCCCGGCCTGCGGCGTCCGCGCGGGGTCGGCGTCCACCCGGAAATTGTCGAGCGTTCCCGCCCCTTTCCAGAAAGACTCGTCGAGCGCGCCGTCGATATGGTACGCCTGGGCCGCTTTCGAAATGGTGAAATCGTTTTTCACGGATGCGGACGCCGACGGGGCGGCGATTCCGACGGATGCCGCGCCAAAAAACGCGAACACCGCCGGAATGAGCAGGGTGCCGATGCTGTGGAATACAGTCATGGAGTTTCCTCACGGTGATATGGGAAGTGCGGTCAGGCCGTCGGGCAGTGGATAGCCCTGAAAAAATGAGAATACTAAGATATATGATGGAAGCGGCCCCGCCAAAAGAAAAAAGGCGCGGAGGGAAGTACAATCGCGCCATTTTCGCTATACTGTTTTAATCGTGAGAGATACCTTCCCGGACAATGGTCTACACTCCGTCGTCGTTCTTTCCGGAATAGGTCATGAATGTGCCCAAGCGTTGTCTTTGCAAAGGACCACCTCAGCCATGACTTGTCCCACCCACTTTTGTTTCAAACGATTTCCATATGTGTCAGTTTGGTACCTTTCACGGTGTATACCGAATATAACCATTAGAAGCGGGACCTTCTGTTGCTATTCGGATTTGATAGGTAACGCCTGGGATCATTGTATCAGTTTTATGCGTAGAATCACTGACATCGACCGCATGTTCAATGATCGAACCGAAGCGGACTGGCGATGTGATACTACTTACCTTTCTCCCTGAACTGTCAAACGTTTTGTATCCCCATACAGTTGGATTTTTTTGATAGGTAGATCCACGTGGACTCACCAATGTAATCAAACTATCATGAATACATACAGATATGACATGAACAGGTCCTCTTTTCCAGCTTATCGTTGGTTGCACACCGCCGTATACCGTAATTCTTATCGATGTCGGACCGCCAAAATCCATTGGATTGCAGCTTAAAAACAATTCCAGACAGAAGCACAAGAAACAGGCTCTTTCTCATTATGGCGCCTTATAAATAGCTCCGTTCATTCCCGTAAAACATCCGACGATAAAGAGCCGCTTCATTTTCCCTTCTCCTTCCATACATGTGAATAACCGAAGAAGTCTTTTATGTCCCACTCGGTGAATCCACCACTTATATCCTTAACAAGACAGAATGCCGGTTCCCTCTCCCCCATTCGTCTGAAAAGAAACCAGGAATAAATCTGTGGTCCTCCGGAAGTCCATTTGAAATGCGCTTCCCACTCATTGTTCACCAATATCCATATTCCGCCTCCTCCAATGCCCATGTTTGTAATAGCATAAATAAATGTATTATCATAATCGAAAGCGTTCAGCGGGGGATAATTCTTTCGACTCCAATCAATAAATTCCGGCAAAACAATTTCTTTTGCGGCAGTATACAATGTGGGGAGAACAAGTTTGGATATGGTTACGGGAACAAGAAGCGTATCGGTTTTTCCTCCATGAGTATGGAGCAGAGTCACCTTATACAGGCCAGTGGAAACAGTCGAATCAGGATAAATGACAAGTTCGGTGATTCTCTTCTCCATCGAGACCGATTTGCGGTTTACCATCGCATGTAATCCGGAGAAACCTGATACCTTATACTCTCCGCTTCCCTCAAAGTCTTCGGATGGTATCATTTCAACAATGCTGACTCCGCCGCCACCGGGATAGGTCGAAAGAGACGAATCAGAAACGGCTATGGTATAGGTCCCTTTGTCAGGAGAGCTTTTGGTGTTGTCGTTGAAAATGCACCCGTGAATTGAAATGAGCATCAACAGCATAAAAGGATAAAAAAGCATATCCCTTCCAAAACTTCTCCTGAGAACACATGCTCCGAATTCCAACCGTACGGTATTCCCCATAGCTTTCATGTGTGTAACCCTCGCTTGGCAAATTTTCATTATAAACATCGCGCTTCCCATGGCAGCTGACCTGTGGGCTTTTCGAGGAGTGTGGAAGAGAACGGGGACGATTCCTCCCGTTGCGGTGACAGCGACCATCACGAAAGCTGTATTGTCGTTCAGGCGCGGCGAGGCGCTCCATGCGCTCAAAGGGGTCGGCGCCCCGAATCTCCGGGCCATTTTCCGCGCCCCGCCACATATCCCCGAATCAACTCAGGCACACGCACGCATGATCATTTTAAATAACGATACTCTTTTTATTGGTTGTGTCAAGTAAAACTTTCGAAATATCAGCGTCCATATTTTGCAAAATGTATACAACTGGTTGTGGCGCAATTGTATCAGCATTTCCGGAGGAACTCATTCCGCACCCGGGCTGCGTACCTGATCGCCACTCCGGCCAAAAGGAGGCGCAAAAAAAATTCATCATGGGTGCATATCGTCAAAAAAAAGACGATTTCACATACTTCAGGCTCAAGAAAGCATGAAAGGCGTCCGATACTGCAATTGAACCCATACATCATACCGCATATTGGATGATAGTCGAATTACCCGCACTGATGATCAGGAGCGGTCGACCTCAGTTCGTTTTATTGACTTTGGGATAACCATGACATCCGACTATAAACGGATCAGTATCGTTGTTTCGATCATCGTTATGCTGTTCCATGCCGCATCTGGATTTGCGGCGGAGCAGACTTGGACCGGCGGCGCGGGCACCATGAATTTCAACGATCCGGCGAACTGGAGCGGCGTCGGCCCCCAGCCGGGCGACTACATGAAGTTCGATGCCGGAGGCGTGTATCAGGCGACCAATGTCATCGAGATTACCGCTTCCTGTCAGATCAGCGGGATAATTTTTCAAAGAGGGGCGGCGCTTTCGGTCAATATCGCCGATGGAGCGATCCTGACCATTGACGATACGGGATTTGCGTTCAATACAATTGTCGTACCATCGGGAGAGACCACACCCTATTCGGTTACATGCGCCGGGAGCGGGGCCATAGTCGCGCTCGGCCATCTTGGCATTGGGAATCATGGCTCCGGAGGTCTGACCGTCGGCGCGCCCCTGGTCATCGATAATGGTCGTGACATTCGAATTTGGGGATCACAACCCGTTACCGTTTCGGGAGCCGTGAGCGGCATGGGGTATTTGGGTGTAACGATGGAAGCAGCCGACGATGTCGTGACATTGACCGGAACAACGGTTCAATCCGGCGGGATGTTTGTCCAGAGCGGAACACTGAAGCTCATGAAAGCGTCGGGAGTGAACAATTTGAGTGTCACCGGTTCATCGGGTATTCTGGAAATAGGCGTACCGATCAATGCCGCAAACTGGAACCCAAAATTATCCATAAACAACGGCACCCTCAGGGTGTCGGCGGCGGGTACGGTGATCGACCGGGATGTCGAAATCGCCGATTATATCAATATCACCGGGAGCGAATCCATAACCATATCCGGCAACATATATCAAGACATGATCCTCGCCGGTGTCACGGTGGATATGGACGAGACCGATGATGTGGTGCGCCTGACCGGCTCAAACAGTTATTTGGGAGCTACAACCGTCAACGGCGGAACGCTCAGTTGGGAATGCGTCAACGCCCAACCGGGCTTGGTACGAGTCAACAATGCCGGATCGGTACTCTCCGGAACCGGGACGATTCCCGACGAGGTAACGATGAATGACGCCACGATACTCGCCCCCGGGCTCAATGGCGGCGCCGATGTGGGGACATTGACCATCAACGGCTTCCTCATCTTCAACAACGAAAGCAAATACGAGGTGACCGTAACCGGCGGAGCAGCCGACAGGATCGTGGCGGGAAGCTATGCCGTTGCAATGGGCGGCGCCGCGAACGTCGAAATCCAGCCCGGATACGACACCGCGGGACTGGCGCTCCCGGCGACAATCATGGACGTTGCCGGAGCCTACATGGCATTCGACGAGAGCGCCCTGCCGCCGGGATGGAACATCGATGACGCCCCGGTCGGCACGCTGATCCGCATCACGGCTGTTGGGGGAGCGTCCCCGGTAACCATTCCCACCTACAACGAGTGGGGAATGATCGTTGCCTTTCTCCTGCTTTCCGTGGGAGGGATCAGGCGCATGAGGAAAAAGAGTTCCGGGAAATACCACACCGCCTGAGCCGATGGACTGATTGAAGATATGGCGCTACTGGACGGTCAAGTCAAGAACGGCGGGCGGTCTGCGCCTCGACACTTCGACAGGCTCGGTGTCCGCAGGCTCAGTGTCCGCTGGCTGAGCTTGTCGAAGCCGGAAGATTGAACGGGATGAACTCGACAATAGTGAGTTGAGGGGTCCACTACATGGCAAACATTATCGGATCACACCGGAAGGAAGTCAGGTTCATCCTTCTTTTCATCGTCTTCTTTGTTGCGGCCCAATCGGCGTACTTTGTCCTCCGCCCGCTCATCACGCCGGTGTATGTGCATATTCTCAACGCCGGGGTGAGTTCTTCCATCATCAACCTGATTTCGCCGTCAGAAAAGACAGAGGCGCGCGGCCCGGAAATCATCTCGGGGAATTTCATTGTCTCCATTGAAGAGGGATGCGAGGGGATGGATGGAATACTCCTTTTTGCCGCCGCGGTTCTGGCGTTTTATGCCGGGATCGGAGAAAAGGCGCTGGGGATCAGTATCGGCGGCCTGTTCCTGTATATCGCCAACCTGCTGCGTATAATCACGCTCTATTTCGTATCGAAATACCATCCCGGATATTTCGATGTGATACATGTCCTCATCGGTCAGACCTATATGATCCTGATCAGCGTGGCATTGTTCTGCATCTGGACACATCACCTTCAGGACCGGGATACCGTGCGGGCATCCTGACCGGTGTTCCGCACCGTCATCGGTTGTTGTACCGTTCTTCGAACGAGCCTGCTAGATTAACCGTTCAACCGGATTTCCTCCCATGGATCAGCGGTATAAAAAAGCGCTCCTGCGTTTTGCGGGTGCGGTAATGATCCTGATGACTTTTTGTTGCCTTTTCGGACATATCTATATAAAAACGCTATTGCCGTTCATCTCTTGCGTCATGGAACATGGCGGCTCGAAATATGAAGTGCTTGAAGCGAAGGTATTGAACCGGGATCATGTCGAGCAGATCCGCTATACGATCAGGACGCATGAGCCGTTTGTTGACCGGGAGGGGAAAACCTGGCCGGCTTCGGACCAGACAGTCGGCATCCATGCATATATCGTCCATATCTGCCCGATAATTGTCTTTTCCATTCTCTGGTCATACCCGTATTTGACCGGAAAGCGAAAGCTCCTGGCCGCGCTGGTGTCAATTCCGCTGGTATTCCTGACAGCAGCGATCGATGTTTCGGTCAATCTCCTGTATTCGCTGAAAGAAAGCTATACCCTCGCGGCGCTGCCCGGTCAGGGAACGATTCACTGGTATCATGAATTTGCCAATCTTTTTTTGAACACCGGGGGAAGACAATTCCTGGCCCTGCTCGTTTTCATACTGTCCGTAGCGCCCTTCCATGTGCATACCGGAATCTCCCGATTGTCTCCCGGATCGAGAAAACGGAAACGGAACAGTGCCGTCCGGTCAGGATGAAAAAAATCCCGCGGTGGGATTCCGCGGGATGGGTATTACGCAACGCATATGCCGGTACTCACCAGTTCTTGTATCCCGGCGCGGGGTTCGGCTGCTGGAGACCGTCCACCGGGATATGACGGCCATTGATCCAGCCCGCGCGCGGGGAGGCCACGAACACCACCACATCGGCCACGTCTTCCGGGTAGCCGAGGTGTCCCATGGGGAATCCCTCCCGGACATAGGTCTCGAACGCCTCGGGCTGTTTCTGACGCCACTTCTCCCAGACGCCGTCGGGGCTGATCATGGAGCCGGGGGAAACCGTGTTCACCCGGATGTTGTCATGGCAGAGTTCCAGCGCCAGCGGTTCGGCGAGGAAGATGAGCGCCGCCTTGGAGGAACTGTACTGGCATCCCTTGGCGAGCTGGGGCAGCCAGCCGGAGACCGAGGCGATGTTCACGATGGAACCGCCGCCGCGCTTGCGCATCTCGGGAGCCACCAGCTTGATCATGCGGATGGCCTGGAAGACGATGGAATCGTAGGTCTGCACCCACTGCTCCTCGGTGGCCTCGAAAAGGCTGTCGCCGAACCGCTTGCCCACGTTGTTGATGAGGATGTCGATCCCGCCGAAGCGTTTCGCCGTTTCCTCCACCACATATTTCGCCTGGTCGGCGACACAGACGTTCGCTTTGAGCGCGGCGGCCTGCACGCCATACCCGGTCAGCTCCTCCTCCACCCGCGTCAAAACCTCTTCCGGGTCGATGGAACACACGCACACCCGGGCGCCTTCCTGCGCGAACATCCGCGCGGCCCGCAGTCCCAGCCCGTTCGTTCCGCCGGTGATGAGCACGACCTTGTCCTTCAGTTTCAAATCCATGCCGAACTTCCTCCTGATTATCCGATTGGAATCATAATTCTCGGGACATTGCGGGAAAAATACGGCTTTCGGCGGAGCATTGCAACTGTTTGTGGCTCCGCGCGCTTTTCTGTGGGTTGTACGGGTGGAAGGGAAGGGCTCCATCCGGGGAAATCCTTTTTTTGTACTATTATGGGCGTTCAAGAAAAGTGCCGCGAAAGCGGGGAGGGGATCAGGCCTCCTTGCCCCACGAAACCGCTGTGCAACGGTCAATTGCGACCGACGCCCGGTCATGGCGCTTCCCCTTTCTAACCAGCGAAGCGCAAAAAGATTTTCGTATTTCCTCAAAATAGATGTTGCTATTATTCATTTCGCCGCTTATTTTACAGAAGTGTTCACGTACACCGTCTGTTGAGCTTTTAATTCCTCGGGAAATGGTACACTTGCCTCTTTTCATGCAAACCCCGCGGTGATGAAATCGCGTCCGGAGAGTACTACAAACCGGCGCGGTTTTTGTGTTTTTAAAGGCAGGACGAATGGCTGTACACGAGTATGTGCCCGCGACTGCGGATTTGTGTGAAACGTATGAAAAGGAGAAGTACCATGGAAAAGGGAACTGTCAAGTGGTTCAACGGCGAAAAAGGTTTTGGATTCATCCAGCGCTCCAGTGGTGAGGATGTATTCGTTCATTACTCCGCCATCCAGTCCTCGGGGTATCGCACCCTGAACGAAGGCG
>CAYRTQ010000186.1:0-2317 GCA_964426865.1 uncultured bacterium
CAAACACTCCTCACCAGAGAGCGCATTTTACAGAAAATTCAGGACTTGACTCACGGCGGGTATAAGGAGGAGCAAACATCACATCTACCGCATAGTATAAAGTGAATACGGTTCCGTTGTCAAGAAAAATAGTGCATATGTAAAAAAACATATATTATATATATCGGAGTCGATCAAGGAGGAGAAATCATGAACGCTCAATCCCTGTTGCCGTACCTGGCGGCCCTTGCATCAGTATTTATTCACATATCTTCTTATGCGCAAAGCCCCAAACAGGTGTTTTCTACTTTTTTAGGTGGTTCAGACAAGGATGGATTATTTCAGAAGATCGTGGTGGACAGGCAACACAACATCTATGCCATGGGTCTTACGGAGTCCCTGGATTTCCCCGTCACCCCCGATGCGTATAAGCAGCATTTGAGCAATTCGCAAAACCTATTCGTTACCAAGCTCGATCCATCCGGCTCATCCATCATCTATTCCACTTACCTGGACGGATCGGGCCGTGAAAGTCCGAACATCGGCTTTCAAGTCGATGAGGAGGGAAACGCGTATATTTCGGGCACAACCTCCTCCCCGGGATATCCCCGTACTCCCGGTTCGTATTTTTCCACCGTACATTTCGATCCCCAGGAATTTTTCAACCGGATTTACCTGACAAAATTGAATTCTTCCGGGAGCAAACTTGTTTATTCCATTGTGTTCGGAGATATAAATAATGTTCAGAACATGAGCAGTAACTTTCTTGGTCTTGACGGGGAGGGACATGCTTATGTGACAGGATATTCCCCTTTCTGTGAAATTGAAACCACTCCTGGAGCTTTGCAGATTCAGCCTCCTGATTCAACAGATAGTGTATTCAGCAAACCATTTATCTGCAAGTTTTCCAAAGACGGGAGCAGACTCGAATACGCCACATATTTCGGCGGCCCCACCTTCGGTCCTCGGATCAGAGACTTTACCGTGGATCGGAAAGGCAATGCGTATCTGGTTGGAGGAGTCGTTTCCGATGATTTCCCCATCACTCAAAAACTCTTCACCCCCAATCGTCCCTACGCTTTTCTGAGCAAGATCAATCCTTCCGGTACAGGATTGGTCTATTCCGTCACAATTCCCATTGGCGGGTTGCATCTCGCGGTGGATGATTCGGAGAATGTTTATCTGCGGAGTGAGGGCACTAGAATAGAATTCCCGGTCACACCGGGAGCGTATGATTCTGTAAATGTAGTCGGTCCGGGATTTTGTAAGTTTTCTTCGTCAATGGACCATCTCATATTCTCCACCCGCATGTTTCATTTTAGTCAGCTTTTCGGAGTCGATTCGCTTGGAAGAGTTTATATGGCCGGGAGTTCTGATGGAAAAGATTATCTTCCGATTTCACCCGGCGCGTATAAAGAAAAATTCAACGGAGGGAAAAGTGACATCTACTTCTGCGTGTTCGACGCCGCCGGGAGCAAACTGCTCTATGCCACATATTTTGGAGGATCGGGAGATGATTATTGCACTGATTTCAAGGTATCCGGTTCCGGTGATGTCTATCTGACCGGCTACACCACATCGCCTGATTTCCCGACCACGGAAGGCGCGTTGAGCCGCACACTCAAAGGGAGCAGCGATTCCTTTATCTGCAAATTCTCCTTCGGCTCCACTCCGACACGGGTAGAAGAAACTCCCATCGCTTTCCATCTTGCCCCGGCCCATCCAAACCCCTTCAACCCCTCGACCACGCTCTCCTTCACCCTTCCCTCGCCCGCCCGCGCCGAACTCGCGGTGTACTCCGTCACCGGCCAGTGGGTCCGCACCCTTTTGGACGGAACAGTGAGCGCCGGGTCGCATTCCGTGGTGTGGGATGGCCGCGATGATTCGGGGAAACCGGTTTCATCCGGCGTTTACCTTTCGCGGCTCACTACGGGAAAGCGGACCGCGACGGGGAAGATGGTTCTTGTGCGGTAGCCTCGAAGAGGTCGTAAAAAAACCCCCGGTCGACAAGCTCAGCGTCCGAGCTGGCCGAACCTGTCGAAACCGGTATAAAGAGCCAAATTGAAGCGTATTACGGGCTGGCCGGATGGCAAGGGTGTCCACCGCAAGGCGGAATCTGAAGGAAGCCGCGGGCAAAGCGCGGTTCTGACTCACAGGAACCATATACGAGGCGTCCTTGCGGGGTGATACAAATTCCCCGTTCACAATCAGGAGAGGGAATGGTTGTCTTTTCCTTGTCCTCATCGGGGGAACGGTGGCCAAAGGACGGAAAGAGTACGGAGGTTGAATCGAAACCGCTATGAAAGGGCGGGGGAGGCAATTCCCCTTCCTGCTCGTT
>CAYRTQ010000186.1:2327-9597 GCA_964426865.1 uncultured bacterium
GCTGCGCCCATAACTTTTACTGTTTGCTATTCGAATCTGCTCCATCAGTTTTTCCGGGGGATGGGGGAGCGAGCGGAACCATTCGACCGTTTTCGCTATTCCCTCCTCGATGCCGGTATCCGGGCCGAAACCGAACTTTTTGCGAAACTTGATGTTGTCGCAGACGATCCGAGGAGCGTCGCCGGGGCGGGCGGGGAGTTTGAGAATGCACTTGTCCGGAGGGAGGCCGAAGGAATCACAGACGATTTCCGCTATCCTTTGCAGGCTGACCTCCCGGACAGTGGAGAAGTTGTATACTTCCTCACCGCTGTCGGGGGAGTCGAGGAGAGCGAGAATGGCCCCCACCGAGTCCCCCACATACACGAAATCCCGCACCTGGGAGCCGTCGCCGAAAATGACCAGCGGTTTCCCGTTCATGGCATAGACGATCATTCGCGGAATGACCTCTCCGGCGAATCCCTCCCAATGCGAGAAGGGGCCGTACATGGCGGTGAAACGCACCGTTGTCCACCGGAGCCCGCGGTACAGTCCGTAATTGCGGACATAGAAGTCCTGCGCCGCCTTGGCGATGCCGTAGGCGCTCCGGGGTGAACAGCGGTGCTCCTCGTCGATGGGGAAGTAGTCCGCTTTGCCGTAGACCCCCACAGTGGAAGCGTTCAGGAATAATTCCACCTTGTGGCGGACCGCCGCTTCCAGGCAGTTGAGCGTTCCGCCGGTAATCACCTCATTGACGTAGAACGGGTCCTTGATTCCCTGGCGCATCCCCTGACAGCAGAGGTGGATGACCGTCTGCGCGCCGTGAAAGGCTTCCATCACCGCTTCCCGGTCCCGGATGTCGCCCCGTATCACGGTCAGCCGGGGATTGTCCCGGACCGGATCGAGATTCTCTTCCTTCCCGTTGCAGAAATTGTCGAAAACAACCACCTCATGGCCCCGCTCGAGCAGACGGGGGAGCAGGTTCGCGCCGACGAATCCCGCGCCACCGGTGATTACCATACGCTGGCTCATAGTTCGCTCCTTTTTACGGATTAATGACCGGGCAGCGCTTCGAGCAACCGGTCGATGTCTTCGATACGATTGTAGAAATGGGGGGACGCCCGGACCCAGCCCCTTCGGAAGGCGGTCACGATGTTGCGGGAGTGGAGATCGAGGTAGAGTTCGCGCGAGTCGAAGCGGTCCGAGCGGAACGCGATAATTCCCGAACGCTCCCCCTCTCCCAGGGGAGACATGACCCGGTATCCCCGTGCGTCGAGGCCCTCGACGAGATGGCCGGTGAGCGCCATCACCCGTCGCTGAATGCGCTCCAGCCCAATTTCACGGATGAGTTCCAGCGATTTCTCCAGCGCGTACAGGCCGGGGTAATTGGGCGTACCCTCCTCGAAACGACGGGCGTCGGGCGCCAGCGGCTGGGTCCAGTCCTCGTAGCTGCCGGGCTGCGCCACGCTTCCCCAACCACGGAAGCCGTGGCGGATTTTCTCCATCGCTTCCGGACGGCAGTATAAGAATCCGGCGCCGCAGGGGCCCAGCATCCATTTGTGGCCGTCGGCGGAAAGGAAATCGATTCCGGCCGTGCGCACATCGAGTGGAATCACCCCCAGCCCCTGTATGGAGTCCACGCAGAAGAGAATGCCGCGTTCCGCGCAGAACGCACCCAACCGCGTCAGGTCATGGCGATATCCCGTGGAGTACTCCACGAAGGATACCGATATGAGGCGGGTATGATCATCGGCCAGTGCGGCGAAATCATCGATATGGAACCGCCCGCCTTCACGCTCCGGAACGACCCGCAGTTCCACCCCGCGGTCGGCGAGATTCATCCAGGGATAGACGTTGGCGGGGAATTCGAATTTCGGGATGAGAATGTTGTCTCCGGCGTTCCAGTCCAGGCCATTGGCGACGAGCAGCAACCCTCGGGAGGTGTTGGCGCTTACAGCGAGCGTCTCCGGGACGGTTCCGATGAGGGCGGCGAAATGCTCCTTCGCCCGCCAGAGACGCTCCGTCCAGCGGGTGTACCCCCCGTTGGCGCAGGATCCCTGATCATGGAGGTATTCTTCCGCGGCCCGCACGGAGCGGGCGGGAAGGGGGCCGATGGCGGCGTTGTTCAGGTAGGAGCAGGTGGAGCGGATTGGGAATTCGGAGTCGAGAAGCTCCGGGTCGATGTCGTTCGGTTCGGTCATGATGTTGTCCGGGGAGATGAGCGAAGGGATGGTTTGTGTTTTGACAATAGTAAAAAAATATTAATAAAATATATAAAATAAATAATATCGGATCAATAGGGTATTTCCGGTATTTTCCGGCGATCCCGTACGGTGGAATCCGAAAGTGCGTCCGGGGTTTCTTATTATCCAGCGCACAATGCATTTGCTTTTCTTTCCGGTATTAACTATCATATAACCATGTGGCTTACTCTCTTACTCCTAATCGCCTATGCGCTCGGTTCCATACCGACCAGCATCATCGCCGGGAAGATGCTCCGTGGCATCGATGTTCGCGAGCATGGCAGCCGTAATCCCGGCGCTACCAATACATTTCGGGTTCTCGGCTGGAAAATCGGAGTGTCGGTTGGATTGATCGACATTCTGAAAGGATTTCTCGCGGTTGCCGTTTTGCCCGGTCTCATTCCATCCGATTCCTGGACCACGCCGGAAATGCGAAGCATCCTGGCCGGTCTCGCCGCGGTGGCGGGGCATGTCTGGACCATGTTCGCGGGGTTCAAGGGCGGCAAGGGGGTGGGCACCGCCTTCGGGGTGTTTCTGGGGCTGGCGCCGTTGCCTTCGCTCATCGCGGTGACGGTATGGTTGGCGCTCACGTTCGGCACCGGCTACGTTTCGGTCGGGAGCATCGCCGCCGCCGCGGTTCTGCCGGTCTCGGTCATCGGGCTGGGGCTCTGGCGGGGGGATCTTTCTCTCCCGGTCGCGGCGATATCCGTGATTGTGGGACTGCTGGTGATCGTGCGGCATCGCTCCAATATTTCCAGGCTCCTCCGCGGGGAGGAGAACCGGTTCGGCAAACGGGGGAAAGCATGAACATTACGGTGCTGGGGGCGGGGAACTGGGGAACCACCGTGGCGCTCCTCCTGCGGGGTAACGGCCATCGGGTCAGCCTGTGGGAATTCAACGAGCGCCTGGCGCGGGAGATGATTGAACACCGCGAGAACCGGACCTATCTTCCCGGAACTCCGCTGCCGGATGATCTGCTGGTGACCAGTTCGCTGACCGAAGCGGTGGCGGACCGTGAGATGGTGGTTTTCGTGGTCCCTTCATCGGTGATGCGGCAGACCGCGGCGTCCCTTCGCGGGACCGGGAAACTGCGGGAGGATGCGCTCCTCGTATCCCTTTCCAAGGGACTGGAACACGACACCATACGAACCATGACCGAAGTCATCGAAGACGAGCTTCCCGGATTCCTTACCGTTGCCCTTTCCGGGCCATGCATCGCGTCCGAGGTTGCGCTCGGGCTTCCCACCACCATTGTTTCCGCCTCACATGACCATACGTCGGCCTGCGTGGTGCAAGATGTGTTCATGACCCCGAACTTCCGGGTTTATACCTCCGACGATCCCCTGGGGGTCCAGTTCGGGGGGGCGTTGAAAAACATCATAGCGGTGGCGGCGGGAATCAACGACGGTCTGGGATACGGGACGAACGCGAAAAGCGCGCTCATCACCCGGGGAATCGTGGAGATGCAGCGTTTCGGCGCGCGAATGGGAGCACGTCCGGAGACGTTCAACGGGCTTTCGGGCATCGGCGATCTCATCACCACCTGCATCAGCGCCCATTCCCGGAACCGTCATGTGGGAGAAGAGCTGGGAAAAGGAAAGAAACTGCGGGAGGTACTGGACGCCATGGTCATGGTGGCCGAGGGAGTACCCGCCACACAGTCGGTGTACGAGTTCTCCCGCTCCCACGGGATTGATATGCCGATCACGGAAAGTGTTTATGGGGTTCTGTTCGGCGATCTGGCGCCGGAAGACGCCGGACCCGGACTCATGATGCGCGGACGTAAACCGGAGCACTGCGGGGAAGACCGCGGATAAACGGGATGTGAAACGGGATGTGTGAAATATACTTCGATGCGGTTCATTCAGTTCCCTGTTCTGATTCGACGGAGAGAGCGTGATGGCGGAGGAACGGAAGCGCCTGTATTATTCCATCAGCGAGGTTTCGGAACTGATCGGCCTGAAAGCGCACATTCTGCGTTTCTGGGAGAGCGAGTTCACCATGCTCCGTCCGCGCAAGAACCGGGCCGGAAATCGCGCGTATACCGAGCGCGACATACGGGTGGTTCGGCTGATCAAGCAACTCCTGTACGATGAGAAGTATACGATCGACGGGGCGAAGGCGCGTCTGCGGACCGACCATCAGCTCCTGGAATCACAGCTCGCCATCCCCTTTCGTCCGGAAAAGAAAGACACCGGAATGGATGAAATTCGAAAGGATCTACAGAAACTGCTGGACATGGTGGAGGCCCTCTGAGGCCGGTGAGGAGAGGTATGCGCGTATCCAAATATTTTGTCCCGACCCGCAAGGAAGTACCCAAGGAAGCCGAGGTGCCGAGCCATCAGATGATGCTGCGGGCCGGACTCATCCGTCAGCACGCCGCGGGGGTGTATTCCATGCTGCCCCTGGGATGGAGCGTCATCAAAAACGTCATGCGGGTGATTCGTGAGGAGATGGAACGGGCCGGCGCGCAGGAATTCTACCTTCCCGCGCTCACTCCGGCGGAACTCTGGATGAAAAGCGGACGCTGGAACACGTTCGGCGAGGACATGTTCCGTCTGAAAGACCGCAAGGGCCGGGATATCTGTCTCGCGCCCACCCACGAGGAGGTATTCACGGAGATCGCGGCCAACGACCTCCGCTCCTACCGCGATATGCCCCAGATGTGGTATCAGATCCAGACCAAGTTCCGGGACGAGGTGCGTCCCCGGTCCGGGTTGCTGCGGGTGCGCCAGTTTCTCATGAAAGACGCCTATTCCTTCGATACCGGGCCGGAGGGACTCGACGAGAGTTACCGTCTCCAGCGTGAAGCCTATCTGCGTATCTTTCAGCGTTGCGGGCTGAAGGTCATCGTGGTCAAGGCCTCGTCCGGGGCTATGGGCGGACGGGACTGCGAGGAGTTTATGGTACTTTCCGATTCCGGCGACGACCAGATCGTGCATTGCCCGGCCTGCGGGTATGCCGCCAATCAGGAAGTGGCCGATTCACGGATCGAAAAACTCCACGGTGAACGTGAGGAATTACGGAAAGTCCATACTCCCGGGATGCGGACCATCGAACAGGTTTCCTCATTCCTCGATGTTCTTCCGCAGCGTCTGGTGAAATCGCTGGTGTACAGTACGCCGAAAGGATTCGTGTTCGTGCTGGTTCGGGGCGACCATCAGGTGGACGAGGGCAAGCTGGAAGCCGCGCTCGGGGAAGCGCGCCCGGCGGAACCGGAAGAAGTGAAAACGCTCACCGGCGCGGAAGTGGGATTCGTCAGCCCCATCGGAGTCGGCGGGGTGACCGTTATCGCGGACTCCGTCCTGGAGGGCGCCACCGGTCTGGCAGCCGGGGCGAACGAGAACGATTTCCACTACCTCGGTGTGGATATGCAGCGGGACATCCGGGTGGACCGGTACGTTTCCCTGCGCGCGGTCCAGCCGGGAGATCCCTGCATTGCCTGCGGTCTGCCCCTCCAGGTTTCCCGTACCATCGAAGTGGGGCATATTTTCAAGCTGGGGACCCGGTATTCCGAAGCGCTCGGGGCGTTTTTCCTCGATGAGAACGGCGCGCAGCGTCCCGTGGTCATGGGTTCCTATGGCATCGGAGTGGAGCGCATCATGGCCTGCGCGGTGGAAACGCATTTCGATGGTTCGACCATGACCTGGCCGAGGGAGATCGCTCCGTTTCTCGTGGAAGTGCTTCCCATCAATGTTACCCATGAGGAGACCCGCGAGCGTTCCGAGTCTCTCCACGACGCGCTCCAGGGAAAGGGAATACCCGTGCTCCTCGATGACCGTGACGAGCGCGCCGGGGTGAAATTCAAGGATGCCGATCTTTTCGGGATTCCGGTCACCGTTGTGATCGGGGAGAAGAATTTACGGGAGGGTCTGGTGGAGGTGCGGGTGCGGGACAAGGGAATATCGGAGCGGATACCCGTGGATAGTCTGGAAACATATGTATTGGAAGCGATTGGGAAAAAGTGAGCGGAAACGGGAGCGAAGGGCGTTCACGGGGGGTGTGGTGGCGTTGGCGGGAAGAAATAACGAGAAAAAGTGGTGGAGATCGGATAAGCGGCTTATTTTTACTTGACTTTCGGAATGAAAGTCTGTATATTTTTTATCTAAGTTTTTGCGGGGCAATGAACCAATGATAAACCGACGCGATGTTCGGATTGGTCTGGTGGTGCTCGGCATACTTATGGTGGTAATGTTGTTTGCCGCGGCACTGCTTTCCGCTCCGGGAGATGACAGGGTCAGGGTTTCGAAACGCAGTGTGGCGTTGATCGAGATATCCGGGCCGATAGTGAGTTCCCGTGAGGTGGTGGAGGCGTTGGGCCGGTATTCGCGGTCCGACGATATTCCGGCTATCGTGTTGAGGATTGATACTCCGGGCGGTGGAGTTGCGGCGACCCAGGAGATTTATTCGACGGTTCTCAAGGTCCGGCACAAGGGAAAGAAAGTGATCGGTTCCATGGGTTCCGTAGCCGCCAGCGGCGGGTATTATATTGCTGCGGCATGCGATACGGTGATGGCGAATCCCGGGACCATTACAGGAAGCATTGGGGTTATTGCCGATTTCGCGGAAGTATCCGGTTTGCTGAAGAAGCTTGGTGTAGATATTACCGTAATCAAGTCGGGGAAGTTCAAGGATATCGGTTCATTCTCGCGAGGGATGACCGATGAGGAAAAGGAACTCATCCTCGGCGTAATCATGGATACCTACGATCAATTTGTAGAGGCGGTTGCAAAAGGCCGTCGCATGGATCCGGAACAGGTCCGGAAGTACGCGGATGGAAGGGTGTTTACCGGGAGGCAGGCGAAGCAGTACGGTTTTGTCGATGCTCTGGGCACTTATCAGGACGCGGTGGATATGGCCGGCCGCATGACCGGAATCGGAGAGGATCCTCCCGTGGTGGAGGAAAACCGGGAACGGTTCTGGGACATGGTTACGAGAGGGATGTCGAATCTTCTGTCTAAAGGTCTGGAATTAAGCTTTCCCCGAATGTCGTATATTTTGAGGTACTGACTGATGGCTTTTTTGTTGCTGATAATAATTCAAATAAAATA
>CAYRTQ010000187.1:0-9587 GCA_964426865.1 uncultured bacterium
GGGGTGCGTTGTAGGGGGCTGCGTTCCCAGAGAAGGCTATATCCTTATTTATGGACACGCTCTTACATGATGACAGCCCATGAATGCGGTTTCCTTCATGTGTATCACCAGAACAGGCGTTCAGAGAATCCTTCCCGAGTTGATCGACCGTACGCTTGATTATATCCTGTCCTGAATATGTGGAAAATGATACCGCAGCCGCTATCTTTCTGTTATATTGTATAATAAAGATATAGCAAAACACAATGGATGTTTCCTCCCTGAAACGATGCCTGAGGGACAGGGCGCTTTTTTGCGGCTTATGTCCGGAAAGGGGATTTTCACGTCTTTTCGCGAGCGGTGCGGACTTCGGGAAAGGCGTTTTCCCCCTCACGGTCAGGCCCGTTTCGTCCGGACTCGCGGGAGTCCGTGGAATTCGACCATACATGGAGGCCGCCATGCTGAACATAACACGGCGCCGGGCGCTTGCCGACCTGCTGGCCATTTCCGGCGCGGTCGCTCTCGATTGCGCGAGAAATCCGGTTACCGGAAAAAATCAGCTCATGCTGATCAGCGAGGACGAAGAGATCGCCATCGGGAGGCAGGCGCACCCTCAGATACTATCCCAGTTCGGGGTGTACAAGGACAAGGACATCCAGGATTTCATGAACACATTGGGGCAGAAGATCGCGAAAGGCAGCCAGCGGAACGATTTGAAATATACGTTCACCGTTCTGGACAGCCCCGTGGTGAACGCCTTCGCGGCGCCCGGCGGGTATATATACCTGAACCGGGGAATCCTGGCCTATTTCAACGACGAGGCCCAGTTCGCCGGAGTTCTCGGCCACGAGATCGGCCACGTGGTGGCGCGTCACAGCGCCGCGCAGATGTCCAAGGAGGAACTGGTGAACCTGGGGCTTGGACTGGGAAGCATCTTTTCGCCCACCATTCAGCAGTTTTCCCAGTTGCTCAGCCTGGGAACATCGGTTCTCTTTCTGAAATTTTCCCGGGACAACGAGCGCATGGCGGACCGGCTGGGTGTGGACTACAGCACCGCCTTGGGATATGACGCCCTGCACATGAGCGATTTCTACCATACCTTCCAGCGCATGGATCCGAAAGGGAACGATGATCTGCCCTCATGGCAGAGCACCCATCCCGATCCGGGCGACCGGGTGAAAGCCACCGCGCAACTGGCAAGAAAGCTGCAGGGAAGCATACCGGTGAAAACCTATGTCTGCAACCGCAATCAGTACCTGGATCGGGTGGACGGCATGATGTTCGGTGATGACCCCAAGGACGGGTACATGAAAGACGGGGTGTTCTACCATCCGGAAATGAAATTCCGGTTCGCGGCGCCTAAAAACTGGCGGGTGGCCAACCAGCCGGAAAATGTCCATATCTACCCGGACAACCGGAAGGCGCTGATCATCTTCGAACTCGAACCCGGCGACACTCCCCAGTTGGCGGCCGCGCGGTTCATGATCCAGAACAGGTTTGAGACCGATACGGAGGATTCCCTCACCATCAACGGTTTCCGGGCATACCGGGTGTCCGGCGTCATACCTTCCAATCTGCCGCTCTCCATTCTGTCCCACTATATCCAGATGGACCGGCAGGTCTATGCTTTCCACGGGATTTCCGCGCCGTTCGACATGGACAGCTACAGCGGCGTGTTCCAACGGTGCGCACGGGGATTCAACCGTCTCACCGATCCCGCCCGAATCAATGTGTCGGTAAACCGGATTCAGGTGCGCGCGGCGAAAAATTCCGGGAAACTGGAGCATGCATTCAATGATTTCGGGGTTCCCAGGGACAAGCTGAAGGAGTATTCCATCATCAATGGAATGAATCTCTCCGACACGGTATCCGCCGGGATGCGAATAAAGATTGTCGAGTAATCGCACGCAGAGAGGTGAAATCATGGAAAATACAGTGACAAGACGGGAAGCCCTGCTCCGTATGGGCATTCTGACCGTCGGGCTTGCCGCATCCGCGGCGGATTGCGCGAGGAATCCCGCCACCGGAAAGCGTCAGCTCATCCTCATGAGCGAAGCGCAGGAAGTTGAGCTGGGAAGACAGTCCTACCCGCAGGTGGTCCAGACTTACGGCATATACAACGATAAGGCTCTGCAGAGCTGGTTCAACTCCCAGGGGCAGGCGCTGGTAAAGGTCACCACCCGCAAGAATATTGAATATACATATACCATTCTCGACGATCCGACCGTGAACGCGTTCGCGCTTCCCGGCGGGTTCATTTTCTTTCCCCGGGGCATCCTGGCGTATTTCAACAATATGGCCCAGTTCGAGGGTGTGCTGGGACATGAAACCGGACATGTGGTCGCCCGTCATTCCGCCGAGCAGTATTCCCAGCAGGAACTCGCCAATCTCGGTCTCGGGCTGGGGAGCCTCATTTCATCGAGAATAGCCCAACTGGCGCCGATTTTTTCCCTGGGCACCCAGCTCCTGTTTCTCAAGTTCTCCCGCGATGACGAGCGCCAGTCCGATCAACTGGGCGTGCAATATATCACCGAGCTGGGCTATGACGGGAACCAGATGGCCCTGTTTTTCGCGACGCTGGATCGTCTGAGTTCCGGCCAGGGAGGGTTGCCGGAATGGGCGAGCACCCACCCCGATCCGGGTGACCGGGAAAAGAAGGTTCGGGAACTCACCCAGAAATACCAGAAACAGTATCCGCGCAAAACATACACGGTGGGCCGCAATGAATACCTGAACCGTATCAACAACATGGTGTATGGCGAGGACCCCCGGAACGGGTATGTCCAGAACGGGGTGTTCTACCAGCCCACCATGGGATTCATGTTCCCCGTTCCCTCCGGATGGAAGGTGAGCAATCAGGCATCCTCGGTTCAGATGGCCCCATCGGATGGGGGCGCCATGGTCATGTTCCGTCAGGAAGAAGGTTCCAGCCCGGGGGACGCGGCGAGCAAGTTCGCTTCCGCCAACAGTGTCCAGGTAGCGAGTTCGGGGGCGGTGACCGTGAACGGCATGAGCGCTTTCCGCACCATCGGCCAGTTATCCTCGCAGAGTGAAAACCTGGGAATCGAGTCCTGTTATATCCCCTTCGGCGGGAAAGTGTTCGCTTTCCACGGCGTGGCTCCGTCCGGTTCCTTTGAGGGCAGCCGGGGAGTGTTCGAACATACCTACCAGGGGTTCAACCGGGTCGCCAACCAATCCGCTCTCAATGTCACCCCGAAAAAGGTGGAAATCCGGAGTGTCAAGGGAACCAGAACCCTCAGCCAGGCTTTCGGGGATTTCGGGGTTCCCTCGAACCAGCGTGACACGCTGGCCATCATGAACGGCATGAATCTGGGCGACCGGGTGACGGGAGGAACGCTGATCAAGGTCGTGGGCTGAATGTCCGAGCCGGACGGGCGGGATTCCCCGCCGTCCCTTTGCGAAAATGAGCGGTATGCTGATCAAAGGCGTTCCTCTGCGGGAATGCCTTTCTCTTTGCGTGTTCGCGACGCATTTCTATGGTAACGGGTTTCTGTATTACGTATATTAACATTTCTTGTTACGGATTCAATGTTACGGATTCAATTCCTCGACTCCTCCCCGGCCATTTCGGAAGGCGTCGAAGCTTACACCATGATGCAAGGAGTGTTACATGCCGCCGTTTGTGAAGTATGCGCTCATACTGGCGATGGTTTACGCTGTTCCGTTCTCATCCGCCCATTCCCAGCAACAGCGGAAAACCGATTCCGCGCCCCGGGTTATTCCCCCCGCCACGGAGGAGATGCAGCATCCGGAGTACTGGATTTCCCGGTGCAAGAATCCCGACGCGGTGTTCCTGACCCCCGCCCAGATCGTGGAACTGAACCGCAAGAACCAAACCCGTCCCTATGAATGCAAGGATGTGAACGGCAATCCGTTCTCCTTCCTTCCCACCATTATCGCCAAAGATAACGCGCTCGGGCTCCAGTTCCATCTGGAGGATCCCCTGACTCTCAGGAGTTTCCCCGGCGACAGCCTTCGGGCGCGTCTGAACAACCACAATAAATCCTTCAATTTCGCGAACCTCTATGATCGCCGTCAGGTCAAGTGGGACCCCGATCAGGTCAAGGAAGTCATGACGCGGGTGAACGCCGCCGCGGTACAGAACGTCATCACCCCCCGGTACGGCATCCTGGTCGGCCATACCCTGAACCGGGCGTTTCCCACCAACGAGGCGGTCTATTGGGGGCCGACCGGCTGGCTGGACAGCATCCAGTCCACCGCGCTCGACATGTGCATGCCGGTGGCGGTGCTCCATGCGTCTCCCGACGGCGACTGGTTCTATGTCCGCAGCGAACTCGCCTTCGGGTGGATTCCGGCGTCCCATGTGGCGCTTGGATCGCCGAAAGCCATCGGAGACTATGGGAGTTCGAAAGACTTTCTGGTCGCTATCGCGCACAAGGTGCCCATCTTCTCCGACCGCGGATTCAAAAATCACCTTTCCGATTTCTATCTGGGCGCGCGCATCAAGCTGGTGAAGAAGACCGCCGCCGGATACCAGGTGATCGTACCTTTCCGTCAGGCCGACGGCTCCCTGAAGTTTGTGAACGCCTGGGTACGGCCCGAGGCGAAAGTCAATGTCGGTTACCAGGCCTATACCCAGCGCAACATCCTGAATACCATCTTCGGCCTGCTCTATCGCCCCTATGGCTGGGCGGACGAGCATTACGAGCGTGACTGCTGCGGTACCCAGCGCGCCGTGCTCCGCACCTTCGGGATTCTCACCGGACGGTGGACCACCATGGAGTTGCATTCCTCCGACCATGTGTACGCTTTCGACAAGAAGACCACCCCGAAGGAAGTCAAGTACAAAGTCCTCGACACCTGCGAGCCGGCTGTCACCCTCATGGGAGACCCCGGGCACATCATCATGTATCTCGGCAAGGTGGACGGGAATTATTTCGTCATTCACCAGTCGGGATACAATTACCCGGACAAGGACGACATCAACCGCATCGTCAGCCGGGTGAACGTGAACGACACCGAACTTCCGGGCGGATCCAATGTCAAGGACTGGTCGGAGATCACGGAGTTCAGGCCGTAATAAAGCGTTTTGAGCATGTCTGAACCAGTGATGCGAATGATTGAAATGATGAATTGCTGAAAATACATTCCATCAGCTTTTTTTCATTCGCATCATTCGAATCACTGGTTCAGACAATCAGTTGGCTCGCTGAACGGTTACCCTTTCTTCCTTTCTTGAACCAAATCCGGTCATGACTCATGTCTTTCCGGCGTCATTCTTTATCCGCGGTTCCGTAAACTTTTCTGAAGGAGTTTGCATGCCGGTTTCAAGACGCGGTTTCATCGGGAGCGCGGCGCTGGCAACCGTGGCCGCCGCGGCCTCGGGAACGACTGCGGCGCAGGCCGCGTCCGCCCCGCGAAGGAAAAATGCGGGGAGCGGGAAGCTTTTCCGGGTCGGGGTGCTGACCTGCCATCCCGCGCATCATCACATGCCGAACATCTGGGGACCGCTCATCAACTGCACCCCGATGGGGGACGGCGGGTTCACTCCCACCCGTATGACCGGCATGGAGCTCACCCACATCTGGGACCACGATCCGAAACGGGTAGAGTCTTTCTGCGCGCAGTTCGGGACAAAACCGGTCGCCCGGTATGACGGCATGGTGGACAAGGTGGATGGCGTGATCCTTTCCGACATCCGCAACCTGGATTACTTCCCGCAGCTCGCGGCGCCCTATCTCAAGGCGGGAATCCCGGTCCTGTTCAACCGTCCCTTCGTCTCCAACATGGGCAACGCGAAAAAGATTGTGGAGATGTCCAGACGGTACGGCACTCCGTTCCTGGCCGCCTCCTCCTGGGAATACTGCAAGGAAGTCTACGCCATGCGCCGCAAGGTGGAGGAGTGGGGCGCGGACGCCATACGGGCGGTGGCCGCCTACAACTCCTCCTACGAAATCACCCATGATCTGCACGGGGTCTGGGTGATTCTCGCCATGCTTGGCGGGGGAGTGGAGAGCATCGCGGTTGACCGGAGCATTGCGAGTGTCTACGAGTACGGTTCCGATGCCTGGACCATCCGGTTCAAGCCCCGCGGGAAGAATCCACCGTTCACCGCCACGCTCCATAACACCGGTGACCACGATTCCAACGCCTGGGTCAAGGTCATATTCGACCAGGGGACGTTCGAGCAGAACTTGTGGCACACCAACGGCGGAGATTCCGAGGCCCGGTTTCAGTACTATTTCATCCCGCCGCTGCTGGAATTCCAGCGGGTCATCGAGCGTGGGGTGATGCCTCAGACCCATGAGCAGGTGCTGGAGAAGTCCGCCGCGTTCCTGGCGGGTTTTAAATCCCTTCTCCGTCTGGAAGGAAAACCCGCCCGTCTGGACGAACTGGAAGATGATTTCACTGTCCAGAGCGACCCGAAACCGCTGAAGTATCCGGACGGTTTTTTCGGGTGAGAGCCTTTTTGGCATCGATACATGAAGGGGAGGCGGGTTTCCGTCTCCCCTTCATGTATCGATGCCAAGCGGAACCGTTCCCGGCCTGCGAGAGCCGTTCGATCTGTAAACCGGGAGGGCGGAGTTTCCGTCCACCGCGGCAGAGCTTTCTTGACTTCCGCTCCCGCCGTGTGTAAATTACGGCGGGAGAACACACTTTATGATCAATTCCGTTCGCGCCGCGCTTTTCTGCTTTTTTCTCTGCGCCATCCCGTTTTTCGCCGGCTGCGGCGGACCCTCCGGAGAGGATGGCCCGCGGGCGTTTCTCTACCGTTTGGCCTCCGATCCACCCTCGCTCGATCCCATTCACTGCACCGATACCTCCTCCGCCACCGTGGTGTTCCGTATTTTCGAGGGGCTGGTGGAACAGGACCCGGTCACGCTCGAGGTCGTTCCCGCGCTTGCCGAACGATGGGAGATTTCTCCGGACGGCCTGATCTATACCTTCCACCTGAAACGGGGAGTGATTTTCCACAACGGTCGCGCGGTGACATCCGCGGATTTCCGGTACAGTTTCGAGCGTTGTCTCGATCCGGCCAACATCTCCGAGCGGAGCTGGGTGCTCGCTCCGATCAGGGGCGCCGCCGAGATGCTTGCCGGAAAAGCGAAATCGCTTTCCGGAATGGAAACCCCGGATGATTCCACGGTCGTCCTTCGTCTGGAGAAACCGTTCGCGCCGTTTCTCTCCTATCTGGCGATGGAAGCGGCGCGGGTGGTGGCCAGGGAGGGGGTGACCAAGGACGGGTTCACCCCGATAGGCGCCGGGCCCTTCCGTTTCGTGGAATGGCAGCACGACATTCTGGTTCGGCTGGATGCGTTCGAGGGCTATCACGGCGAGAAGGCGGGCATTCCCCGGGTGGATTTCGAGATCATCCCGGATGTGGGCGTGGCGCTTATGAAGCTGGTGGTGGGGGAACTCGACCTGGTGAACGAGACCCCTCCCGGCCAGTTCGCGCTCATCCAGAAGAAGTACGGGAAATTCGTGCGGATGTGGCCCTATCTCCGGGTGGAGTACATCGGGTTCAATCTCACCCGTCCGCCGTTCAGGAACAATCTGAAACTGCGCCAAGCCCTTTCCTGGGCGGTGGACCGCACGGGAATCGCGGAAACCATGTACGAGGGAGCGGCCATTCCCGCACCCTCCATCCTCCCGCCCGGCATCAAGGGAAGAAACGAGACCATCCAGGGGTTCGGATTTGATCTGAACCGCGCCGCGAAACTGCTCGCCGAGGCGGGGTATCCCGGAGGCAAGGGACTTCCCCCGCTCACCCTGTGGTACAACACCAACGAGATGCACCAGCAGATCGCCCAGTATGTCCAGTCCACCTTCCGACGGATCGGGGTGAACATCGATCTCAAGAGCCTGGACTGGCCCGCCTATATCAAGGCCTGCGACAATTTCGAACCGGACCTGTACCGCATGGGCTGGGTGGCGGATATCCCCGACGCCGACAATTTCCTCTACATCCTGCTCAATTCCGCCCAGGCGGGCGCTCCCGGGAATTATTCCGGCTATTCCAATCCCCAATTCGACCGTCTGACCAACGACGCCCGGATTATCCTTGACCCGGAGCGCCGGGCCGAACTGTACAGCCGCGCCGAGCGCATCGCCACCGATGACGCCTGCTGGATACTGCTCATGTATCCCCAGCAGCGGCTGCTGTTCAACCCGGAGTACGAGGGGCTGGTCTACCCGAAACAGGGGGATTTCCGGATTCCGCTGGAGAGGCTGAGGTATGTGGGCGGGAAAGAGCGGAAGGAACAATGATGGCTTCGCGACGGGGTACAGAGAATGGAGTCGATGTACGGTGGCCGTTGGGAAGGATAATGATGGGTTCCGGATTGCAACCATTCCGGCGGTGAGGAGTTGCTATACTCGACCGGGACGCTGCAATGTATGCGGTACAGCCGCTGGCAAATTACGAATTATTGTTGACCTTCGAGGATGATTCA
This sequence comes from uncultured bacterium, assembly GCA_964426865.1. Lineage (GTDB taxonomy): Bacteria > Latescibacterota > Latescibacteria > Latescibacterales > Latescibacteraceae > JAWLHT01. Next base: position 8,415 of record CAYRTQ010000187.1, read on the forward strand.
CGGGGAATCTTCGATGTGAAACCGTTCCTGAATCTTGGGAAATCCTCGGGGTTGCGGGACGAAAGCCTGTTCCGGTCCGCCCATATCAACTTCGATACGGTTGAGTGGAGCGACGGATTGGGCCTGGCCCCGGAAATGCTCCATGAAAAGAGCCGCCGTATGGGGAATTGCATGGAATCGAAAGAGTTGTCATGACCACCTACATCATTCGCCGTCTTCTCCTTGTCATACCTATCCTTCTCGGGGTGGCCACCATCGTGTTCGCGCTCATGTTCATCGTACCGGGCGACCCGGCGCGCATGCTCATGGGCCAGCACGGCGACGCCCGGACCCTGGCCAATCTCCGTCACGAACTGGGACTGGATCGTCCCGTTCACGTCCAGTACGTGAAATATATCGGGCGTCTCCTGAAAGGCGATCTCGGGGTGTCCTACCGTCAGAAACGCCCGGTGATGGACATCATCCGCGACCGTTTCCCCGCGACCGCCCGTCTGGCGGTGGCGAGCATGACGCTGGCCATCCTCATCGGGGTGGGAACGGGCATTCTCGCGGCGGTGTACCGGAACACCGTCTGGGACTGGCTGGTGATGATCTTCTCGCTCTCGGGGATATCCATGCCGGTATTCTGGCTGGGGATGATGCTCATTCTCGTGTTCGCCTCCGGGCTGGGCTGGCTGCCGGTGGGCGGATATGGCCGCACGGGCGATCTGCGGCATCTCTTTCTCCCCGCGCTCTCGCTGGCGGCGGTGTCGGTGGGCTACATCGCCCGCATGATGCGCTCCAGCATGCTCGAGGTGGTGGGGAAGGACTATATCCGCACCGCGAGAGCAAAGGGTTTGTCGGAGAAGGCGGTCATTCTCCGTCACGCGCTCCGCAACGCCTTCATCCCGGTCATCACCGTCATCGGCATCGATTTCGCCGCGCTCCTCGGCGGCGCGGTGGCCACCGAAACCGTGTTCGCCTGGCCGGGACTGGGGCGCGCCGTGGTGGATGCCATACGGGTCCGCGACCTGCCGGTGGTTGAGGGCTGCGTGATCTTCTTCGCGGACAGGGACAGGACGAACTTCGACCCTGAGAACCTAGTCGCGGTGCCGCAGAGGCTCGTCGGCATGCTTAACGAGAACGCGGACGAGCGCGGCATCACCCAGCTGGAGCGCGACAACGCCGAGGCGG
>CAYRTQ010000188.1:0-8927 GCA_964426865.1 uncultured bacterium
AGGCCGGAAAGGGGGCTGCCTTTGCTACGGAGATTGATTCAAACTTGGTATCAGCCAGCACCGGACACTGAGCCTGTCGAAGTGTCGAAGCGCAATCCACCCAACTCTATCCAGATGAAGAAGCAGTACCCGGGGGCAAGGCTGCAAAGCGCCGTTTTCTACGGGATTTCCGAAATCAGAGCACGAGTTTCAGTTTGATATTGTGCAGTTTGGAGGTGTCGATCATGATGGGTTTCATTTTCATGCGGAGCTTGTTCATGGTGAGAATGATGACCGGACGGTTGAGCCGGTTCTCGTTGATTCGGGCTACCACGCCATAGGCGCCGGTGAGCGTGGGGTCGATGATATCCTCGATCAGCACGGTGGAGCCGATGGGGAAGATGGGGATGATTTCGTGGAGAGCGGATACAATGGTTTTGTTGTAGAGCTTGCCGGCATCCACGATGAGACTGCGAAGGGCATCTTCCGGGGTCCGCCGTTCATCGCCGAGGGGATTCATTACCAGATTGTCGTAGGTATTGGTCACGCAGCATATCTCCGCGAACCGGAAAATGGTCCCCCGCTTGCGGTGCGCGGATTTGACCGGCGGGAGATTTTCACCATACAACCCGATGGGGAACCCGCTGCCGTCCTGGTATTCGTGATGCTGGTTGACCGTCTGGATTTCCATGGGGGAGATATCGGGGCTGTTTTTGAGAAGAAGACGCCCGAACGTGGGGTGCTCACGATGCAGGCTGTGGCCGGTTTTCAGAGGATCGTCGCCAATCTGGTCGAGAATGATCTTTCCGATGTCGTGGAGGAATGAGCCGAGCGCCAGATGGGTGAGTTCCTGACGGGAGAACTGGAACCGGTTCCCGATGAGAATGGAAAGGATGGTGGTGTTGATGGCGTGGTCGAGAAAGAATGTGTCTTTTGCCTTGAAAAGGATGGTGTTCTGGAATTTTACCCCCGTGGCGGATATTTCCTTCAGTATTTCCCGTACTACCTGGCGCATTTCATAACTGATGTTTACCTTCTGGAGGTACCCGTTCTCGATGAGTTCCGCCGCCTTGGCGACAGTCATCTCCTGGAAGCGGGTCAGGTTTTGGATTTCCTCGATTTTCCCGGCAAGTTTGGACTGGGCCTGGTGACGGAGTTCCTCGGAAATGACATCCTCGGGGATGACATCCTCCGTGCCCTCTTCCGTGACATAGATATGGGAGTATCCCATGCCGGTGAGTTTATCCCTGATTTCCATGGTGATGCGGAAACCGGCTCCCAGGAGCAGTCGTCCACTCATCATGTAAATGGATTTTCCCAGCACCATTCCGTCTTCGACTTCGCTCAAGGGACACAACCGCATAACAGACCCGAACCTCCTCGTAATTCAGAACGCTCATTCCCCGTACATCATTCCGGATTGTTCCGGAGGCTCCGCAGTGAACCGGGACGGATCGTGTAGAACGATCCATCGAACCGAACGCGATTCAGAACACGGCTGCCGTTTCCCCTGGTACTGCTGTTTACCCTTTGGAATGATCCTTCAAAATATATGTTCTCCGCGCCGGGAGGAAACCTTTTTTTCCATTATTCGGAATATGATTCCTGGCCCTTTCACCATTATTCCGGCGCGGGCGCGTACATCACCGGGAATGAAAAACCGGGGCGGTCCTCCGTGAGGAGAAAGCGCCGTTCTCCATATCTCCGGCTCTTTCGCGGATCTCTTCAGAAGGTGAAGCGGTGTAAAAAAATGACCAGCCGGAGACATCCTGACTGGTCACTGCGGGAATGTGACGCTTACAGCTCTTTCCGCAATCGCGCGGTGGGAATCTGGAGGTCATCACGATATTTCGCCACCGCCCGCCGTGAAATATCGATGCCGTCCTGGTTGAGCAGATCGGTGATCTTCTGGTCGGACAAGGGCTTCCGGGGATCTTCGCCGGAGATGAGCTCTTTGAGCTTTTCCTTCACCGTCTTGGCGGAGAAATCCTCGGAGCCGTCGGTGGAAGAAATGCGCTGGGTGAAGAACTGTTTCAGTTCGAGCACGCCCTGGGGGGTCTGGATATATTTGCCCGTGGTGACCCGCTGAACGGTGGAGACCGCCACGCCCACGGTGTCGGCGATATCCTGGAGGGTCATGGGACGCAGGTGGGAGATGCCGTGGTCGAGAAACTCGGTCTGACGCTCCACGATGGCCCGGGCGACCCGCAGAATGGTGGATCTTCGCTGCTCGATGGAATTGATGAACCACCGGGCGCTGTTCAGCTTGTCCACGAGATATTTGCGGGTTTCCGCCTTGGTGCCGGCGTTTTTGTCGAGGAGCTTGCGATATCCCGCGCTGATGGTCAGATGGGGAATATGGCCGTCCATGAGCATGACCACATAATCGCCCTCCACCTTTTCCACCACGATATCCGGGATGACCGCGGAGTTCGTGGCGGAACTGAACGCCGATCCCGGGCGCGGCGAGAGCGTGGCGATGATTTCCAGCGCCTCACGGATATCCTGCTCGGTGATATGGAGCGCCTGGACGATCTCCTTGAACCTGCGGTTGGTGAGTTCCCGGAAATATCCGGATATGAGCGTCCATGCCAGGCTGTTCTCCAGATCGCGCTCCCGAAGCTGGAAAAGAAGCGTCTCACGCAGGTCGCGGGCGCCCACTCCCGGGGGATCGAACTGCTGGATGACCCCGACCATGCGGGTAACTTCCTCCACCGGCGCCTGCAACTCGCCGGCAATAGCCTCGTCATCCATTTCCAGGAAACCGTCATCGTTGATGCAGCCGATGATGTATTCTCCGATCATTCGTTCCCGCTCGGATTTCACCACCATCCCCAACTGCTCGGTGAGATGGTCGGCTATCGTGCGGGTATAGGTGTGGATCGGCTCGCGTTCCTCGATATTGTAATCCGTTTCCTCGTAGCCGCTGTAGTCCTTGTCGAATCCGTCCTCCATATAGGACATCCAGTCCGCCTCGGTGAAATCACCGTTACGGTCGGCCTCGGAATCATCGGATCCGCTGACTTTTCCCTGTTCATCGGCGGGGGAGCCGGGCTTATCGGGGGTCTGCTCCACGGTTTCGTCCACCTGGAGCATGGGATTCAGCTCCAGTTCCTCGTTGATGCGCTGTTCAAGCTGCATGACATTCAACGGGAGCAGTTTCAGAGACTGGATCATGCGGAAATCCAGCTTCTGTGTGAGTTTCATTTCCTGGGTAAGCTTTAGCATCGGTAAAAAACCTGAATATGGAAAGGTATAACCTGTAGTCTATGGGTCTAAATATAAAGGACGAAGAACCTTTCTTCAAGGACTTTCGGCGCTGCGGAAAAGGCGCGGGGACACAGCGGATTACTGTGTCGATGTCCTTACGGAAGGCGGATGTCCGGAGGGTTGAACCGGTCTGTACGATGGCGCGGACATATCTGGAAACGTGGTCCCCGATGTTTGGGAATATCATTGCGAACGTGTACTCGCGGAAGCTGTTCCCTCGGAGAGAAACCTACCGGCGATACCGGGTAGTCTGGAACGGTGACCGGTACGGGCGATCCGGGCCGCCCGCTGAAGCATCGGTGTTTCAAGGAGTCGAAGCCGGATGAGGAGTGAACTCTCCCGGTTACGTCCGTCCGGGCTGACCGCAAAGACGCAGGTGGGGCGCGCCTTTCCTCACATCCTGAACCGTTCGCCGAGATAGATTTTCCGGGCGTCCGGGTCGTTGGCGAGGAATTCCGCGGTTCCCTCGGTGAGAATGGTTCCCTCGGCGATGACATAGGCCCGGTCGGTGATGGCGAGGGTTTCGCGTACGTTGTGGTCGGTGATGAGGATGCCGAGGCCCCGCTTCTTGAGCCCCGCCACGATGTTCTGGATGTCTTCCACCGCGATGGGGTCGATTCCGGCGAACGGCTCGTCGAGGAGTATGAATTTGGGGTCGGTCACCAGTGCGCGGGCGATCTCCACGCGTCGGCGCTCTCCGCCGGAGAGGGTGTAGGCCTCGCTCTTCCGGATGTGGGTGACTCCCAGCTCCTCCAGGAGCTGTTCCAGACGCTCTTTTCGCTGACGGCGTTTGAGATGCATGGTCTGGAGGATGGACATGATGTTTTGCTCCACGGTCATTTTGCGGAAAATCGAGGGCTCCTGGGGGAGGTAATTGATGCCGAGCCGCGCCCGCTTGTACATGGGCAGACGGGTGATGTCCCGGTCGTCCAGGTATACGTGGCCGCTGTTGGGGTGCAGAATGCCCACCACCATACGGAAAGAGGTGGTTTTCCCGGCCCCGTTCGGCCCCAGCAGACCCACGATCTGGCCTTGTCCGATGTGTATGGACACCCCGTTGACCACCGTCCGCTTCTTGAACCGTTTCACCAGACCCTCGGTCCGGAGAACGGTGCGGTGTACGGATTCCGTCGTTTCGGCTCCGGATTCCGGCGTCTCTTCTCCCCGTATCGGTTCCGTCACAATATCCTCTTTCTGAAAGTGGATGGCTTCACATTCGCCCCGCCGCCGGGTTCATTCCCGCGCCCGCGCCGGGCATTCCTTTCCCCCGTTGCGTTCCCTGGGAAAGAGAGCGCGCCCGCGAAACCCGGGTTTACCGTTTTTCCTTCGGCTTCCGTGTCTTGTCCTGTTCGTTCTTCACACTGTCCGCCGCGGCTTTCAACGGGGAATACTCGTAGTATTTCCCCACCGCGTCCCCGCCGCTCAGACCCCGTATGCGCATGTCCGAAATGCCGCCGTTCTCGAAGAAAAGCCGTATGGTATCCCCCCGCGCGGTGTTGACGAACATGTTCCGCCCCTTTTTCGTGGCGGAATGCATGTAGTAGCTGTTCGCTGTTCCCACTGCGGTCACCTGGGAGATCTGGTTGTTGTTCATGTCCATGCGCATGTCGTCGCTTTCCAGGACACTCCGGTAGTAGACCGCGCCGGCGCTGTCCACCGCGGTCGTGGTCCCGGTGGCGTTCCCCATGATCCGCACCCCGGTGAGCGCCCGTTCTTTCAGGAATACAAGCACGGTATCCCCGGTCACCACGCTCGTGATGCGGATGGGAATCTTGTCCTCGTCCCCGGTTCCATGCATGACATTCTCGATAACCGGCTTGCCGATGAGGGTCACCCGCTCCGGGATATCGGCGTAAAAGGCGCGCGTGGACCGCGCGGTCATGCTGTCTTTCCTGACCACCACGTTGTTCCAGATTTCCGCGGTCCGTTCCTTGTTGAAAAGACGGAGCGTGTCGGCGGCGGTCAGGGTGATGATGCTCCCTTCCTTGTCTTCCCGCACCAGGGAGGGCATGCCGATCACCAGCCCGTTACGGGTGGAATCGTTGAGTACCATGGTCATCCCGGTCGCGGAGGACCGGAGGGAATCGTCCCGCACCGTCACACCCCGGGTTCCGGTGAGAAGACGGCGCGCGCGTTCATAGACCACGTGCCCGGCGAGGATGGACCGCGCCCGCTCGAATCCCCGTACATGTCCGCTGGCGATCGCCCGTTCCGTGCGGTCGTAATAGAGGATCGTGTCCGCATAGAGTGTCCGCACCGAATCGCGCAGGCTGGTATTGCCATAGAGACGGGTCAGGCTGAGCTTGCTGTTGTATATCGCCTCGTTGGCTTTCAGCTCCATATCGGCGCTCCGGGCGATGACATTTCCGGAATACCGCTTGATGACGCCTCCTCCCTCGATGAATTCGGTGGAGGTGCTGTCCGCCTGGAATTCAATACGGCCGCCGTCCTGCCCCATCACCGTTACGGCGCTCAGGGCCAGGGCCGCGCACAGGAAAAGTTTCAGCCGTAGCTGCATATATTCCGTATTTCCTTCCGTCTGTTTCTCACGAGTATTTCCGGCTATCCCCGCGGAATATCCGCGCCGCTGACCCCATAGACTTCAGAGAAGGGGAGCGGTTCCATCGGAAACCGGGAAAACGAATGCTTCGGCGCCCGGTCACCTTGCCGCTTTCGAGGAATCCGCCTTGTCATCTCTCTCCGGAATTTTGAACTCCTCGCCGACCACGGAACCGGTGACCTGACGCATGGTGTAGCTTTTCAGGTCGTCCGGAGCCTCCAGTCCCATGCCGCGCTCCACCGCGTTGTCCACGGTGAGCGCTACGGTGCTGTCGGCGAAAATCCGTCGGGTGGAGGAAATCCACCGTATGAAGGGGGTGTTCATGCGGGCGTTCCGCTCATGCCAGACAATCACCACGTTGCCCTCCGCACGCAGGCTGTCGATGGCCTGTGTCATGCCGTAGACGATTCCCCGGTCAGCGGTGAGCGTGGATGTTTTTACCCCTTCGGGGTTGAAAAGAATGACCTGAAGGCGTCCCTCGGCGACCGAGCGGGGCCGTACCTGCTGGAACACCAGCACGCTGTCTGCGCTGATTATCGCGCTGGTATTTCCGTTTTCGGTCACCACGAAGCGGGCGTTCACGAAAATCTGGTCGGGACCGGGCGGCAGCGGACGAGCCAAGCCCTTGGGGGCCGGAGCGGATTTCGAGCAGCCGAAGGAAAGCATCAGGATGGCCAGGAACGCGGCGGCAAGCGAAAAAGCGCGCGCCGGCATCCAGAATCCCGTCGCGCGTTTCAGGGGAAAAGAACGGTTTACCACACGTTTCTCACAGGCTTTCAACATTTTTTCCACATTTCCGATTCGACTCTGTCCGGGAGAATTCTACTGTCGAGGGAATCATATCCCCCGTTCCGGGATGCCCGCGTATGTGGGACACGATGGCGCATTTCATATGCGGCGACATTCGTGTCGCGTCCGTGGGCTGTATTTTTGCATGCTTTTCCGCTGGTGCAGAGATGAATCGTGTCGTTTACACCCAATACGGTTCACGTCGCGTGGGGTCGCTTCGACAGGCTCAGCGACCGCGCTTGCTGAGCCTGTCGAAGCCAGCATAAAAAGCCGAAGTGAATCGTATGGCGTCTACACCACGCCCGCCACCGACAGGTCGATCCACCGTATCAGCCCAATGGGGCGTTCTTCCGGATCGACCACCACGAGGGCGGTGACGATGTGCTTCTCCATGAGATTGACCGCTGCCGCGGCATAGGCGTTCTGGTCCACGGTCAGCGCTCCCGAACGCGGGGCGTTGTCGCGCCGGGTGTAGTTCAGGGCCTGACGGGCGTTCACCTCAAGCGGGCGAGGCGCACGTTGCAGGAGTCTCCGCAGATCGCCGTCGGTAATCACCCCGGCCAGTTTTCCCCGTTCGGTAATGACCGCGATTCCCTGTTTGCGGGCGCTCATGACCTCGATCACCTCGCCCATGGGGGCCTCGATATCCGCCAGGGGGAGATTCTCCCCGGAAATCATGAGATCCCGTACCCGGTAGGTGAGCTTGCTCCCGATGGTGCCTCCCGGATGGAGGACGGCGAAATCCTCGGCGGTCAGTCCCTTGCGACGGAGGAGGCTCACCGCGAGCGCATCCCCCATCGCCAGCGTGGCGGTGGTGGAGGCGGTGGGCACGATGTTCAGCGGACATGCCTCGCAGGACACGGAGGTGTCCAACACCACGTCCGAGAGACCCGCCAGGTTGGAGGCGGTGTTGCCGGTCATGGCGATGATGGGAATCCCCAGACGTTTCAGGTGGGTCAGCATGCTGTTCAGTTCGTCGGTCGAGCCGCTCTTGGAGATGACGATCGCGGAGTCGTCCCGCATGATCATCCCGATATCGCCGTGCGCGCCCTCAACCGGGTGTATGAAATAGGCGGGAATTCCGATGCTGGACAGCGTGGAGGCGATTTTGCGCCCGATTATTCCCGATTTCCCTATGCCCGAAACGATCACCCGTCCCCTGGTGGCGGCAAGGATGTCCTCCGCCCTCTCGAATTCCTCGCCAATCCGCCCGATCATGTTTTCAATGGCTTCCGCTTCTATTCTCAATACGTCCCGCGCGATTTCCCTGCTCACGTTCAGCGCCCTTCCGCCGATAATAACGGCTTATCTGTCCCGCAGTTGTTTCCATCTATCCGGTAGATGAAAAATATAAGCGGTGCGGCTGTTGCTTCCAACGGGAATCTGAACGGGAGGACGCGCCGGGGCGGGAATGGTTGCAGGATGGGGTGGGAAAGGGGCAAAGGCGGGGAGGCGCAAGGGAAAGAGGTCCGAACCGGACAAGGGGATTGCAGGAAAAAGTTGCTCACCGTTTTTATGGGTAGATGCATATGGCCGGACATCGACCGCATGTTCCGGTTGAGGCGCTTTCGTGGGGTAAGGAATGCCTGCGCTTTCCCCGTACAGGTGAAAACCGCACCGCCCTACCCGGCTTCATCGCCGTTTCAGAAAGCCGCATCAGTACTGTTTACCCACAGAAAACCACGGAGAACCAATCATTTCCCTTTTCTCAGCAGGTATCCGCTGACTCCCAGCGCCGCTTTGGCTCCCTCTCCGGCTGCGATGACAATCTGCTTTTCGGGCACGGAGGTGACATCCCCGGCGGCGTAAATCCCCGGGACGCTCGTTTCGCAGAGACAGTTGATGAGGATTTCCCCCATTTCGTTCAGGGCGAGGATGCCCTCGACAAACCGGGAGTTGGGGATGAGCCCGATTTCGACGAAAACGCCGGTGACCTTGAGGGTGCAGGATGAACCGCTCTCACGGTCATGGATGCGGATTCCGGTGACCGCGTGATCGCCGGTGATCTCGTCCACCTGGTGATTGGTATAGAGGATGGTGCGCTGGGAGGATATCGCCCGTTCCACGAGAACGGCGTCGGCCTGCAAACCCGGCGCGAAATTGATGAGGTGTACGGTGCAGCCGAGCGCGAGCATCTCGTTCGCCGCGGAAAGGGCGGAATTTCCCCCGCCGATCACCGCCACCGTTTCACCGCGATACAGGGGGCCGTCGCAGGTGGAACAGTATGTCACTCCCCGTCCGAGGAACTCGTCCTCTCCCGGAACGCTCAACTTGCGCGCCCGTTTCCCGGAGGCGATCACGAGGGACCGGAAATCGTACCGTCCCCCCC